>REED01000145.1 GCA_007695225.1 Gemmatimonadales bacterium
CCGATGTCCTTCTCGTACTTCTGGGCGAAGATGATGACCAGGGGATAGTACGGGAGGAGGGGGGTCAGGATGTTGGTGAAGGAATCCCCGATCCGGTAGGCGGCCTGGGTCAGCTCCGGCGAATACCCCAGGAGCATGAGCATGGGGACGAAGACCGGGGCCATGATGGCCCACTTCGCCGAAGCGCTCCCGATGAAGAGGTTGATTCCGGCGGAGACCAGTACGAAGGAGACGATGAGGGGAAGACCGGTGAACCCCACCGCCCGGAGGCCGTCCGCCCCCGAGATGGCCAGGATCAGCCCCAGGTTGGACCAGTTGAAGAAAGCGATGAAGTGGGCGGCCACGAAGGCGAGGACGATGTACGCCCCCATGGAGGACATGGTCTCCGAGGTCATGGAGGCCACTTCCTTGTCGTTTCGTACCTTCCCCGTCACGATCCCGTATACCAATCCGGGAAGGAAGAAGACGAAGAGCATGAGCGCCACGATGGAGGAGAGGAGGGGGGTAATCTCTCCCTCCGGCCCCCGGAGAACCCCGTCCTCGGGAATCCCCCACCAGGCAATGACCCCCAGGGTGAGGATCACCGTCACGCCGGCCGCGAAAAGCCCCTTCCGCTCCCGGGGGGTGAGGGGTTCGTCCTCCTCCACCATCACCCCCCCGGTATAGGCTCCGAGCCGGGGCTCCAGGATCCGCTCTGTCACCAGGGTCGCCCCCAGGGTGAAGACCGGTACCAGCGCCGCCATGAGCCACCAGTTGGCGGTGGGGTCCACCCGATAGGTGGGATCCAGGAGCTGCGCCGCCGGCTCGGTGAATCCGGCCAGGAGCGGGTCCAGGGCCGTGAGGAGGAGGTTGGCGCTGAACCCGCCGGAAACCCCGGCGAAGGCCGCCGCCAGCCCGGCGATGGGGTGGCGGCCCATCCCGTGGAAGATCACCGCCCCCAGGGGAATGAGGACCACGTAGCCGGCATCCACCGCCAGGGAGGAGAGGAGCCCCCCGAGGACCAACGCAGCCGTAACGAGCCATCCCGGTACGCTCCGAACGAACGCCTTCAGGGAGGTCTCGATGAGCCCCGTGCGTTCCGCCACCCCGATCCCGATCATCACGACCAGGACCAAGCCCAGGGGTGGGAAGTCGGTGAAGGTGCGGGGCATCTCCACCAGGATCCGCTGGATGCTCTCACCGGTGAGGAGGTTCACCGCCCGGATCTCCTCTCCGGTACCGGGATGGGTGGCCGAGGCCCCCAGGAGCCAGGCGAACCAGGAGAGAAAGAGGACGAGGCCGATGAAAAGGACGAAGAGGGTGATGGGATCCGGCAGCCGGTTGCCGGTCCGCTCCACGAAGTTGAGCGTCCGATCCGCCCACCCCGCCAGACCTCGTCGCGTACTGGAATCCTTGGTCACGCCTCGCCTCCCCTTGGGAATCCAGGGAACCCCTTCCGGTATCCGGGTGGGGCGAGATCCATCGCCCGACCCGTGCCTCCCGTGTCCGGCAACAGTGCCCCAGGAGTCTCGGAAGGACAAGGGGGCCGCCCTTCGCCACCGACGACAGGGTCGGGGGACCCCGATACCGCCCCACGACGGGCTGACGGAAGAAGGTGGTGGACTCGCACCGCGCTTCGCCTGTAGATTACGCGGTGGAGCAAGAAGTGCATGGAGATGTTCGGTCCGAGCATACAGAATCGGAGGAGGCCATGAGCAAGACGACGCGGCAGACCCGGGTGGACGAGAGCCGTCGGAGGTGGCGGATCCCCCCACCCCTCCTCCGGGACGCTGGAGACCCGGGGCCGGAAGGCCTTCAGATTCTGGAGGAGTTGCCGACGGAGCTGGGAGGCCTCCTCTGGAAGTCCCTCCGGAGCGTCGTGCTATGGGCCCAGGTTCCCCCCTCGGATCGAAGCGATCTCTTCGACCCTGAGGCGGGGGAGCGTCGCCGGGCCGAGATTCTCCTGGCCGTCCCGGAGGGGGAGGAGGAACTGGCCAGTCTCCTCGAGGATCTTTCCATGGTCCTCTTCCATCCGGTCCATGCGGATCCCCCGACCATCGGAATCGCCTGCATGCGGGTCGCCACCTGGGCGGAGGGGAAGGGCCATCGTCGAACCGGTCTGGAGTTCCTCCAGGCCGCGGCGCTTTCCTGCCCTGCTGACCCCCGCTTCGCCCTGGCCATCGTTCGGTCTGCTCGCGACCTGGCCCACTACTCCCGTGCCGAAGCCTGGTTCTTCCGGGCGGTGGGCCTCGCCCGTCAGTGCCGGGACTGGGACTCCTATGTCCGGGCCTACCTGGCCCATGGCAAGATGATGCTCCGGAAGGGGAGTTTCCCCGCCGCGCGACGGAGCGTGCTCAAGGCGCTACGCCGTTCCACCCGGCAGGGTCTGGCGGAAACCCGGGCCATGGCCCTCCACGAACTCTTCGTCATCGAGGACAACATGGGGCGGCCGGAGGCGGCGCAGCGTCACGCCCTGGAGGCGCTGGAGGCCTACGGTCCGAACCACGTGGAACTTCCCCTCCTGGTCCATGACCTGGGGTGCTTCTGGCTCCAGCAGGGCCGTTTCTCCGACGCCTTCCAGGTGGTTCAGGAGGTCGTCCCGCAGATCCCCCACCATCTGCGCGCCATCGCCCTGGGGACGCTGGCCCGGGCGGCCGGAGGTTCGGGAAGGACTCCGGAATTCGAAAACACGCGGAGGGAACTCACCCATCATGCCGATGGCCCGGGAGTCGCCGAGGCCTGGGTGGAGGTCGCCCGGGGGGCCTTGGCCCTTGGGAAACTGGACGAAGCCCGGTCGGCGGTGCACCGGGCCGAACAGTTGGCCCGGGAACGTCACGAGGGGAAGATTCGCTTCCTGGCGGAGGCGGTGCGGGAATCCATCGCCGCAGAGGAGCGGGCGCTGGGAGCCCGCAGGGGGACGCCGACCGCAGCGGACGCAGGGCTCCAGGAGGGCTCCCCCGAGTCCACCCAGGTGCTGCGCCTCCTCCGGGAGCGGGTGGTGGGGGGGGCCCCCGGTTGTGCCCCGGGGGGCCCCCCCCCAAACGCTGGCGCCTGGACTTGCGTTCTGCCGCGCCGTCAGGAGTTGGGGCCGATGTATCCCCCCCTGTCAGCCATCGGCTCTCCGGGAGCGCTGATGCCCGTGGCGGCGTCGTCCTGGATCCCGGTGGGGGAAGAGAAGCCGCAGGCCGGAAGGAGGGCGAGGGCGATGACGAGGGCGACAACTCGGCTGATGCGCATGACAGAACCTCGGATTCGAAGGGTCCCTGGTGGTTCCCGGATCGCCTCATTGCGACCCGCTACATTGAATCTTTGGTCATTCCACCTGCACAACCCAACCTGATTCCGTCAAACTCCGAACACATTTCGTCAATTTATGAAATCCACCCCTCGTCCCCTCCTCCTGCTCCACGCAGATCGAGTCCTCATGGAGCGGTTGAATCGGATCGCCGGGGACCGGTTCCAGCTCCTCCGGGTCAATAGCTGGGCGGAGCTCTGGGCCGGGGTGGCCGAGGCGCCCCCAGCCGCGCTTGTCCTGGTGGATCCCTACTTCGGAGAGATGAATGGCCGGGGCCCCTCACCCCATCTCTCCCATCTGCTGAAGGCCTTCCCCTCCGCCACCGTGGTGGTGGCCACGGAGTCCACCCCATCCCGCTACCCCGACATCCGGCAGATGGGCGAGTGGGGCGTGGCTGAGGTCCTCCAGTTGGACGAGGACACGAGTCGCGAGTCGGTCCGCAGGCGACTCCTGAGTGCCCGGGGGCAACCCCTCCGTCGTCTCCTGGCCCACGATCCCGGATTCCCCCTCACCGGCCGTGCTCGGGCGCTGATGGACGCCGCCGTGGAGACTGTGATGATGGGAGGGTATCCCAGGGATCTGGCCAAGACCCTGGGCTTCTCACCATCCACCCTTCTTCGATGGTGCGAGCGCTCCCAGTTGCCTACCCCCCGCCGACTTCTCCTCTGGATGCGTGTGCTCTTTGCCTCCGCCCTCCTGGATGACCCGGGCCACTCGGTGTTCAGCGTGGGGCTGGCGTGCGGATATTCGGGCGACCAGGCCCTTCGCCGGGCCATTCGGGCGGTGATTCCCCTCACACCCACCCAGCTCCGTGAGCGGGGCGCCTTTGAGACGGCTTCCAACGCGTTCTTCCAGGAATTGGCCGCGCTCCGGGACGAGCAGGCGGACCGGAGATAGGGATGCAGCCCCCAGCGCGCCAACGACCCCTGAAGTCTCCCGGTAGGGAGGAGCTGAACCCTTTCGCCTCGGCTCTCCTGGGCGAGGTTGCGGAGTTCCTCGGGGAACTCTCCAGCCGCCTGGCGCTGGCACGGGATCAGGCCGGGTCCGGTGGGGTGCCCTCCATCGAACTCCGCCGCCTCCAGCAGGAAGCCGACGACTTCCAGGTCATTCTCTCCATGGCCATGATGGAGCCCTCCCCCACGTCACGGGAAGGGGAGGAGCACTTCGCCCTCGGGGCCCTGGTGGAATCCGCAGTGGACCGTTGGATCCCTTCCAGCCCCGGGGTGCTCACCACCTTCCGGAGCTCACTGCCCCATGGCTCCGTGGTCCGGGGCTCATCGAGCCTCCTGGCCCGAGCGCTCCGCGGACTCCTCAGGAGTTCAGCCAGGGAAGCCCGATCCAGACTCCGGATTGAGATCCGTCCGGCAGGAGACCCTTCGGCACCCGACCCCCTTACCCGGGCCGAGATCCGGGTCCTTCGTGACGGCCCCCTTGCCGCGGAGGGATCAGGCGAGGACCCCTCCCTGCTCCTCGCACGCTGGGGGATCCTCCGGCTGGGCGGAACCCTGACGGGTCCCGAACCGGTGGACACCGGCTCGGGGGAGGCCGTGGCCTTCCGGCTGGAACTCCCGCTGGCCCGCCCCTCTTCCAGGGAGCTCCAGCGAGGACGAAGCTGGCGCCCGAAGGGGACGGTCCCGGGCCCCCTGGACGGGGCACGGATTGCGGTTGTGGACGATGAGCCGGCCCTGCGCTCCGTTCTGGCTCGCCTCCTGAACCGAGCCGGCGCCGATGTCTCCACCCTCGCCCCGGAACTGGGCGATCCGGTGGAAGCCCTGGTCCGGAGAATCCTCTCCGACCCCCCCGACCTGGTTCTACTGGACCTGCACCTGGGGAGGATATCCGGACGGACGGTCCTGGAGCTTCTCCGGGAACGCTCGGGGCCCTGCGTCATCCTCCTGACCGGAGATCCGGAGCAGGCCCAGGACCTTTCTTGCCCGGTCATGGCCAAGCCGGTGGACTGGCCAGCGCTCGTGCGACGCATCCAGGAGGTCCTGGCGGAGCGTTGAGGACATCGGCCGGTGTTGACACGCCGGGGTCCCGGTCCGACCCTTTCGGATGCTTCGGAGGCTCCGATCGCCTCTCACGGATCCGAGCGCCTCCCGCTCCGGCCCCGGACTCCCTTGTCCGGCGGCCTCCCCATACGTGACCCCCACCTGAGGATCTCACCTTGGATCCCATCATTCACAACATCGACCCCTTCCTCTTCCGCATCGGAGAGAGCTTCGGAGTCCGATGGTACTCCCTCCCCTACATCCTGGGGATGGTCCTGGTCTGGCTCTCGCTGCGGAAAGCGGGGCGGGATCGGTCCATGCCGGGGATGACGGACGAACGGGCGGAGAGTTTCGTCCTGCTGGCCATCGTGGGGGCTCTGGTAGGCGCCCGCTTCTTCCACGTGTTCATCTTCGAGTACGACCGATACGGGTTCCAGCCCCTGGACTGGATCGCGGTATGGCGGGGAGGGCTGGCCTTCCACGGAGGGCTCGCGGGGATTCTCCTGGCCACCTGGTGGTTTTCGCGGAAACACGGAATCCCCATCTACACCCTCACCGACCGGATCGCGGTCCCCGTAGCGGTGGCGCTGGGGCTGGGGCGGATCGCCAACTTCATCAACGCGGAGATGTACGGAACGCCCTACGATGGACCGTTCTGCGTGGACTACTCCCAGAACCAGTACATGGCCCGCCCCCCGGAGGGATGTCGCCACCCCGTGCAGCTCTACGAATCGGCGAAGAACTTCGGAATGGCCGGACTGCTCTTCCTGGTCCGGGAGCGAATCAAGCCCCCCCCGGGAGTCCTCACCTGGTCCTTCGTGGGACTCTACGGGATCATCCGGTTCCTCCTCATGTACCTCCGCGAAGAGCGTACGGTCTGGATGGACCTGACTCTCTCACAGATCTTCTCCGGCATCATGGGGGTCCTGGGGATCGTGATGCTGGTCGTGGTCCTGAAGTCCGGAGCGTCCGGCCCTGGGGAATCGTCCCCCCACCGCACCCGCCCCCGGAAGAGGAAGGCATGACCATGAAGAGGAAGGCATGACCAAAGGGTCCTGACATCCCCCTTCTCCAGACCGTTTCGGAGGCTCCCCTGTCAGCCCCCATCGCAATCCTCAACATTCCCGGTCGTTCCCCGGATTCGTGGCTCCGGCGGTGACCCCTCGCCCCTCCCCCCCGCCTGATTCCGGTCCGGGCAGGCCAGGGGACGCCCGGCCCCCAGGGGCCCTCCATCGGCACGTGGGACTGCCCGGCGCGGTGCTCATGGGGCTTGGATCCATCGTGGGAACGGGGCTCTTCGTTTCCCTGGGGATCGCGGCCGGCGTGGCGGGATCGGGGATCCTCCTGGCCCTTCCCCTGGCGGCCATGCTCGCCCTCTTCAACGGCCTCTCCTCGGCTCAGCTTGCCGCCGCCCACCCGGT
This sequence comes from Gemmatimonadales bacterium, assembly GCA_007695225.1. Lineage (GTDB taxonomy): Bacteria > Gemmatimonadota > Gemmatimonadetes > Longimicrobiales > Gaopeijiaceae > T3Sed10-66. The sequence continues at coordinate 6,687 of REED01000145.1, forward strand.
CAGCGGTGGGACGTATGAGTATGGATACCGCTTCCTGAATCCGACCCTGGGCTTCGCCGCAGGGTGGATGTTCCTGCTGGCCAAGGGGGCCTCTGCGGCCACCGCCGCTCTGGGACTGGCAGGCTACCTCCTCCTCACCCTGGGGCTCGCGGAAGCAGTGATCCTGCGCGTTGCCCTGGCTGGTGGGATCGTCCTCGTGCTCACGCTCCTGGTGGCAGGCGGGATCCGCCGGTCCAACCGGGCCAACACCCTGGTGGTGGGAATCACCCTCCTGGTCTTCGCCTTCTTCCTCCTGGCGGGCCTTCCCCAGGCCCTGACGACCTTCGTGGGCACAGCGCTGGAGGGTGGAGTAGATGGGCCAGCAGCAGGGCTCACTGCCGCCGGCCCCAGCGCCCTCCTCCATGCCACGGCGCTCCTCTTCGTGGCCTACACCGGGTACGGACGGATCGCCACCCTGGGAGAGGAGGTGAAGGATCCGGCCCGGACCATTCCCCTGGCGATCTGGATCACCCTGGGGACGGTGGCGTTCCTCTACCTGGGGGTGGCTGCGGTGGCCCTGGGCGCACTGGGTCCCGATGGCTTCGCCCGGGCCACGGCGGAGACGGCAGCCCCCCTTCAGGCAGTGGCCCGGGAGTTGGGCACCCCCGGCCTCCCCCTCCTCGTGGCCCTGGCCGCCGCCACAGCCATGGTGGGCGTCCTCCTGAACCTCGTCCTGGGACTCTCCCGGGTGGCGCTGGCCATGGGGCGTCGCGGGGACCTCCCCGGCGTCCTGGCCCGGGTGGAGGCGGAGAGCGGAAGCCCCCGGATCGCCGTGGCTGCGGTGGGCGCCGGCATCCTGGCCCTGGTCCTCCTGGGGGATGTGCGCACCACCTGGTCCTTCTCGGCCTTCACCGTCCTCATCTACTACGGCATCACCAACCTGGCCGCCCTTCGCCTTCCCGTCGAGGCCCGCCGCTACCCCCGTTGGATCCCCAGCCTGGGTCTCGCCGCCTGCCTCTTCCTCGCCTTTCAGGTGGAGGTCCGGGTGTGGGTGGTGGGAATCGCCATGCTGTCGAGTGGACTCCTGCTCCGGGGGATCTTCCGCGCCCTGGAAAGCCATTGACCGACGGCCGCCTGGAGGGAGGCAGGGAGGGCCGCATGGGTGGAGTCGTCCTGTTTCCTCGTTAGATTCCCTCTCCCGGGGCGCTCCGCTCATGCCTGGAGAAGCGCCCGGACGGCGGCCGATGGCCCCCGTCAGCCCTCCACCCCCAACCCCACGCCCCAGCCATGGCCGGTCCCCAGTTCATCTACGTCATGAAGGACCTCCGAAAGGTGGTTCCCCCGAAGAAGGAGATCCTGAAGGGCATCTGGCTCTCCTTCTACCCTGGCGCCAAGATCGGCGTGGTGGGTCCCAACGGTTCGGGGAAGAGCACCCTTCTCCGGATCATGGCCGGCGTGGACACCGACTTCCAGGGCGAGGCATGGGCCGCCAAGGGAGTACGGGTCGGCTACCTCTCGCAGGAGCCGGAACTGGACCCCACCCTGGATGTCCGGGGGAACGTGGAGCTGGGAGTGAAGGAGACCCGGGACCTCCTGAAGCGCTTCGAGGAGGTGAACCTGAAATTCGGCGAGATCTCCACCGATGAGGAGATGAACGCCCTCCTGGAAGAACAGGGGAAGCTCCAGGACCGCATCGAGGCCGCCGGCGCCTGGGAGCTGGATCGGAAGCTGGACGTGGCCATGGACGCCCTCCGGCTCCCCCCCCCCGACGCCGACGTGACCAAGCTCTCCGGGGGGGAGAAGCGGCGGGTGGCCCTCTGCCGCGTCCTCCTGGAGGAGCCGGACCTCCTCCTCCTGGACGAGCCTACCAACCACCTGGACGCCGAATCGGTGGGGTGGCTGGAGCAGCACCTGGCCCGCTTCCCCGGAACCATCGTGGCCATCACCCACGACCGGTACTTCCTGGACAACGTGGCCCAGTGGATCCTGGAGCTGGACCGGGGCGAGGGGCACCCCTTCGAGGGGAACTACTCCTCCTGGCTGGAGCAGAAACGGCAGCGCCTGGCTCTGGAGGAGAAGCAGAGCTCCGCCCGACAGAAGACGCTTGAGCGGGAGCTGGAGTGGGTCCGGATGAGCCCCAAGGCCCGCCAGGCCAAGGGAAAGGCCCGCCTCCGCTCCTACGATGAGCTCATGCAGCAGGATCAGAAGGAGGAGATCCGCACCGCCGAGATCCTCATCCCCAAGCCGGAGCGTCTGGGGGAGGAGGTGGTGAACTTCGACGGGGTCTCCAAGGGATACGGGGACACCCTCCTCATGGAGGATGTCTCCTTCCGCCTCCCCCGAGGGGGGATCGTGGGGGTCATCGGCCCCAACGGCGCGGGGAAGACCACCCTCTTCCGGATGGTGGTGGGAGAGGAGGAGCCGGACTCAGGCTCCATCACCATCGGGAGCACGGCGAGGATCTCCTACGTGGACCAGTCCCGGGCCGACCTGGATCCGGATCGGACGGTCTGGGAGGAGGTCTCTGGAGGACACGATGTGCTGGACTTCGGATGGCGGGAGGTGAACTCCCGGGCCTATCTCTCCGCCTTCAACTTCCGGGGTGGAGACCAGCAGAAAAAGGCGGGCGTCCTCTCCGGAGGGGAGCGCAACCGCCTCCACCTGGCCAAGCTGCTCAAGGCGGGGGGGAACGTCCTCCTCCTGGACGAGCCCACCAACGACCTGGACGTGGACACCCTCCGGGCCCTGGAGGATGCCCTGCTCTCTTTCCCCGGATGCGCCGTCATCATCTCCCACGACCGGTGGTTCCTGGACCGCATCGCCACCCACATCCTGGCCTTCGAGGGGAACTCCCAGGTCCGGTGGTTCGAGGGGAACTACCAGGAGTACGAGGAGGACCGGAAGCGCCGCCTGGGAGCCGAGGCCGCCCAGCCCCACCGGATCCGGTACAAGAAGCTCGTGCGCTGAGGGTTCCCGTCGGCTAAGGCCCTCGGCTAAGGCCCACTGACCGGGAACGGGGGGGTAAATCCCCTTTCTCCAGGCGATCCAGGAGGCCCTCGGAGGCGAGCCGGACCCGTTCCACCTGGTTCCGGAAGGCCCGGCGTCCTGCCGGAATACCACCCGCCGCTCCTCCCGCCATCCCCAGGGCTCCGGCGGTCACCACACCCAATGGCGGAAGAGAAAGGGCGGTGAGCCCCAGCACGAGCCCCCCGGCTCCGCCGAGGGCGGAAAGCATCGTCAGGTATCCTCCTCCGTGCTTGGCCCGGAGGTTCCGGACGTCCAGGGTGAGGGTGACGAGGGAGAAATCGGCCTCCAGGGCCAGCACGGCCACCTCAATCTGCCTTGCCTGGGCCAGGTCATATCGGTGGCCCTTCCACTTGAGCCCCCGCTGGAGTTGGGGAAGGAACCCCTCCGCCGGCTCCCAGATCGAGACGCCGGCCCGGCTTCGGACCGGGTGAAGGCTCTCCCGGTCCCGCAGGTGGAGGGCCAGATCCGCTTCCACCTTTTCCGGGGCTCCGGGGACAACCCGACGAAGCTGGACCCGCCCCGGCCCGACCACCCGCTGGAGGGGAGAGGGATCCTGCGGGAGCTCCGGTGCCAGGGCATCGGCCCGCACCTCCTCCAGCGCCCTTCGGATGTGACGCGTGTCCAGACCCACGTCCTCGCCGATCCGGACCACCTCGGCCTCGGAGAGCACCTCGCCCGGCCCGTCGGAGGCGTGAAACTGGAGCTCCGCCGCCCGCCGGATGATCCGGTCCAACGCCTTTCGGTCCACACCCCGGTCGAGAGGGCGCGCTGGAACGGGCCGCCCTTCCCCTTCCCTCACCCACCCGCCTCCCGGAGGAGCTTCCGTGCCTCTGCAGCGAAGGCCTGGTCCGACGGCCGGTCCCGGGCCTCGACCACCACGCGGCGGAGTTCCTCCCGGGCCACGGCCCGGTCCCCTCTTCGCACCAGGAACCGGGCCAGGTCCAGCCGGTAGAGCGGCATATCCGGGCCAAGTTCCACGGCCCTCCGCAGGTGGTCTTCCGCAAGGGGCCAACTGGCCTCGCCCAGCGCCTCTCCACCTGCGAAGGTCCGGCCCAGGAAGCGGGACATCCCAGGGAGGGCCATGATTTCGTAGTAGAGCCGACCCAGTGCATTGTGCGCGCCGGGGTGGTTCGGGTCCCGGTCCAGGATTTCCATTGCCCCGCGCCGGATCCGGTCCGCCAGTTCCGAGGCCTCAGCGGGGCCGGCGGAAAGGGCCTGGCGACCCAGCGTGGCCACCTCCCAGTAGCGGGCCTCCAGCCGGTCGGGGCGGAGCTCCATCCCCCGTGAAGCGAAACCCTCTGCCTTGGCGTACCAGTCGCCCGGGGAACCCCCGTTCCGATCCTCCTCCGAGATGACACCCAGGGCCACGGCGAAGGAGGCTGCACGCCAGAGGGCCTCATAGTCGCGCGGATCTTCCGCCAGCATGCCCTCCACAAGCTCCAGGGCGGCCTTGGGGTGTCCTGCCAGGAAGAGGGAATCTGCCTGCTCCAACCCCCAGGCGTCTGAGTCGGGCCCAGGCGACCCACCGGAAGATCCCTCAGATCCTGCGGAAAAGATCATGGCAAGGGTGAGGGCCAGGGGGAAGAATCCGGTCATGGGCAAGTGGGAGAAGCCGAGGTGGACGAGCGGGGAGGGCCGTCGGAAGACGCCCCGCCCATTGGGGAAGGCACGGAGCCGGGACCTGGCTCCAGGGAGGCGGTCCAGGTCCTCGGATTCTGGTCCCGTCTGGGAATACCTTGAAACGGCTCGGGAGATCCGTGTCGTCCACGGAACGGGCATACCCTGCCAGGGTATCGACCCCTTGTAAGGAAACCGACCTCATGCGTGAGAGCCATGTTGAAGGGAGGCGCCGTCGACGCCGGATCGCCCCCCTCCCCTTCCAGCAGACAGCCCCCTCCCGACCCCCGGATCCATGTCCTCCATCGAAGCGGTACCTGAGCCACGGAATGGGGGATCGAAGGAACAGGAGAGTTGCGGCCGGCCCCACCACGCTACCGAGGTGGAACCGGAGGTCAAGGACCGCAACCTGAAACGCCTTCGACGAATCGAAGGGCAGGTGCGCGGCATTCAACGGATGGTGGAGCAGGAGCGCTACTGCCCCGACATCCTGGTCCAGATCGCTTCCATCCAGGAGGCCCTCCGGGGCGTGAGCCGGGAGGTGATGCGGAATCACCTTCGGCATTGCGCGGCGGAAGCAGCGAAGGAGGGGGGAGATGCTGCCGAGGCCATGCAGGGGGAACTCCTGGACCTCATGTACCGGTACCTCTCCTAGAAGGCCGTTGAAGAAGTAGAGGGGCCGCTGAAGAAGCGAGGGGCCGCTGAGACGAGGTCAGGGCTCCGCAAGGAAGGGGACGACCGATTCCATCCACGCTCTGGGCGCCTCCAGGTGCACTGCATGCCCGGCGTCAGGCACCGAGAGATGTCGGACCGTCGGGAGTCGCAAAGCCATCCGCCGGGCCAGTTCTTCGTACTTCGGGTCCAGGGCACCGGTGAGCAGAAGGGTCTCCGTCCGCACCTCCGGGAGCCGATCCCAGAAGGAGGGCTGGGATCCCGTCCCCATCCCCCGGAGGCATGCGGCCAGGGAGTTGGGGTCGTTCCGCAGCCTGCGTCGATGGGCATCCCTGAGGACCGTCCCGGGAAGTCGAGCCTGCGAGGCGAAGAGGGGCTGCTCCATCCAGGCGTCGACGAAGCGCTCCATCCCCTCTGACTCCAGCCTCCGGGCCAGACCCTCGTCCATGCGGCGGCGGCGGCTCCTCTCCTCCGGCGTGGCCAGCCCGGGCGAGGTGCTCTCCAGCACCAACCGTCGCACCCGGTCTGGATGCAGGACGGCCGCCCCCAGGGAAAGGCGTCCGCCCATGGAATACCCCACCCAGTCCGCCGATGCCACGCCCTCCCGGTCCAGGACCTGCAGGACCTCCGCCAGGACCCCCTCGAAACCGTAGCGGGCCGTGTCGTTGGAACGAGGGGATTCCCCGTGACCCGGGAGGTCCACCGCCAGCACCCTCCTCTCCCGTGCCAGCCCCACCAGGACCCCCTCCCCCCAGGCCTCGGCGCACCCGGTGAATCCATGCAGAAGCAGGATGGGCGGGCCATTCGCACCTTCCCCGCCCTTGCGAAGCACCCGAAGCCGGTAGGGCATGGACGATCTCAGGAGGTCACCTGGGATCGGCCCGGTGGAAGGTCACGGTCCGGGTGTAGGAGGCGGGATAGAGCCCCACCTGCAGAAGATCAGGGCGGAGGGTCCACCGCACGTGGAGGGCGTCGATTCCACCGTCCTCTCCCCGGGTGAACCAGACGAACTTCTCCCGCTGGGCCGGATTCCTCCAGTGCCCCCGGAAGGTATCGAAATGCCAGTGCTCCAGGTCCAGGGACTGGGTGTCGTCCTCCCAGAAGCGGAGAGCCAGGGCACCGTCCTCCAGAACCACCTCGGCCTCGGCGTAGAGGGAATCCAGGAAGAGCCCGGTGTAGGCGTCCAGCGGAAGGGAGGGACTCGTCCCTTCCACCCGGGCGGCGTGGATGGAATCCCGGCCTGCCGCCACCCGGGCGAACTGGGCCTCGTAGCCGTCCCGGATCATCCGGTCCCAGGGGCGGTCCGGAATCCCCAGGTACCGGTCCAGCACCCGGTTGCCCAGCGCCGACATGAAGTTGTTGAAGGTGTTGGTGGTGACGATGACGCCCAGGTTCTCCTCAGGCACCAGAAGGAGCATGGTATTCATCCCGTCGGTGGCTCCGCCGTGTTGGGAGACGCGCCGGCCCTCGAAGGAGGAGAGCTGCCACCCCAGGCCATAGGAGACCAGTCCCCCGGGAGGGCCGCCGTCCGGGATCCGATTCTGAGCCCGGTGCATCTCCCGCATGACCTCGGGAGAGAGGAGTCGCACCCCGTCCACCTCTCCGGTCATGCCCAGGTGAAGTCGCATCCAGGGGATGATCTCGGACACCGAGGTATTGATGGAGGCCGAAGCGCCCACCGCATCGAAGTTGCGACGGGGGATGGGCACCACCTCACCCCCGATCTCCTGATGCGGCCAGGCGGCGTTCTCGCCCTCCGCGATGGCGGTGACCGAGGTGTTGCTCCGGGTCATCCCCAGGGGGCGGAAGATCCGTTCCGCGATGAAGTCATCCCAACTCATCCCGCTCACGGCGGCCACTACCTCCCCCGCCACCATATACATGACGTTGGAGTAGACGTAGCCGTTCCGGAAGCTCTGCTCCGGCTCCAGGTAACGGATCCTGTAGACCAGATCACTTCGGTCCCGGTGAGGGAGCCAGGTGATCCGGTTCCCCGTCATCCGACCCACCCCCACCCGGTGGCTGAGGAGATCCCGGATGGTGACGGTTTCCGAGACGAAGGGGTTGTAGAGTCGGAACTCCGGGAGGTGCCTCACCACCGGATCGTCCCAATGGAGCCGCCCTTCGTCCACCAGCATCCCCACTGCCGCCGCCGTGAACGCCTTGGAGACGGAGGCAATCCCGAACAGGGTGTGCTCATCCACAGTGCGGGACTCCTCCCGGTGGAGGACTCCGTACCCCCGGGCCAGAACCACCTGATCGTCCTTCACCACCGCGATCCCCAGCCCTGGGATTCCCCACTCCGCCATTCCCGCTTCGATGAAGTCATCGAGCCCCTGGAGGGGAACTTCCTGAGCCGTTGCGGGGACCGCGACCCCCACGGTCGCCAGCATCCCCGCCAAAAGGAGAAGGCGAACAAGGCCCCGCGCCCTTGGGGAGGAAATCCAGGGGGCAGGTCCCGAGGTCCCCGGGGCACGACCAGAAGGCGCCGGGGGATACGGAGGCGCGGCTGGGAATCGGAGCAACGAGACCATGGTCATGAGGCCACAGAGGTGCAGGGAAGGAGAGGGTCGTTGACGAGGATGGTACAACGACGACGGCCCCGAAGGAAATCCCTTCGGGGCCGTCTTGGCCAACTGCCACCAAAGGGCCTCACCCCCGCGGGGTATTCCCAGTGGACAGCACGGTTATCCGGCCCCCCTTTCCAGGGCGCCGTCCGTCCAGCTAGAAGCTCGTCCGGCGGAAGACGGCAGCGCCGGTGAGGTTGGCGCCGTTCAGGGTGCCCTCCATCCGGAAGTCATGGGTGAACTGCCCCTGGAACTGGGCAGTGCCGGTGGGAAAGTTGGAGAACGTCAACTCCAGATTCCCGGCATTGTTGGTGCCGGTCACGCTGAAGCGGGTACCGCCTGCGAACCACCACTGCCCCGATACGTTCCCGTTCGGCTGCTGCTCGAGCTCCAGCCGAAGCCCCGAATATGCCTGCTGGAGGGGACCCACCCCGTCCCAGCTGCCCGTGGCACTGATGTCCTGGATGTCCGTGCTGCTCTCGCACCCCATGAGGGCGAACAACGCAATCAGCGGAAGTGCGAAGAGGAAACTGCGACGTCGCATAGAGCCTCCATCCTGCTCCGGGTCCCAGAGGAGCGGCGTGGCCACGCCGGTTCCGGGATCGACCTTCAATGACTTTCAGTCTAAGGTCCGGAGCCGGGGCTGTCCATGCAGTGAATCATGTACCCGGGCAGGGCGCAGGAAGTGCACGGTCTTCGGAAGGTCTTTCGGGAAGGCTTTCGTGGCTACCCCCCTTCGTCGTCCGACCTCCGATCCACCGTCGCCGCCATGACCCCATGTCCCACGGCCCCCAGAGCGAAGAAGAGGAATGCGAAGAGGATGAGTTCATCCACCGGACGCTCCCGACCCGGCCCGGTGAGGGAGACGGCGAGGGTCAGCAGGACGGAAAGGGCAAGCCCATAGCGGACCCCCCGATAGGCGGGCGCCCCCCGGACCGGCGTGAGCATTAGGGCCAGGGGGGCAGCCAGGCCACCCGCCACCATGAACGCCCCCCGGAGCTCCTCCTGCCCCAGCGCCACTGCGAGGATGGCTCCCGCAGATCCACCCAGAATCGCTTCCATGAGGAGGCGACCGGCAGACCGTTCCACGAATTCCCGGAGCTTTGGGGGATCGGAGTCGGGGACCTCCATCGTCCCCCGGTCCATCCCGCCATCCGACTCCTGTTCCCGGCCTCCCTTCCCCATTTTCCCTCCTCGCTCTCGCACGCCACCGCCCCCATACGGATCCAAGCCCCTATACTGTGATTGGAGCGCCGATGCGGCCGGGTCCCCGAATCGCCCTCGGGATCGGGGCCGAGCTCTCCTCGAACCCTCCCCAGAATGTCGGGCGTTCCCGCCCCACTGCCAACGCCGCCCCCCTCCCCTCACCCCCGAGTCCCATGGCCGTCTTCTCTCATCGCATCTTCGCTGTGGCTCCGCCTGGACTGGAGCCAACCCTGGGGATGGAGCTGGCGAACCTCGGAATCCCGGCCCGGGTCGAGGAGGGAGGATTCGAATGGACGGGAGGATGGGACCATCTCATCCAGGGACACCTCCATCTCCGCACGGCCAGCCGGCTCCTGGTCCGGGTGGGAAGCTTTCGGGCCCGAGCCCTGGGGGAACTGGAACGGAAGGGCGGCCAACTCCCGTGGGAGGACCTTCTTCCCTCCCACCGGTCCGTTCGATTCCGAATCTCAGCGGGACGGTCCCGAATCTATCATGAGGGGGCTGCGGAGGAGAGGCTCCAGCGGGTGCTGGCCGCCAGGGGCTTTTCCCTCCATGACTCCGACACCGGGTTGGATGCCCAGGGCTCCGCCTCGGACCCCGGCCCTGAAGCCCTCCCCAGCACCGTCGTGGTAAGGATCTTCCGGGATGAGGTCACCGTGTCGGTGGACGCCACGGGGGGACACCTCCACCAGAGGGGGTATCGCCTGGATCCAGGGGCGGCGCCCCTTCGGGAGACCCTGGCCGCCGGTGCCCTCCTGGCCCTGGGATGGTCACCCACCATCCCCCTCCTGGATCCCTTCGCCGGTGCCGGGACCATCGCCATCGAGGCGGCCCTCCGGGCCATGAACATCCCCCCCGCCCTGGCCACGGCGGACCGGGCCCCCCGCCCCTTTGCGTTCCTGGAGTGGCCTGGATTTCCGGCGGATTCCTACCACTCCGCCGCTGCACAGGCCCGCGGGCGGATCCTTCCGGCGCCGCCAGCCCCCATCCTGGCCTCAGACCGGGACGCCGGAGCCCTGGACGCTCTTCGCCGGAACGCGGAGCGGGCCGGCGTGCTGGAGCACCTGCAGGTGGAGCAGGCACCTCTCTCCCGGGCTTCGGACCCAGGTCCGGGAGGCTGGGTGGTGACGAACCCCCCCTATGGCGCCCGCCTGGGGGAACGAAAGGCCCTCCGCCCCCTCTACCGGGCGCTGGGACGGCGGATGGGTCAGGAATGGGCAGGTCGGCGGCTGGCCCTCTTCACGGCCGATCCCGTTCTGGAGCGGGAACTGCGCCTGGACCTGGAAGAGATCTTCTCCAGCCGGAATGGCGGCATCCGGGTCCGGCTCATGGCCATGCCTAACCCGGCGCCCCGACCCCCATCTCCGCCAAACGGGCCGCGGCCCCCAGCCCCGCCGTCCGACCCGTGGCCCAGGCCCAGGCAAAGTTGAATCCACCAATGGGGCCGAACGCATCCAGGAGTTCTCCGCAGAGGAAGAGCCCGGGGCACAACCGGCTCTCCAGGGTGCGCGGCTCCACCTCGGCCAGGGAAACGCCACCCCCGGTCACCTCGGCCTTCTTGTAGCCTTCGTCTCCCGTCCACGGAAGGGGATAGGCGCCCAGCGCCGCGGCCAGTCGACGACGCTCCTCCCGGGAGAGGCGGGCCGGTGATCGGTCCACCGGAACCTCCGCCTCCTCCAGGAGCCGGTCCGCCAGGCGCTGGGGCAGCTGCTCCCTCAGAATGGCCGCCATGGTGCTCCCTCCCCGGACCCGGGCCGCCTCCTGGAACCGTTGATTCCAGACCTCCTCCGTGTCATGGGTCCACCGGACGATGAGCTCTGCGGGGTGCTTGGTTCCCCGGGAGCGCACCGCAAAGTGGGAGAGATCCAGCACCGTGGGTCCCGAGTAGCCTCGATGGGTGAAGAGGAAGCCTCCACGGGTTTCGGGCTTTCCCGGCTCTGCGGGGGCCGTAAGGGTCAGATCCAGGGAGACGCCCGCCAACTCCCGGTGGAGGGGCGGATCGGCCAGGAGGGGGGTGAGCGCCGGGTACAGGGGGTGAAGTGTGTGCCCCAGCCCCTCCAGGAGGCGGAGCCCGGTCCCATCACTTCCGGTGGCCGGGACCGATAGCCCCCCCGTGGCCAGGAGGACCACCCGGGAATGGAACCCACCGCCCCCTTCCAACGAAATCCGCCAGCTCCCGTCCTCTCCCGGAGCCAGCCCCGCAAGCGAGGTCTCGAAGAGGATACGGACGCCAGCCCTCCGGGCCCGGTCCACCAGGGCATCCCGCACATCCCGGGCCCGGTCCGAGACCGGGAAGAGCTTTCCCGTCTCTTCCTCCAGCTTGAGGGGGATCCCCAGGTCGTCCTCGAAGAAGCGCCGCTGGGCGGCCAGCGGCCAGGCGAGGAGGAGTTTCTTCAGGGTGTGGGGAGAGGAATCGGTGAAGTACCAACGGGGATCCAGTCGAGAGGGAAGGACGTTGCACCGACCGCCCCCGCTGATGAGGATCTTGCGCCCTCCGTCCCGGCTTCGCTCCAGGAGAAGGATGCGGGTCCCTGGCGGGGTCGCCTCTCCTGCGGCGATGGCCGCCATGAGCCCGGCGGCACCGGCACCCACCACCACCAGGTCCATGGCGTCCCCCGATCCTTCCCCCGCCATTGCTCGACTCCCATCCACCTGATCGGTCACGCTGACTCCCTGGCTCGTTGGCTGGAACGGGCCTCCGCCCGCGTTCCCCTCATCGGGAAATATGTGACTTCTCATGCACTCAGGCGTAGGATGAAGGGTGCGACGCTTCGCTTCCCGCTCCTGAGGGCGGGGGCCGAGACAGCGTATCACCCCGAATTCCCTGAACAAGGAGGCCCCTGATTTCCAGGACGAGAGTAAACGACGACATCCGCATCAGCCCCGTTCGACTCATCGACGCCGACGGCGAGCAGGTAGGCATCGTCTCCCTCGATGATGCGAAGAGCCGAGCTGCCGAGGCCGAACTGGACCTGGTGGAAGTGGCAGCCCAGGCCCGACCCCCGGTGGTCAAGATCATGGACTGGGGACGGCACCAGTACGAGGAGCAGAAGAAGGCCCGGGAGGCCCGGAAGAAGCAGCACACCATGGAAGTCAAAGAGGTGCAGCTGCGTCCCCGCACCGACGATCACGACTTCGAGGTGAAGCTGAAGCGGGCACGGCGCTTCCTGAACGAAGGCAACGCGGTTCGGCTGGTCCTTCGATTCCGCGGCCGGGAACTCCGCCGCCCCGAGGTGGGGGTGGAGACCCTGGAACGGATGATGGATGCCACCCGGGATCTGGCCAAGGTCGAGGCCCTCTCCAAGAACATCGAAGGGCGACGCCTCACGGCCCTCCTGGAACCCCAGACCACGAACTGAGGGTCAGGGCAGGAGGGGTCAGACCAGCGCCTCGATCCGGGCCAGGGTCCCGGGAGCACTCCGAAGGTCCAGATTGCAGAGGTAGACCTTCTCCACCCCCCGCTCGCGAAGGGCCCTAAGGGTCCGGGCACATACCTCCTCCGGGGCGGCCCCGGAGGAGAATTCCCGGGTGAGCGCCTCCGTCGGGACGGGTAGGAATTCCCCCAGTCGCTCCAGGGTCCGTGGGTTGGCGCTCCGGTAGTAGAAGACCCCGAAGAGGCCCGGCATGGTCACGCCGGCCCCCTGCACCACCTCCAGGAAGCGGTCCACCGCCGGAAGGTGATGGTGGGAAACCACCTGGGTGAGGAAGTAGTCCGCTGCGACCCCCTCATCCGTCAGGTATCCCACCTGGGTTTCGGGATCTGCCAGGGGATTGGTCCAGACACCCAGGGGAAGCCCTGGCGTACCCTCTCGGATTTGTGCCCGGAGATCCCGGGAACGGGGGAGACACCGGGGCGTCCCGCCCGCCTCATCTCCTCCCGTCACCGTCAGTCCCCCCATCCCGTGTCCCCGGGTGCGCCGGGCGAAGTAGGTGCAGTAGTCCAGGGAATGGCGCAGCGTCAGGAAGGGCACCACCCCCGACAGATCGGCACCTGGCCCCAGGTTGTCCACCAGGTGCCGGAGGCTCTCCTCCTCCCGCGTCCCCACTGCGTCATCGGTGAAGAGGACGAATCGATCCTCCCGGAGGAGCCGCCGAACCGAATGCCGGAGGTCGATCCACGCCTCCACCGACGCACCCATCCCCAGCGCCGCCGGGGGTGGACGGAGCTCCACCGCCCGGATGGCCCCCGGGGAGCGGAGTGCCTGGAGGAACCGATCGGTCTGGGAAGGCCCGGGATTCATCCGGAAGGGGTGTTCCGGAGGAGGGCCCGGGCTTCCTCGATAACCCGGAGGGCCAGGTCCACACGTCCCCGGGGGGCGCTCACATGCACGCCCCGGATCCGGGGGAGGACGGCTTCCAGGGCCTCCACCGCAATCCGGACCCCTTCCGAGGCCGCCCCCTCCGGTCCGCCGGACGCTTCCGCCTCCCGCATCCGCTCCAGCGCCGCAGGGGGAAGGGACACACCCGGGACCTCATTGGCCAGGAACTCGGCGTTCCTCAGCGAGGAGAGGGGCCAGAGCCCGGCCAATATGGGGAGGTCCCCCACCGACGGGGTGCGTTCCGCCGCTTCGTCCAGGAATGAGACGAGGGCGGTCGGGTCGAAGATGGGCTGGGTGACGGCGAACTCGGCCCCGGCCTCCACCTTCCAGTGGAAGCGGTTCTGTTCCCGTTCCCGGTCGGCGGCTCCCTGGTTCAGGACCACACCCACGACGAACCGGGTGGGTGGGTCCATGGCATGCCCCCCGGGGTCTCTCCCCCGGTTGAGGCGAGCCAGAACGTTGGTAAGACCGATGGAGTCGATGTCGAAGATGGTGGTGTGGTCCGGATAGGGACCCATGGGGGAGAGGTCGCCGCTCACCACCAGCACGTTCCGGAGGCCCGAGGCAGCCGCGCCCAGGAGGTCCGAGATCATCCCCAACATGTTCCGGTCCCGACAGGTATAGTGGGCCAGGACCTCCATCCCCGTCTCCCGGGTGACCAGGAGGGCCGCCGGGAGCGCCGCCATTCGGGAGAGTCCCCGGGGCACATCCGGGAGGGTCACCAGGTCCACCCCGGCCATGCGTACCTCCCGGGCTTCGGCCAGGAGCCCGGCGGCATTCCACCCACGTGGGGGGACCAGCTCCAGAGAGGTGACGAAGGTCCCTTCCGCCAGCTTCCGCCCCAGGGGAGAGCGCTCCCGGAGCGGGATGGGGTCCTGCATTTCGGGAATGGCAGGGGAATCCGAGCCAGGGGCAGAACGCTGAGGGGGGCCGCCTTCCCCATCGACCCCGGCCGTACCCTTCGTCCCCGTTTTCGGCCCGACCTCGGCCAGCGCCTCCGCCATCTTCCGGATGTGCTCCGGGGTGGTACCGCAGCATCCACCGACGAAACGGACCCCCGCCTCCACCATTCGCCGTGCATACCGGGCCATGTACTCCGGACTGGCCAGGTACATCTTCCGATCCCCCACGGTCCGGGGGAACCCGGCGTTGGGCTGGGCCAAAAGGGGAAGGCGGGTCACCTCCGCCATTCGCTCCACCGCCTCCAGGATCTCGGCGGGCCCCACGGAGCAGTTCACGCCCACGGCGTCGGCGCCCCATTCCTCCAGCTTCCGGGCCACCGCCTCCACGTCGGTCCCGTAGGCCGTCCGTCCGCCCTCGTCGATGGTGACCTGGGCCATCACCGGAAGGGAGGACCGGGCCTTCACCGCCCGCAAGGCCTGGCGGAGTTCCCCGGGGTCCTGGAATGTCTCCAGGAGGAACCCGTCCACCCCCCCTTCCAGCAGCCCGTCCACCTGACGGCCGAAGAGGGCCTCGGCTTCCGCCTCGGCGGTGGGACCCCATGGCTCGATGCGGATTCCCAGGGGACCCACGGCACCCAGGACCAGGATCCCGGGGACACCGGCCGCCCGGGCAGCGGCCCGGGCTCGCTCCACCGCCGCGCGATTGATGGCCTCGGTCTGATCCTCCAGACCAAAGCTGGAGAGCTTTACCGGGTTCGCACCGAAGGTGTTGGTTTCCAGGATCCGGGCGCCGGCCTCCACGTACTCCCGGTGGATGGCCTCCACCAGCGCCGGCTCGGTGAGGCTGAGTTCGTCGTAGCAGACGTTGAGGAAGAAGCCCCGGTCGTAGAGGAGCGTCCCCATGGCGCCGTCCATGAGGTGGACGGCGTCGTCGGCAAGGAGATCCCTCAGGGACGGGGAAGCGGCGGAGACCCCGGGCACCGAGGGCGGCGGGAGCGGCGGGGGCGTTCCCGGCGGGGGCGTGCTGCCAGGCGGGGCTCTCATCGCCGGGCCTCCGCGGGCTCGTAGCCGAGGCTGGGGCGGAGCCAGCGCTCCGCTTCCTCCTGGGTCTGCCCCGTTCGGGCGGCGTAGTCCGCCACCTGATCCTGCCCCACCCGCCCCACACCGAAGTAGAAGCTCTCCGGATGGGCGAAGTACCAGCCGCTCACCGACGCCGTGGGGAGCATGGCGCAGCTCTCGGTGAGTTGGACACGGGCCGTCCGCTCCCCGTCCAGGAGTGCCATGAGGGTCCGCTTCCCCGTGTGATCCGGACAGGCGGGATACCCCGGCGCGGGGCGGATCCCGGCGTACCGCTCCCGGATCCGGTCCTCGTTGGCCAGGCGCTCGTCGGGGGCGTACCCCCAGAGTTCCTTGCGAACCCGCTCGTGCATTCGCTCGGCATAGGCCTCCGCCAGTCGGTCCGCCAGCGACTGGGCCAGGATGGCCCGGTAGTCATCGTGATCCGCGTTGAAACGGGCGGTGAGCTCCTCCAGGCCGATCCCCGTGGTGACGATGAAGGCCCCGGCCCAATCCTCCACCCCCGACTCCCGGGGGGCCACGAAGTCCGCCAGCGCCATGTTGGGTCGCCCCGTCTTCTGGAACTGCTGCCGGAGGGTGTGGATCCGCCCCTCCACCCGGGTCCGGCTCTCGTCGGCATAGAGCTCCACGTCATCCCCCACCGCTTGGGCAGGGAAGAGCCCCACCACTCCCCGGGCCCGCAGCACCCGGGTATGGATGATCTCCTCCAGGAGCTCCTCCGCGTCGGCCAGGAGGCGACGAGCCACCTCTCCCACCTCCGGGTCGGAGAGGATCTCCGGAAAGGTCCCCTTCAGCTCCCATGCCTGGAAGAAGGGGCCCCAGTCGATGTACTCCCGAAGGGGGTCCAGGGGCTCGTCTTCGAATACGTGGAGGCCGGGATGCGCCGGCGCCACCGGGGCCTGGCGACCCCACTCCACCGGAAAGGGATTGGCCCGGGCCTCCTCCAGGGAGAGCAGAGGCGTGCGTTCGGCCCGACCGGCGTGGCGCTCCCGGAGACCGGCGTACTCCTCCCGGACACGGGCCAGGAAGGCCGGGGCCTCCTCCCGGTTCAGGAGGCGACTCATCACCCCCACCGCCCGGGAAGCGTCATCCACATGGACCACCGGACCCGAGTAGCGCTCCTCGATCTTCACCGCGGTGTGCATCCGCGAGGTGGTGGCGCCCCCGATGAGGAGGGGGAGATGGAATCCCTCCCGCTCCAGCTCGGCGGCCACATGGACCATCTCGTCCAGGGAGGGGGTGATGAGCCCGGAGAGACCGATGACATCCACCTCGTGCTCCCGGGCCGCCGCCAGGATCCGATCGGCGGGGACCATGACTCCCAGGTCCACCACCTTGTATCCATTACACTGGAGGACCACCCCCACGATATTCTTCCCGATGTCGTGGACGTCTCCCTTCACGGTGGCCAGGAGGAGAGTGCCCTTCCCGGAACCGGTCTCCGGACGGGAAGCCGAATCCGCCGACGCCTCGTCCGGGGCCTCCCCCCGTTCCGCTGCCGCCTGCGCCTCCATCTCCACGGCCACCCGGTCCGCCTCCGTCTCCTTCTCGATGTGGGGAATGAGCCAGGCCACCGCCTTCTTCATGACCCGGGCGCTCTTCACCACCTGGGGGAGGAACATCTTCCCGGCGCCGAAGAGGTCGCCCACCCGATTCATCCCGTCCATGAGGGGTCCCTCGATGACCCGGATGGCCCGCTCCGAGTCCAGGCGGACCGCCTCCACGTCCACGTCCACGAACTCGTCGATCCCGTGGACGAGGGCATGGACCAATCGCTCCCGAGGCCCAGCCTCCCGCCAGGAGTGATCCTCCTCCCGCCGGGTCTCCGCCCCCCGGCGGGCTTCCGCCAGCGCGGTCATCCGTTCGGTGGCGTCGGGGCGACGCTGGAAGAGGACGTCCTCGCAGGCCTCCCTGAGCTCGGCGGGGAGGTCATCCAGGAGTGGGAGGGCCCCGGCGTTCACGATCCCCATGTCCAGCCCCGCCCGGATGGCGTGGTAGAGGAACACGGCGTGGAGAGCCTCCCGGACCTCGGGACTTCCCCGGAAGGAGAAGGAGAGGTTGGACACCCCGCCGCTGGTGAGGGCGTGGGGAAGCTCCGCTTTGATCCGGCGCACCGCCTCGAGGAAGGCGATCCCGTAGCCGTCGTGCTCCGGGATCCCGGTGGCGATGGCGAAGATGTTGGCGTCGAAGATGATGTCTTCAGGGGGGAACCCCACCTCCTCGGTGAGGATGCGGTAGGCCCGGGCGCAGATTTCCACCTTCCGCTCCGTGGTATCCGCCTGTCCCTCCTCGTCGAAGGCCATGACCACCACCGCCGCTCCGTAGCGACGGACGATCCGGGCCCGCTCCCGGAAGAGGTCCTCGCCATCCTTCAGGGAGATGGAGTTCACCACCCCCTTCCCCTGGATGCGCTTGAGCCCGGCCTCCAGCACCTCCCACCGGGAGGAGTCCACCATCACCGGTACCCGGGCGATCTCCGGTTCGGCGGCGATGAGGTTCAGGAAGCGGACCATGGCCGCCTCCGAGTCCAGGAGGCCCTCGTCCATGTTCACGTCCAGGATCTGGGCCCCTCCCTGCACCTGATGGAGAGCCACCTCCAGGGCGTCCTCGTAGCGGTCCTCCTGGATGAGGGACCGGAAACGCCGGGACCCGGTGACGTTGGTCCGCTCCCCTACATTCACGAAGAGGAGTTCCGGGCTGATGTTCAGGGGCTCGAGCCCCGAGAGGCGACAGCGCCGGGGGGGCTCCGCCGGCGTCCGGGGCGGGATCCCCGCCACGGCCTCCGCCAGGGCCGCAATGTGAGCCGGCGTGGTGCCGCAGCACCCCCCCACCACGTTGAGAAGCCCATCCTCAGCGAACTGCCTGAGGATCCCGGCCATCTCCTCCGGGGACTGGTCGTAGCCCCCGAACTCATTGGGGAGTCCGGCGTTGGGGTGGCACGACGTGGAGAACTCCGCCAGGCGGGAGAGTTCCTCCACGTAGGGGCGGAGCTGCTTCGCCCCCAGGGCGCAGTTGAGGCCGATGGAGAAGGGGCGGGCGTGACGGACCGAGTTCAGGAAGGCCTCTGCGGTCTGTCCCGAGAGGGTCCGCCCCGAGGCATCGGTGAGGGTCCCGGAGATCATCACCGGAAGGCGAAAGCCCGCCTCGTCGAAGACGCGCTCCAGGGCGAAGAGCGCCGCCTTGGCGTTCAGGGTGTCGAAGACCGTCTCCACCATGAGGAGGTCCACCCCCCCCTCCACGAGTCCCCGGACCTGTTCGACATAGGCTGCCGCCAGCTCGTCGAAGGTGACGTTCCGGAAGCCCGGGTCCTCCACCCGGGGGGAGAGGGAGGCGGTTCGGTTCGTGGGCCCCAGGATCCCGCAGACGAACCGGGGGCGGGAGGGATCGGCGCCCTCCACCGCCTCCGCCGCTCGGCGGGCCACCTCCGCCGCGGCCTGGTTGAGCTCCCGCACCACCCCTTCCAACCCGTAGTCCGCCTGGGCGATGGCCGTGGCGGAGAAGGTATTGGTCTCCACCATGTCGGCCCCCGCCTCGAAGTAGGCCCGGTGGATGGCCTCGATGATGTCAGGGCGGGTGAGGGAGAGCAGGTCGTGGTTTCCCTTCAGATCCTGGGGATGGTCCTGAAAGCGCTCACCCCGGTAGTCGGACTCGTTGAGCGTGTACCCTTGCACCATGGTCCCCATGGCGCCATCCAGGACCAGGATGCGCTCCCGGGCGGCTGCCTCGAACTGACGGGTACGCTCCCGGACTCGGTGAGGGGCTTCGGCAGAAAGCTGTAGCTGGGACATGGGAGGCAGGGCCTGGCCTTCTCTGGCACTTCCCCGACGGCAAAGGTCCCTGATGGGACCGGGTGGGCGGCGTCGGGCGGAGGGACGAACGGGTCTCCGCCACGATGGGCACGCCGGGGAGTGGCTTTTTAGCGGTTCGGTTACCCGGGTCGCAATACGCCGCAAATCACCCCGAGCTCAAGGGCTCGTGACCAACAGAGAAGAGAAACCCTTCCGGCCCGCCAGGGTTCCGGCGCGGCGTTGGGGGGCGGGAAGGGCCGGCCCCTCTGGGGAGCGGGGAGGCGGCGTCGGGGAGCGGGTAGGCCGTCCCCGAGCCCGCGAGTCGCTGGAGCCCTTCCGGAAAGCGAAGGTGGGGGATACCGCTCCCTTTCAGACGGGCGCGGAAGGCGTCGGTGCAGGTGATGACCAGGGGAGTCGCCGCAGCCCACTCCACGGCCGCGTCGCCTTCCACGTCCAGGTAGTGGACCCCCGGAAAGAGTCCGGATTCCCCCCCGATCCCATACCGCCGCACGGTGGGGTCCAGGAGCCGATTCACCCGCCACCGGAGCTTCCAGGGGAGGGCGAGGCCCATGGGAGCCTCCCCCGAGGCTCGGTAGACGACGTCCAGGATGGCGCGCAGGCGTGAGTCTCCCAGGGCTTCAGAGATCTCCACCAGTCCGCCATGGGACATGGGAAACACCTCGGGGATCCGGGATGGGGGGAGGGCGGACGAAACGCCAGGCTCGATGTCCCAGAGGAGTGCAAGTTCGATACCAGCTTCCCCGACCAGGGGGAGACGGTTCTAGACGTAGAGCGCCCGGCTGACCTCTCCACGAAACCGGGCCACAAGGGGGTGGTCCTGCCCCAGGTGATGGAAGATCGCCACACAGGCTTCCCGCACGCGGGGGTCGGCCTTCGCCCCCTCCTCCCGGAGGATGGAGATGAGTGCCTCCAGCGCTCCCTGGAATTCCCTCTCCCGCAGGAGTTGCACCGCAGCCGCGACGGAGTGGGGAGCCTCCGTCCCATCCTCCCCCGGCGAGGGTTCTTCCTGCGAGGGGTCTTCCTGGAAGAGGCGCCCGAGGCTCCGGACCGCCTGCACCGCCTCCGGGGGGAATCCCCTGGGCTCCAGCCTCTCCGTAAGCGTCATGGCCCGTTCCGGTTCGGAGAAAACGAGAAGACGGGCCAGCCGGAACCGGAGCCCCGGATCCCCCGGGGTTCCTTCAAGGAGCGCTTCCAGCGCATTGGCCGCCGCCTCCTCCTCTCCCTTGGCGATGAGCTCCTCCACCCTGGCAAGTTCAGCCGCCCGCTCCCGGTCCCCCTCCTGCGGCAGGGCCTCGTCCAACCAGCGCTGGATCGCCGATTCGGGGAGTGCTCCCATGAAGCCATCCACCGACTCTCCATCCACAAACAGCCTCACGTCGGGGATGCCGCGGATGCCGTAGGCCGCCGCCAGATCAGGATGGGCCTCGGTATCCACCTTGGCCAGCTTCCACCGACCGTCGGCCCCGGCCGCCATACGCTCCAGGACCGGGCCCAGGATGCGACAAGGGCCACACCACTCCGCCCAGAAGTCCACCACCACCGGGGTCTGGTGACTGGCCCGGATCACTTCCTCCTGAAAGTCCTGGACATCGAACGCCATGGGGTACCTCGCTGAAGAGTCTGAAGGAATCCGTAAGGAGTCTGCAGGGAGTCTCTCGGGGTGGACCGCTCGCGGTTCGCATTGGGGCGAGGGGCCGGGTTGACGAACCGGGATCCCCCGGGTTAGCGTCGTCCCACGATGAAAAATGTCAGGAAGTGCGCTCAGGTGGTACCGAGCCTCGCCCCCTCCATGTGTTGTTGCATGTGTCCGACTCTCCCCTGGGAGAGGCGGCGGGGCGCTTTTGCGCACTTGAGGGAGTCATGATCTAGGCCTTTTCCGGGTCCCTCCCGATGTCCCCGACCTCCTCTCCCCACGGAGAGGGGGTTTTTTCGTATACCCGTTCCCCTGCAGCGTCCCCCCGGCAAGGAAGGAAGAATCCATGTCCGCTCCCGTCATCAACGATTCCCGCACCACCGAGCCCGACCCGACCCCCATCGGCATCTTCTACGAGCACAACGACTGGTTCCGTCCGCTCTTCACCGAGCTGGACCGAAGGGGCATCCCCTACCGCAAACTCCCTGCAAGCGACCAGCACTTCGACCCCTCGGAGGCCATTTCTCCCTTTTCCCTCCTCCTGAACCGGATGAGTCCCTCCGCCTACCTCCGGGGCGGAACCACGGCCATCCACTATACCTCCCAGTACCTCCGCCACCTGGAGCGGCTGGGCGTCCGGGTCATCAACGGATCTACGGCCTGGAGCCTGGAGATCTCGAAGTCGGCTCAGCTGACACTCCTGGAGGAATTGGGGCTCCCCTATCCCCGGGCTCGGGTCATCCATGACGGAGCCCACGCACCCCGGGCCGCTGCTGGACTCCGTTTCCCGGTGGTGGTGAAGCCGAATGTGGGGGGGAGCGGAGCGGGGGTGACCCGCTTCGAGACGCCGGAGGGGCTCCAGGCGGCGGCGGAGGCGGGGACCCTGGAGCTTGGGATCGACGGGACCGCTCTGGTGCAGGAGTTCATCCCGGCCCGGGACGGCCGGATCGTGCGGGTGGAGGTTTTGAATGGGGAGTATCTCTACGCCATCCGGATCTACACCCCCGGGGACCAGTTCAACCTCTGCCCCGCCGACGTCTGCCAGGGGACCGACGGTGCCCGCCTTGAGCGCTCCGCGTGCGCGGTGGACGCCCCGGAAAACGATCTCCGGGTGGAGGGCTACGACCCTCCGGAGAAGGTGAAGACGGCGGTGGAGACCATCACCCGGGCTGCGGGGATCGAGATCGGGGGGGTTGAATACCTCATCGATGACCGGGACGGGCAACTCTACTACTACGACGTGAACGCCCTCTCCAATTTCGTGGCTGACGCCCCCCGCGTGGTGGGCTTCGACGCCTTCGCACGCCTGGTGGACTGGCTGGAGGCGGAGCTGGGGGCCGTTGGCGCCGGAGGCTCGGCCACCGCCGACACCACCTCCGAAGGGGCACCGGGTACCGAGGGAATGCCCCCCGGAACCGTTCCCTCTCCCACCCTGGCGGGGGAGGTGGCCTGATGCGCTTCGGCTACTGGCTCCCCATGTTTGGCGGTTGGCTCCGGAACGTGGACGACGAGGGGATGGAAGCGTCCTGGGAGTACGTGAGCCGCCTGGCGCGCAGAAGCGAGGAAATCGGCTTTGACCTGACCCTCCTGGCCGAGCTCAACCTCAATGACATCAAGGGGATGGATGCTCCCTCCCTGGACGCATGGAGCACGGCGGCGGCGCTGGCGGCGGTGACCCGGCGCCTGGAACTCATGGTGGCGGTGCGCCCCACCTTCCACCCTCCTGCCCTCCTGGCGAAACAGGTCGCCAACATCGACCGGATCAGCGGGGGGCGCCTGTCGCTGAATGTGGTCTCCTCGTGGTGGGCCACGGAGGCCCGGAAGTATGGCGTCACCTTCGACGAGCACGACCGGCGCTACGACCGCACTCGCGAATGGCTTGAGGTGGTCAGCGGGATGTGGACGGAGCCCACCTTCTCCTTCCAGGGAGAGTTCTACCAGGTGGAGGAGGCGATCCTGGAACCCAAGCCGCTGCGGCGGCCCCGCCCCACCCTCTACGCCGGTGGGGAATCCCCGGCGGGTAAGTCGCTCATCGCCGAGAAGTGTGACGCCTGGCTCACCCATGGTGGCCCCCCCGACGAGGTGGGTGGGAAGGTGGCGGAAATGCGGGAACGGAGGGCCGCATTGGACCTCCCGGCCATGGAGTACGGCGCTGCGGGCTACGCCATCGTCCGGTCCACCGAGGCCGAGGCCCTCCGGGAGGTGGAGCGGATCACCGACGTCCGCCAGTCGGCTCGAGGCTACGCGAACTACCAGGACTGGATCGGGAACACGAAGATGGACCGGAAGGTGAGCCTGGAGGACTACTCGGTCTCCAACCGGGGACTCCGGAGTGGGCTGGTGGGAACCCCGGAACAGGTGGCGGAACAGATCCGGGCCTTCGAGGCTGCCGGCGTGGGGCTGCTCCTGCTCCAGTTCAGCCCCCAACTCGAGGAGATGGAACGCTTCGCCGAAGAGGTGATCCCCCTGGTGGATACGGCGTCCCGCCCGGCCCTCACGGTGTGAGGCCGGAGGTGGAAGACCGTCGAAGAGGCAGATAGGCCGCCCGGAAGGCGGTCTTGGCTGGTCTGGTCGAGGCGGATCGCCGCCTTGGATGTGGCTCCGTGGCCGCTCCCAGGTGTGGCTCCCTCTACTTCTTCAACGGCCTTCTATGGTTCCAGGATGGCATCGATTCGCGCCGCCATGTCCTCGAGGTGGAGGCGGCTGGCCGGGTCGACGGTGCGCCCCACCGCCCCTTGGATCTGACTCCGCACGGCTACCAGCTGCCCCCGGGCCTGGGGCACGATGTCCGTCCGGACCGCGTCCTCGTGCTCCATGAGCCACTCCATGCGCTCCAGGTAGGCCCGCTGGAGATTCCGACGGAAGGGGTCGATGGGCGCCCCCGCGGCCAGCTCCCGCCAGACGGCGGTGCGCAGGTCGTCCATCAGCTCGGTCAGGGGATAGGGATCGTCCACCCCCAGCGCCTCCTGCTCGATAACGCGCTTCATTCGGTCCACGTTCAGGACCTGGTTCAGTCCGCCCACCTGGAGCTGCCGGATCCGGTCCGGGGTGCCCTGGTTCTGGATGCGCCAGAGGATCTCTCCGTCCAGCATCCACTCCGGGGTCCTGAACACCTGGCGGTCCAGGTAATCCATGGCTCTCCTCTGCCTTTCGCCGGCGATGGGGGTGAAGGGGCGCCCGGGCTGGCCCTGCGCCATCCGGGTCCAGTCCACCCCACCCAGATTCGCCGCCACGTGCCCCACATAGCGGCTCCACTGCCCCAGCACCTGGCCGTAGAGTTCCTGGAGTTGGCTGTAGTCCTCCCCTTCCTGGAAGGTCCACTCCCGAAGGCCCTCCATGGTCCGCTTCAAGTTCTCCACCCCCAGGTCCGAAGCCCGCATGGCGTCGTCCCCCAGCGCCTCCGTAAGGGAGCCCGGGTCGGTCTGGGTGGGATCGCCGAAGCGGTAACGGGGATCGTCCTCCCGTTCCCGGATCCACGCGTTCAGCGTTTCCTTCTCCTCCTCCGGGGTGCGGGCATCAGGGATCCATCGATGTCCCCACTCGACGGACCAACGGTCGTAGACCCCGATGCGGGGAAGAAAACAGGTGTCATCGCCGGGCTGGGCCACGTAGTTGAAACGGGCGTAGTCCATGATGGAAGTGGAGGTCCCGTTCTCGCAGACCCACCGGGTGCGGAGGGAGTCCACCGGAATGGCCGAGTGCCCCTTCATGTTGTGGGGGAGCCCCAGGGTGTGTCCCACCTCGTGGGCGGAGACGAAGCGGATGAGCTCCCCCATGACCGCGTCGTCGAAGGCCACGCCCCGGGCCTCGGGATTCGCCGCCGCCGTCTGGACGAAATACCAGTTTCGCAGGAGGTTCATGACGTTGTGGTGCCACTGGATGTGGGTCCCCAGGATCTCCCCCGTGCGGGGATCGAAGAAGCGGGGCCCCGAGGCGTTCTGCACCGGTGAGGCGAGGTAGCGGATGATGTTGTACCGGGCGTCGGCCGGGTCGAACTCCGGATCCTCCTCCGGGGTGGGCGGGTCCTTGGCCACGATGGCGTTCCGGAACCCTGCCGCCTCATAGGCTTCTTGCCAGTCGTCCACCCCCTGCTTCAGGTACGGCCTCCACTTCTCCGGGGTGGCCGGGTCGATGTAGAAGACGATGGGCTCCACCGGATCCACAAGGTCTCCCCGGAGGTACGCGGCGGTATCCGAGGGCTCGAGGCGGAACCGCTGGATGTACCGGCGCTCCTCAAGGCGCTGTGCGTCGATCCCGAAGTCGTTCATCTGGACGGAGAAGTACCCCACCCGCTCATCCCACAACCGGGGCATCATGGGCTCGTCGGGGAGGATCATGAGGGAGTGGCCGAATTCCACCGAGAGAGTCCGCCCGGCCTGATTCGACGGGGGGTTCTGGGCCTCGTAGGTCACCACTCGGCGAACCTCGATGTTCTCGGGGAAGCTCCTCATGGACTCGATGAAGGTCCGGGGAGGATCCAGCCGCCGAACATCGTACTGGCGGCGCCGCTGTTGGCTCAACCCGATGATGGCGGCGTCGGAGACGAAGAATTCGGACACGTCCACCACCACGGCCTCTCCCTGGACACCCTCCTCCTCCGAGGCAAGGGCTCGGATGGCGAAGGTGGCCAGGACCGGCTCGAAGTTGGAGTTCCGCACCGCCTCGTAAATGGGGAGGGTATCAGAGGCCACATTCTGGAAACTTACCTGTCGGAGGAGGATCTGGTCGTTCCTCCGTTCCCACCGGACCACTTCCGTCGTCTGGCGATGCCCCCCAAATCCCATTCCCGCCGCGGTCCGGGCCACCCGGGTGATAAGAATCATCTCCCGATCCAGGAGGGCGATCGGGATCTCGTAGAGCCACTGATCCCCCACCTGGTGCACCGTGAAGAGCCCCTCGTCGGAGATCGCAGTATCGGGAACCACCTCCGCGTATGGCCGGATCCCATTGGCATTCCGGGAGGGCGCCGCAGAGGGCCGATCCGGGGAGGCCTGGGTCTCGGCCGAGGGCACCGGAGCAGGGGGCGGGGCCACTTCTCCCCGACTGCACCCGGGAAGGAAGAGGAAGATGAGAAGTGGAAGGGGAAAGGCGAGTCGGGCAGGAGTTCCCAGCGAGGCAATCCAGCGTGCTTCCATGGGAGGGATCCTCCGGAAAGAGGGCGGAATCGGGGTCAGGCACACCGACAGGAGCACCGGAACATCGAGGTCCGGGCGGCTGGAACGGTGATAAGAAAGCTGTTCAGAGGGGGCGGAGGGGACAAGGGATCGGCCCGGAGCGATGCGCGCACATCCTGCAGGTATCACAGGAGTTCCTTGCTCCAACGGGGCTCTCCGGGAGGTGGGGATACGGCGCCCATGGGCACCGCTACACCGGGGTGGGGCGTTCCCGTCTTCCCCCTTGTTCTCAACGCTCTCTTCCCTCCCCAGGCGTTGGACCACCGGTCTCGGCACGGTTCCTGTACATCCAGACTGTGTCTCCGAGACCGGGATCTCCGGGCGCACGGAATCGCCAGGAGAACCGTTGTCTCCCAGGGGAAAGGACGTCGACCAACCCATCTCCTTATCGAGGAGGACATAGTTAGCAAAATTCTGGTTCTATTTATCCTTTCCATGGCCCCCGCCCTTTTTCAACTCAGGCGCTCTCCGCCCAGGTGGGGGTGGCCGGTGAGGGCCGGGTGGGGGTCACCGTTCCCACCGGAGACCTTTCCGGCGAGGGCGCCGAGGCGGGGCTGGCACTGGGCGCGGAACCCCAGGAGCAACGGGCTCAACGATCGACATGCCCATCCGACCGCAGTTCTGCCCGGTCCCCAACCTTGGCTTCGTGAGCCACAGCGCAGGGTCTGGATTCACCGCTTCGTACTTCACCTTCGGAGTGGGGCTCCACTATCACTTCAACTGATCCCCCCGTCCCTCTTCACGCCCCCCACCTCCGGCGGACCCGAGTTCTCTTCGGGTCCGCCGGGGTCGTTCAGGAGGGAGGGTCCGGAGGGAAGTCGGGGAAGTAGAGGGAAACTCTTGCGCCGACCTCCCCACCCCCGGCAAGCTTCCTTTCTCCGTAGTCCCAGCCGTCCCGGTGAACAGGGCCGTGCCGCTACGCCTTCCCCACCCGGAAAGCCTGCGGGACCTCCGTCCTTCCGGTGCCACCACCCATGAGGATCCCGTCCATGGGCATACGCCCCGTCTGGTCCGCCTTCCCCTTTCTGTTTCCCCTGGCCTTCCTGGCCATGCTCACCCTCCCCCCGGGGCCGATCGCCGCCCAGGAGGAGCTCCATGCCTTCGTCGGCGCTCACCTTCTCCCCATCGTGGGCCCGGAGGTCGAGGACGGCGTGCTCCTGGTGCGGGGCACTCGCATCGAGGCGATGGGGCCGCGATCCGAGGTGGCGATCCCCACCGACGCTCAGCTCCATGACCTCACCGGGCGCTGGCTCATGCCGGGACTGGTGGATACGCACTCCCACCTGGGAAGGGGAGACGGCGGAGACCGGTCCTCCCCCCTGCACCCCGACGTCAGGATCCTGGACGCCCTGGACGCCCGGGACCCCGGCTTTCGCAAGGCGCTGGCGGGGGGAATCACCACCGTCAACGTCATGCCTGGGTCCGGCCTCCTCATCAGCGGCCAGACGGCCTACCTGAAGCTCCGGGGCGGCCGGACGATCTACGACCTCCTCTTCTGTGGGGATCCCCTCACCGAGGTCTGCGGCGGCCTCAAGATGGCCAACGGGACCAACCCCATTGGATCGGCCCCCATGCCCGGGACCCGGGCTCGCTCGGCGGCCCTGGTTCGGGCCGAGTTCCTGAAGGCTCGCGAATACCGAAACCGTCTCCAGGCGGCCGGGGACGATCCGTCCCAGCAGCCGGCCCGGGACCTCAAGATGGAGACGCTGGTGGAAGTGCTGGAGGGCCGGCGGATCGTCCACAACCACACCCACCGACACGACGACGTCCTCACCGCCCTCCGGCTTCGGGAGGAATTCGGCTACACGGTGGTCCTGCACCACGTCAGCGATGCCCACCTGGTGGCCGACGAGATCGCTGCCGCAGGGGTGGCCTCGTCCATCGTGGCGCCGGACAGTCCCGGGGGGAAGGAGGAGGCTCTCCGATCCGGCTTCGCCGCCGGGGCCGCGCTGGAACGGGCCGGAGCCGCCGTGGGGTTCCACTCCGACGACAGCATTACCGACTCCCGCTTGTTCCGTCGCCTGGGGGGGATGTCGGTCCGCTACGGGATGTCCCGGGAAGGGGCCCTGGCCGGGCTCACCCTGGCCGGCGCCCAGATGCTGGGGCTGGAGGACCGGGTGGGCTCCCTGGAACCGGGGAAGGACGCCGATTTCATCATCCTGAACGGGGACCCCCTGAGCGTCTACTCCCACGTGGAGGAGACCTGGGTGGAGGGTCGGAAGGTCTTTGACCGGAGTCGTCCCGTGGACCGGGCCTACGCCGAGGGCGGGCCGGACGCCAGCCGTCCCTACCCGGAGGGCCACCGATGAACCGGCCCACTCCCCTCCGCCGACCGGTCCCCTTCGCCGCCCTTCTTCCGGCCCTGGGGCTCAACATGGGTGTGGCGCCGGCTGGGGCCCTGGCCGGCCTTCTCCTGGGCTCTCTCCTGGCGTCTCCCGCAGAGGCCCAGGTCGCGGTCCGGGGCGGCACCGTCCACACCGTTTCCGGCGAGGCCATCTCCGACGGGGTGGTGCTCATCGGAGCCGACGGACGAATCACCCAGGTGGGACCGGCCGCGTCGGTGACCATCCCCCAGGGCGTCACCGTCCTGGAGGCGGCGGTGGTCACCCCCGGCCTGGTGGATGCCCGGAGCGTCGTGGGGCTCTCTGGGATCCTGGGAAGTGAGCTCCCCTCGGATCAGGACCACATCGAACTCTCCTCCGCCATCCAGCCGGAACTCCGGGCGCTGGATGCCTACAACGCCAGGGATCCCCTGGTGGAGTGGATCCGTGACCTGGGCACCACCACCCTTCATACGGGCCACGGCCCGGGAGCCCTCATCTCCGGCCAGACCATGGTGGTGAAGACCCGGGGACTGACGGTGGACGCCGCCCTGGTGGAGCCCCTGGTGGCCTTCGCCGGCACCCTGGGCCCCGAGGTCTCCCGTGGGGGGGGCGGATGGCCTGGTACCCGGGCTCGGGGCGTGACCATGCTTCGGAGCTTCCTCCTGAGGGGCCAGGCGGCCCTGGATCGGGAGGGCCGGGAAGGAGGCGGGGCCGGTGCTCCGGTGGAGTCGGACCTGGCCCTCCGGGAGGCGGTTCGGATCCTCCGAGGAGAGGTTCCCCTCCTCATCACCGCCCACCAGGTGCCGGAGATCATGGCGGCCCTCCGACTCCAGCGGGAGTTCGGATTCCGCCTCATCCTGGACGGGGCGGCGGAAGCCTACCTGGTCCTGGACGAGATCCGGGAGGCGGGCGTTCCCGTCATCCTCCACCCCACCATGGCCCGCCATCAGGGTCCTCTGGTGAACGCCTCGTTCATGACGGCGCAGCGACTGGCGGAGGCGGGAATCCCCTTCGCCATCCCCAGCGGCAATGAACCCTACTTCCCCAAGACCCGGGTCGTCCTCATGGAAGGAGCCATGGCCGCCGGATACGGCCTCTCCTTCCAGCGCACCCTGCAGGCCATCACCCTGGATCCGGCCCGGATCCTCGGCCTGGACCAACGGGTGGGCTCCCTGGAGCCGGGGAAGGACGGAGACCTGGTCCTTTTCGACGGGGACCCGTTCGAGTACGCGACCCGGGTATGCGGAGTGATCATCGAGGGAGAGGTGGTGAGCCGGGAGTGCCGCTAGAAGGGGGCGTGCCGCGAGAACGGGGGGAGCGGCTGGCGGAGATCGACTGGCTCCGGGTGGGGGCCATCTTCCTCGTGTTCCTGATCCACGTGGCCCAGATCTTCAGCCCCATCGAGGACTGGCACATCGCCAGCCCCGAAACCAGTTGGTGGCTCGGGCACTTCACCATCTTCCTGGGGCCCTGGATCATGCCCCTCTTCATGCTCCTGGCCGGCGCCGCCGCCTGGTTCGCCCGCCGGCGTCGGGACGACCGGGACTACCTCCGGGTGAGGGTCGGCCGCCTCCTGGTGCCCCTGGTGGCCGGCACCCTCATCCTGATCCCCCCCCAGGTCTACCTCCGCCGCCGTTTCCGGGGGGAGTTCGAGGGATCGTTCGTCGAGTTCTTCCCACGGTTCTTCGACGGCGTCTTCCCGGAGGGGAACTTCTCCTATGGCCACCTCTGGTTCATCGCCTACCTTCTCACCTACATGGTCGTGGCCCTTCCCGTCTTCCGTGCCCTGGAGAGAGAAGGCGGACGTCGACTCCTGGCCCGGATGGCGGACTGGATGGAGCGACCCGGCGGAGTCTTCCTCCCAGCGGTGCTCCTGGTGGCGGGACAGCTCCTCCTCAGGGATCGCTTCACCCAGACCACGGGAGCCCTCATCGGGGACTGGGCCACCCACGCCTGGCTCTTCACGGTCTTCATCCTCGGCTACGCCCTCCTGGCGGAGGGTCGCCTCATGGAGGTCCTGGAGCGCCAGTGGCCCCTGGCCCTGGTCCCCGGCATCCTCCTCTCCGGGGGGATGGCGCTCTGGGCCTCTGCCGGAGATGTCTACACCCGCTTCCCCGGAGACTGGACCACACCGGGCTACTTCATCTTCTGGTCGGCGTTCGGGCTCCTGTGCTGGTGCTGGCTCGCCGTGGCCCTGGGGGCCGCCCGCAGGGTCCTCCGGCGGGAGACGGCCTTCCTCCGCTGGGCCAATCCCCGGGTCTACCCCTTCTACATCTTCCACCAGACCGTCATCGTGGTGGCGGCCTATTACCTGGTGGAGCTGCCCCTGGGGGTCCATCTCCGCTTCTTCCTCATCGGACTGGTCTCGCTGGTCGGGATCCTGGCCACCATGGAGATCGTGCGAAGGCTTCCCGGCGTCCGGAATCTCGTGGGACTCCAGCCCCGCCTGCCCCCTCCGGGGAGGTGAGGGCGCCGGCCTTCTAGCGTTTCCTTCCCCCTCCACCGCGCCGCTTCGCCAGGACATGATCCACGCTGTAGCGCCCCGGTCCCACCGCCATCAATCCGACGAAGAAGAAGAAGTTCTTGAGGGAGTGGGCGGCCGTCCCCTGGCCGGTGACCCAGTGATTGGCCGTGGCCACCACCATGGTGAGGGCCAGGAAGAAGCTGGCCGGGCGGAAGAAGAGTCCGGCGGCGAAGAGAAGGGCGCCCACGGACTCCGCGAAGGCTGCCAGGAACCCCCAGAGCTCCGGCATGGGCAGGAAGCCCAGCCCTACACTGGACATGGCCCCCCCAAGCCCGGCCCACCGCTCCGGACCGCCAATGAGCTTGGGCCACCCATGATACCAGAAGAACCCGATTCCCACCCCCAGACGCAGGACCAGCAGGG
This sequence comes from Gemmatimonadales bacterium, assembly GCA_007695225.1. GTDB lineage: Bacteria > Gemmatimonadota > Gemmatimonadetes > Longimicrobiales > Gaopeijiaceae > T3Sed10-66. The sequence continues at coordinate 37,880 of REED01000145.1, forward strand.
CCGCATCACGGTACCGGTCCAAAGCATTCCACATCGTCTCTCTCCCATCGCGCTCAAGAAAAACAGGAAGGACCGGAAACGCCTTGCCCCGACGTTCCGGCCCCAGAGAAAACCCGGACGAAAGCTCCGTCCGGCACCCGCCCGGCACCCGCACCCGAGCCGGGGTTAATACCCGGCAGCGCCCGGAGGGTTGCCGTCATGGAAGGGGCCCGCTCTGCGCGAGCCCCCTTCGAAGTGGGAAGCCCCCACCCCGGTCAGAAGGGAAAGAAGATGGGAATGATGAACGTGGCAGCGGCCAGGAGCAGAAGATTCAAGGGGCCGCCGACCCGAAGATAGTCGGTGAACCGATACCCTCCCGGGCCGTAGATGAAGGTGTTCGTCTGGTACCCAATGGGGGTCATGAAGGAGTTGGAAGCAGCCAGCATGACGGCGATCACGAAGGGAAGGGGTGAGACCCCCAGGCTGATTCCGGTGGCGACGGCGATGGGTGTGAGTACCACCGCCGAAGCGTTGTTGCTGATGAGTTCGGTAAGGAGAGACGTCAGGAGGTAGAAGGCCGCCAGCATTCCCAGGAGTCCCAGGGGGGCGGTGAGGCCCAGCATCCCGTTCGCCAGGAAGGTGGCGGTCCCGGTGTTCTGCATGGCGATCCCCAGGGGGATGATGGAGCCCAGGAGGACCAGGACCATCCAGTCCACCTCCTCATAGGCCCCCTCGGGCGTGATGCATCCGGTGACGAACATGGCGATCACACCCAGGACTGCGGAGACGAGGATGGGGAAAACGTCAAAGGCCGCCAGAAGGATGACAGCGGCCATGATGGGGAGGGCAATCTTCATCTTCCCGGTCCGCCGGATCGGAAGCTTCACCCCCCCCAGGAGAGTGAACTCACCCCGCTGGTGAAGTTCCTCGAGAGCTCGGTCTGAACCCCTCACCAGGAGGATATCCCCCGCTTCCAGCACCATGGCACTCATGGGCTCGTGCTGAAGTTCACCGTGGCGCTGGATGGCCAGCACCGCCATCCGGTAGCGAGCCCGGAAGCCGATGTCCCGAAGGGTTCGGCCGATGAACCGGGAACGGGGGGGAACGATGATCTCCGCCAGGCGGCGTTCCTCGCCAAACTCGTCGCCGCCGGGGTCGTCGCGATGGGCCGAGACGCTTTTCGTTTCATCCCCGGCCTCGGGCTGGGTGGATGCCATGCGGAAATAGCCCTCCTCCTCTACCCGGGCGATGGTGGCGGCGGGGCCCTGCACCAGGAGTAGATCACCGGCATGGATCCGGGAGGCTCCGGTGGGAAAGGTCACCGGCTGATCCTCCCGCTGGATCGCCACCACCTCCAGACCGTAAACCTCGGAAAACCGGAGTTCCATGAGGGATCGTCCCACCAGGGGACTCTCCTCCTTCACCCAGAGCCCCGTCAGGTATTGGCGGAGCTCCTCGAAGCTCAGGGGGTCCTGGGCGGCCTCTCGCGTCGGGGCGAGCCAGCGGCCCACCGTGAGGAGGTAACCCACGCCGATGAGCATCAGGAAGAACGCCGGCGGCGTGATCTCGAAAAGCCGGATCCGATCCATCCCCAGGTCCAGGACGAGCCCCGCCACCAGGAGATTGGTACTGGTCCCGATCAGGGTCAGCGTCCCCCCCAACTGGCTCCCGAAGGAAAGGGGCATGAGGAGCCGGGAGGGGGCCTGTCCGGTGTCCCGGGCGATCCCGAGGATCACCGGCATGAGGACGATGACCACAGGCGTGTTGTTCAGGAAGGCACTCACCGGAATGGCCACAAGGAGCGTGAGGACAATGAGGCGAAGCTCACTCTTCCCCGCCAATCGGGCCATCAGTCGGGCCAGGGCGTCGATGACCCCGGTTCGGATAAGGGCGCCGGAGAGGACGAACATGGCGGCCACGGTGATCATGGCCTCGTTGGCGAATCCGCTGATCCCCTCCCGGGGGGTGACGAGCCCCGTGACCATGAGAGCCGCCATCACGGTGATTCCCACCACGTCCACCCGGAAGCGGTTCCAGATGAAGAGGAGGAGGGCCCCGGCCGTGACGGCCAGGGTCAGGACGATCTCTCCGGTAAGCCCCGGTTCCGACATGGCATTCTCCGGAGAAAGCGGAAACGTGGGGACGATGGGTCTCAGCCAGGGGAAGGGGGGCACCCTCCTTCCGCACCTCTCCCGCTCCGGGAGCCCGTCCGCCTGGGCATCCCCGGGGGTGCCGACAGGCCCGTCAATCTAGATCGGGAAGAGCCTCGGAGTAAGTCAATGTGGCTCCCCGGAGCTCGGACGAAGCATCCGGCCCCGGAGGAAAGAGGGACCTACACCTGTCAGGAAGAGGCGCCTTCCTCCACCACCCGTGCCAGCCCCTCCACCGCCTCCGGGGAATGGGCTGGAAAGTTGGCGATGCGCACGAGCTGTTCCTTCAGGGGTCCGTACCCGGAACTCACCTCGAATCTCCGGGCCTGGAGACGCGTCCTCTCCCGGGTCCCTCCATCCTCTCCGGGAACACGGAAGACCAGGACGGTCCGGGAGCGATCCTCTTCCCGGGTGGGAAAGGGGGCCCAGCCGGCCCGGGAGGCGGCCTGGTGGATCCGCTCCGCCGAGGCTTGGGCGTCATGCCGCAACGCGTCGAGCCCCCGCTCCAGGAACGCCCGGGCCACATCGCCCAGGAGACGGATCCCCAGCATGTTGGGGGTGGGGCCCGTCTCGTCCCGGTCCGCCGCTGCGGCCAGCGCCGGGATGTGCATGTAGCCCCCCACCGGAACCCCCGATCGCTGCCGCTCCCGGACCCGCTCCACCAGCCGGGGGGAAACCACCAGGACGCCCAGCCCCGCCGGGAGGCCGAAGAGCTTCTGGACCGAGAAGAAGGCGCCATCCACCGCCGAGAGATCCAGGGGGGCGGTGGGAGCGGCGGTGACCGTGTCCACCACCGTGAGGTGGCGGGGGTGACGTCGAGCCAGGTCTGCGATCCCCCGGGGGTCCAGCGCCACTCCGGTGGAGGTCTCGTTCTGGGTCACCGCCAGGAGGTCGAAGCGCTCCGGAACCGTGACGTCGGAGAGCCGGAACCCCTCGCCCCCCTCCACCTCCAGCCCGTCCGCCCCACCCCCGAGATTCGCGGAAACCGCCTGGAATCGCCTGGAAAAGGCGCCGTTCACCAGGTGGAAGGAGCGGCGGGAGGCAGGACCTCCCCCTCCCACCAGCCCCTGGGCCAGCCGCTCCATGGCCTCGGTGGCCGAGCCCAGGAAGAGGACACGGTGGTCCCGGGGAATCTCCAGCACCGCGCGCAACGCCTCGACGGTCCCCCCCACCTCCCGTCGGAAGGCGTCGCTCCGGTGACTCCAGGAGGGAAGCCCCTCGGCCAACGCCTGCCGGATGCCCTCGGGCACCACGGGGTGAAGTTGGGAGGGGCCCACACCGAAGTACCACCGGCCCGGGAGTCCCTCCACCGGCTCCATCAGTAGAGGACCCGGACCCGGATCGTCCCGGGGATCTGGTGGAGCTCCGACACCACCTCCTCGTCATAGTCCCGCCCGATGTCGGTGATGACGTAGCCGATGTCCTCGCTGGTCTTCAGGTACTGGCCGGTGATGTTCAGGCCCCGCTCCGCCATGGTCCGGTTCAGGCGAGCCAGGATCCCCGGCTCGTTCCGGTGGACATGGACCACTCGGTGCGACTCCCGGAACTCGGGAAGCTGGAGGTTCGGAAAGTTCACCGAAAGCGTGGTGGTCCCCTTCTCGAGAAAATCCAGGAGCTTCTCAGGCACGAAGGTGCCGATGTTCTCCTGGGCCTCCTGGGTGCTCCCCCCGATGTGGGGGGTGAGGATGACGTTGGGAAGACCGCGGAGGGGAGACTCGAAGGCGCTCCCATCCTCCTTGGGCTCGGTGGGGAAGACATCGATGGCGGCCCCCTTCAGGTGTCCCGACTCCAGCACGGCCCGGAGGGCCTCCAGGTCCACAACGAAGCCCCGGCTGAGGTTGATGAAGACGGCGCCAGGCTTCATCCGGGCCAGCTCATGGGCTCCGATGATCCCCTCGTTCCCGGGGCTCCCATCCACGTGGACCGTCACCACGTCAGAGGTCTCAAGGAGCTCGTCCAGCGACCGGCAGATCCGGGCATTCCCCAGGGCCAGCTTCTCGGAGATGTCGTAGTAGTGCACCTCCATCCCCAACCCCTCCGCCAGGACCGAGAGCTGGGCCCCGATGTTCCCGTACCCCACGATCCCCAGGCGCTTCCCCCGGAGCTCCCGGGCGCCGGGGCTGCTCTTCTCCCAGACCCCCCGGTGAAGGAGGGTGTTCTTCCGGGGAATGTCCCGGATGAGGAGGATCATCGCCCCCAGCGCCATCTCCACCACGCTCCGGGTGTTGGCGAAGGGAGCGTTGAACACCGCCACCCCCCGCTCGGAGCACGCCTTCAGGTCGATCTGGTTCGTCCCGATGCAGAAGGCGCCGATGGCGCTCAGTCCGGAGGTGCTCTCCATGACCTTCCGGGTGAGCTGCGTCTTGGACCGGATTCCGAGGATGGTCACCCCCTGGAGGCGGACGATGAGCTCCTCCTCGGAAAGGCTCGATGCCACCTCGTCCACATGGTAACCGGCCTTCCGGAAGCGTTCCGCTGCAGCGGGGTGGATGCGCTCCAGGAGGAGGACGCGGGCCGAGGGATCGGGGGAGCGTTGGACGGGGATCAAGGGAGTGCCTTGTAGAGGAGGTTGAGGATCAACTGTGATTGGAAAGGAGCTCCAGGAGCTCCTCCATGGAGTGAACCACCTGGTCGGCCCGGGAGGTAACCGAAGAACGGGTGCGATTCTCCGCGAAGGCCACGAAGGTGGAGACCAGTCCGAGCTCCCTCACCTCCAGATCCGTGGCTCCATCCCCCACCATCCAGGTCTTCGCCGGATCCAGGCCCATTTCCTCTACGGCAAGGGGCTTTCCGCCTCGGGCCAGCGGCGTCTCCGGATCCAGACCCAGAACCGCGCCATCGGCAGCGTACCGGAACCGATGGGCGTGAATCCGGGACGGCGGGATCCCCAGCGTCGTCGCCGCGGGCTCGATGAGTTCCCGGAACCCCCCGGACAGGACGTGGATCCCATGCCTCTCAGCCCGCTCCCGAAAGAACCCCCGGTTCCGCTCCACCGATGGCGAGAGGCGGGAAGCCAATTCCGCACCCACTTCCTCCACCAGGGACCGATGGGCCACGAGGTGTTCCAGTCTTCGGGCCAGGGAATCCTCGAAACGCAGCTCGCCGGCCATCCCCTGATCGGTGAGTTCCTGGAAGGCCCTGACCCGTTCCTCCCGATCCGGTGCATCCCGGAGGGAGCGCTGGAAGAGGATGTCGAGCCCCTCGTCCTGAATGAGGGTGGAATCGAAGTCGAAGAGTAGGACCGGGCTCATGGGATCGGACGTCTGTCACCCGGTCAGCACCGGGGTTCGGGGATGGCCCGACACTACGGGAATCCGCCGGAGGATAGGATGGAATTGGGCCGTTGAAGACCCTTACCTAAACAGGTTCGGAGGTCCGGGTCCAGTCTCCCCTCGCCAGTGTGTGCTTCAGGGACCCTCCCTGCATCGAATCGGTACGGTTTGGAATGGCGAAAGATCCTGGACCGGAGCCAGGGGCGGAGGCCACCGGCCCTCCGCCTCCACCTCCCCGATGGTGTGTCCTCTTCGTGGACCTTCCACCCCATGGGGAGGAATATCTCCTGGTGGAGACCCTCCGGCGGCTTGGGGCCCGGTCGGTGGAGCGGAGGGGGGAACAGGCCCGGGCCCTCTTCCCTGATCCCGGGGAGATCGGACACTTCCTGGAGGAGGTAAGGGCAGCCCTTCGTGCCTCCATCCCTTCCACCGGATCCTCCCGTTCCCCTGGCCGCTCCCTGAGTTGGGCCTGGGAATCCCATGCCGACTGGACCCGGAGATGGCGCGAGGCCCATCCCCCTCGCCTGGTGGGACGGCGGTTTCGGGTGATGGCCGTGGGGGCGGAGGACAAAGGCCAGGCCGAGGGGGCTGGAGAGGCGGTGGATGGCAGGAAGGCGGCGGGTGGGGCGCCCCGCATCCCCCTCCTCCTGACTCCGGGCGTGGGATTCGGCACCGGGGAGCACCCCACCACCCGGGCCTGCATGACTCTCCTGGAGGACCAGGTGAGGCCCGGGAATCGGATCGCCGACGTGGGCTCCGGATCGGGGATCCTGGCGGTGGCCGCTGCACTGCTGAGCGCCACGTCCGTGGAAGCCTTCGAGCTGGATCCCGCCGCCGCAGCGTCGGCCCGTGTGAACGCGAGGGTGAATCGTGTGGGGGACAGGGTGACGGTCCAGGCCCTCAGGGTGGAGGCGGACACGCCACTGTCAGGGGCGCCCTTCCACGGGATCGTGGCCAATCTGGAGTCCCCCCTTCTCCTCCCCCTCCTTTCCACCCTGATCGGAGCGCTCCATTCCGGGGGGTGGCTCATGACCTCGGGAACCCTGGCCTCGGAACGGGACCGTCTCATCCAACAATGCGCGGCCCTGGGACTTGGGCTCCGCACCAGTTTGTGGGAGGAGGGCTGGTGGAGCGCCGTCTTCTCGCACCTCCGGGAACGGGGGGCGACGGACGGGGGTTGAAACCGGGCCGGGACTCTCGCATCTGCGGCCTTCGCCCTATGTTCTCCGAGGGCGTCCTGGAAGCCCGTTGAAGAAGTAGGTGGGCCACGGGAAGAGGGTTTGCGCGCCCCGTGCACCTCGGTTCCCGTTGCGTCTCGACGTCATATCCCGCATCGCCACGGTTCGAATGTCCGCTGAAGCGCCCCAGGAACTCCCCGAGATCCCCGAGCTGGAGGGTGACTACGAGCTCATCCGGGAGTTGGGCCGGGGGGGAACGGCAGTGGTGTACCTGGCCCGGGAACGGGATGTGGAGCGCTACGTGGCCATCAAGCTCATGCACCCCGGATACCTGCAGGACGAAGACGCAGTGGCCAGGCTCATGCGTGAGGCCCGGACGGTGGCTCGGCTCCAGCACCCGAACATCGTCATGCTCCTGGGGGTGCGACGCCTGGGGGAGCGGGGGTATGCCCTGATCCTGCAGTACGTTCCAGGCACCACCGTGAAGGAGCGCATTCGACAGGACGGCCCCCTCCCCATTCCCATGGCGGAACGGATCCTCACCGACCTGGGAAGCGCCCTCCAGTACGCCCATCGCCACCGCATCGTCCACCGGGACATCAAGCCCGAGAACGTATTCCTGGACGCGGACACGGGGGTGTCCCGACTGGCGGATTTCGGCATCGCCCGAATCTGGGACACCGACTCGGGCCTCACCCTTCCGGGGACAGCCATCGGCACCCCCACATACATGTCGCCGGAGCAGGTAGACGGACGGAATCTGGACGGGCGAAGCGATCTCTACAGCGTGGGGCTGGTGGCGTGGGAGATGCTGACCGGGCAGCCGCCCTGGGCCGGCGAGACCCTCTACAAGATCGTCTACAAGCAGAAGCACGAGGAACTCCCCCTGTTGGAGGAGTTGCGTCCCGAGGTTCCCCACTACATCCGGGTGGCCATCGAGAAGGCGCTGAAGAAGAACCCCAATGACCGCTGGCGGGATGCCGGCGAATTCCTGGCCGCACTGCAGAACCCCTACGCCCACCTGGCTCGACCCACGGCAAAGGGAAGGCTACCGCCCGGCCCCTCTCCCCTGGGACCCGTCAGCGATGCGGCTCTGGAGGATGCGAAGACCATCCTCTTCAATCGGGAAGCGATGGAGCGGGCGGGTCGCAAGGATCCCGGTGTAGACGAGGACGGAGGTGCCAGGAGTCGGGGGGCCTCTCCACCTCCACCCCGGCCGGCCACCGTACGGGGGAGCAGCGGGGCGCAGGCGCCCAGCTGGCTCGTGGCCGTGGAGCAGGGCGTGGTTGACCGGGCCGATTCGGGGAGACAGCTCCATCTCGCCGGTGGCGCGACCAGGGCCGAGACAGGCGCCACCTCGAACTGGCTGTTGGGAAAGAGTCCCTTGGGCAAGAGGGCGCGCGGGGAGGGAGCCTCGCAGGCGAGAGGCTCCCACGTCGATCGCCTGCTTCTTGGACTCCGCCGGCGTCCGGGCCGGACCCTGGCAGCCTTCCTGGCCGTCTCGGGCGCCGCCGTGCTCCTCTTCCTGCTCCTCTCCTGGGCCCGCCCTTCCGCCCTCCCCAGTGGGAGTGAATCCGACGGGCCCCCTCGGTCCCCCTTCACCGAAGCCTTTTCCCCGGCGACGGAAGGCGAAGCCGTGCCCTCCGTCCCCGACCTCCCCGGGGCACCGGAAGAGGCGGGCTCTCCGTCCCCCTCGACCACCACCCCCTCCCCTCCATCCGCACCTGCCGCCATCGAGGATGAGGCGGATGGGGCCCGACGGGGTGTGGCCGGAACCACCCTCCCGGAGCGGGTCGTGGTCCGGGTGGTGGATGGAAGTGGCGACGGGCTGGGTGGAGTGGATGTCCGGTGGGAGATCCTGTCGGGTGGTGGGGCACTGGAGCGGGCGGCAGGACGAACCGGACCCCAGGGGACGGCGTCCAACGCCTGGACTCTGGGAGGCGCCGCAGGGGTTCAGGCGTTGCGGGTCCGGGTGGTGGGTTCCACGTCGGAAGCCGGAAGCGTCGACGCCATCGTCACCGCCGAGGCGGCTCCGCCCCCTGATTGAATCAGGCTCCTACAAAACCGCCCCCCCGGCTGGAGCCGGGGGGGCGGCGGAATTCCCCTGCTGGGGAGTTCGAACTCAGAGACGACTGACGTTCTCTGCGGCCGGACCCTTCGGGCCCTGAACCACCTCGAACTCCACCCGGTCGCCCTCGTTCAACGACTTGAATCCCTCACCCTGGATTGCGGAGTGATGGACGAAGCAGTCCTTGCTCCCATCCTCCGGGGTGATGAATCCGAAGCCCTTGTCATCGTTGAACCACTTCACGGTGCCGGTGATACGCATGTGCCGGTACTCCCTATGCTGATCTGGTGCGCTCGGGGCCCGGTATCTCCGTACCACTCGATCTCACCTTTGCTGAACGACGATCCACCCAACCTGGACTGTGTCCGGATGGATGAACCTATTGTCAGAATCGCAACAACAAGGCGGTTTCGCAAGGGTTACGTACCTATTCGGCAGGCTGTATCGTGGGCCACGTGCTCGGTTGCATGAGCTGGGTACACGGCGACAGAATCCTCCCCCCCCTTTTCCCACGGCCCCGGGCTCCATGCCGCCAGCGCTCTTCCGCAATCTTGACCTGGATGGATCCACCTTCCGCCAACTCAACCTGGACCATCCCCAGGTGGAGGCCCGCATCCTTGAGGAGATGTCCTCGGGGGTGAAGGTGTATTACGACCGGGATTGGCCCTTCACCCGTAAGTTCTGCCGCTTCCTCCTGGCCCACCCGGAGCTCCTGCTCCATCGTCGGGTCCTTGTGGCAGGGGCGGGACTTGGAATGGAAACGGTGGTCGCGGGGCGGCTTGCCGAGCGGCTGTGGATCAACGATATGGCTCCTGCAGCGCTGGAACTCCAGCAACTCCAGCTCCAGGAGAACGGCATCATCGGGGTGGAGAACCTGGACGGATCCTTCGGAGACCTGGAACTCCCCCCGTCGGTGGATCTGGTCATGGGGTGTTTCGTCGTCTATGATCAGGAGACCGCTACCGCCATGGAGTCCCTCCTGCGCCACACCCATGACCGGGGGGTGCCCGCCCTCCTGGCCGACCTGGACATCGGCGGGCACTTCTCCCGAATCCTGGATCGGTGCGATGGCCCGGTCCGCGACATCGGCGTCGGGACCGAATCCCTTTCCGGCGGGGCACCCATCCGCGTGGTCCAGGTGGGGTGACCGGTCTCAGCGCTCCCCCGGCAGCATTCTCCCGGCGGACCCCTTCCCTCGTCAGGCAGGCGCTCGGTCCTCCGCCTTCTTCGATGGCGGCCGGTCAGCTGCGGAAGGCTTCCGCAGAGGGCGGGCCCGCTCCCGGGCCCGGTCCAGAAGGTCCCGGACCCCACCCGCCCAGGCCTCGGAGAAACGGGCCCGGTCCCGCATCCACAGCTCGACGCTCCGGATCGAGCCCGAGATCCCGGCCATCTCGTCGGCTACCGCCGCCACCAGGATATGGGGGGCCAAGGGAAGCCCGGCCAGCTCCTCCGGCGGCACCTCGGCCTCGAATCGACGGGTGAGGAGATGGATGCTCTCCCGATCCAGGATCCGGAGCCGTTCCTCTCGGAAAACCCTCGCCACTCCTAGCAGGACGCCGTAGCCTTCGGCCCGCTCCGGCCGCACGGCCACCAACTCCCGGTGAAGTTCCTCCAGGTGAAGTTCCAGGAGCCACCGGGGCATCCCCCGGGTCGCCAGGAAGCGCCCCAGCCATCGGAGCTGGTGCTCCGCCACGGCTCCTGATTCCCCGGCCAGCGTCACGATCCAGGCACTGTCGCTGCGGGTGAAGCGCCGTCCCCGGGAGCCATACCGACGTTCATAGTAGGGAAATCGCGCCCAGGAGGCGGCCCCCGCCCGAAGGGCGGCCTGGATCTCCCTGGGATCCTGAGGGATCCGGTGGGTCCCAGCCTCCCGGTTCAGGACCGGGGTCAGGAGCCCGGAGCCCGGAGGAAATTCCGGCTCCAGGGCCTGGAAGATCTCCATTATGGCACGGAATGCCTCCCGAGCCCCTTCCAGCACCGATTCCTCCGCCTCCTCCCCCGCTACTCCCGTCTCCATCCGGCGGGCGAAGCGCTTCCAGCGATCCCGGGCGGGCTTCTCACCCCCACCGGACAGGAAGGCCAGCCCCCCCCCTTCCCCCAGTCCCAGGGCCTCTCCCACAGGCTTCCGCAGGGTCAGCCCTCCCATGGCCGCTCCCTGCAGTACGTAGAGCCAGCCAAGGAGCGTCAGCGGGTCCCCCCGAGCCCGGATGCGAGCCTCCTCGCCCGCAAGGATGGCCATGAGCTCCCCCCGCCCCACCGGCGCATAGCCTGCGGGATCCAGACGGCCCAGATCCTTCCGGAGGGCTGGTAGGCGTGCCAGGTCCCGCCCCCACACCTGTTCGACCACAGGATCCCGGCATCCCGCCAGGGTCCCCTCCAGCGCTTCGTGGAGAAAGGCCATGGCCCGGAGGAATTCGCAGTAGGAAAGCGGGGTCACCCCTCCGGCACGGAGGGTCTTGCTGAAGGGGAGAGACTCCAGGCTGACATGCGCGCCCCGGGTCGCCTGGCGAAGGCGGTCCATGATCCCAGCCTGCGGCTGGGAGTCGGGGGCGCGTGGGTGGTTCATGACCAAAGCCGTGGGGTGCGGAGACTGTGCGGGGTCGCCGTGATCCTGGTCAGAACTCCTAATCTCCAGAGGCCGTTCGCGACAGGGGGGCGCTCCTGCGGCCGCCCCGTCAGGGCCCGGCAGCTCGGGCGGACACGTCGAGTTCCTGAACCCTGCCTCTCACACCGCCTCGATGCTGCTTCACGAACGAAGCGCCCGCATCCGAGTCGTGACGTCCAGGAAGTTGATATCCAGGGTGAACACCCGTTCATACCACTCCCGGGCCTCGTCGATCCGCCCCAGCTCCTCACACGCCCTCCCCATGAAGTAGTAGATGCCAAGGAGATCATCCTCCACTTGCACCGGGAGTTCCAGGCTGGGGCTCATCTTCTCCAGGGCGGCCACGGGCTCTCCCTTGTCCAGGTGGCAACGTCCCAGCATCTCGAAGGCCGGAAGGTGGTCCGAATCGGCCTGCACCGCCTTTTCGAACAGGACGATGGCGTCGTCCAGGAGTCCCATTTCCCGGTTTGCCACGCCCAGGTCGTAGTGGCCCCGTGCTTCCATCTCGTCGGGACGATGCGCCGTCTTGTCCTTGAATCGAGAGAGGAGCTGGGTGAAGTCGGAGCCCGGGGCGGCGGCCGGAGGTGCGCCGGCGCTCGTTCGACCCATGGACTCATCCAGGATGAGTGCCCCCAGGTCCACATGGGGCGGGGGGGGTGCGTCCGGTGTCGGAGGGCCATCCGTGGGAATCCCGGCGGGGCGAGAAGTCTCCTCTTCTTTGGGGCGCGAGGCCTCGAGCCGGACCGCCTCCTCATCCTGTCGCGCCTCTTCCTCTCCGGTGACCGCGGCCCCGGCACGAGCCCGGGCTTCCTCCTCACTCGCCTTCCGACGCGTGAGTTCCTTGTCCAGGATCCGGGCCCAGACCCCGCCCTCGGCCTTTCGCGCTTCCTCGGCACCGACCTTCGCCCCGGGGGGGGCCTGAACCATCGCCGCGCCTTCATCTTCCTCGGGAGGGAGGAGGCCCAGGTCCGCTCCCGGGTCCAACTCCAGAATCCGGGGGCGGATCTGGTCCAGCGTTTCCCGGTTCCGCTCCCAGAGGGCCCGCCAGTACCCCTCCCTCAGGTAGACCAGCGCTTTTTCCCTGCGGCCCTCCTCCACCATTCGCTCCGCCAGGAACAGGCGGGTCTCCAGGTCGGATGGGACCCAACTCACCAGCTCCTCCATGGCCCGCAGCGCCTCTGCCTGGTCCCCCCGCACCCCCACCATCTCGGCATAGGTCAGGAAATGCTTCCGGGCGTAGATGAGGAGCCCCTGTCGAGCCCGGATCTGCCCCATCCGGAGATAGATCTCCTCCCGCTCGGGAGAATAGCGGACGATTTTGCGACAAACGGCCAGGGCGCTGTCCGACTGACCCTCCAGGAGATGGGTCTCGATGGCCTGCTCCCACCGCTTCACCGCCGCCTCCACGTCGTCGGTACGGACAAGGAGGTCCCCAACCCGACTGAGGAGTGCCGCGTCAGGGGTTCCTCTCCGCGCCCGCTCCTCCACCACCTCGACGTAGAGCCCCAGGGCTTCCCTCCAGTTCTCCGCTTCTTCCAGGCGGCGGGCCTGCTCGGTGAGATGCTCGATATCCATGGACTCTCGTTCCTGGTTGGCCGTTTGGGCGGAAAGCGAAACTCGGGACCTCGGTACCCGGGGACGCTTCGGGGAGACGCCCCCTACGCCACAGCCGGTTCTTAGACCCCCGACTCCTCGAGATACGTGTAGCCCGCGAGCCCGGCAATGTAATCAGCCACGAAGGTGTTGGCTTCAACGCGAGTCAGGCCCTCGGCATTCTGGACCTTCCGGCGGAAGTTCTTGATGAGGGTCTGGCTGTCGAACTGGACATAGTTCAGCACCTCGGTGACGGTGTCCCCATGAACGATGTGCGTGACTTCGTACCCCTTTCCCTCCGCCAGGTGGAGGTGGACTGCGTTGGTGTCCCCAAAGAGGTTGTGGAGGTCCCCCAGGATCTCCTGATAGGCCCCGGTGAGGAAGATCCCCAGGATGTAGGGCTCCCCCTTCTGGAAGGAATGGAGGGCCAGACTGGGCTCTGCCGTCCCCTGCCCCACGAAGTGCTCGATCTTCCCATCCGAGTCGCAGGTCACGTCCTGTAGCGTTCCCCGCCGGGTGGGCTTCTCGTCCAGGCGATGGACGGGCATGATGGGAAAGAGCTGGTCGATGGCCCAGGAATCCGGAAGCGACTGGAAGAGGGAGAAGTTGCAGAAGTACCGGTCGATGAGAATGGCGTCCAGCTCGGGCAGGATGTCGTCATACTCCTCCGGGTCCTGTTGGGCCAACTCCGCCACCCGGTTCATGATGGCCAGGTGCAGTCGCTCCGAGAGGGCCCGCTCCGGGAGCGAGAGGACCCCGCTGTTGAAGAGGGACCGCATCTGCACCCGGGCGTACGAGGCGTCGTGGTAGACCTCCCGGAGGGATCGCTCGTCCATGCTCTCCAGGGTAGAGGCCAATTCGCGGACAAGGTTGTGCATCCCCTCAGGGACGCCTTCGGGGGCCTCCACCGTCTGGGTCTCCAGGTCGATGACATTCACCAGGAGGAGGGCGTGATGGGCCGTAAGCGCCCGGCCCGATTCGGAGATGATGTGGGGGTGGGGCAGGTCATTCTGGCGGCAGGCTTCCGCCAGACCGTAGACGATGTCGTTGGCGTATTCCTGGATGCTGTAATTCACGCTGGCCTGGGTGGCGGAAAGGCTCCCGTCATAGTCCACGCCCAATCCCCCACCCACGTCCACATGGGTGATGTCCAGCCCCAGCTTCCGGAACTCCACGTAATACCTGGCCACTTCGGTCATGGCGTGCTTGATGTTGCGCACGTCGGGGATCTGGGACCCCAGGTGGAAGTGCATCATCTTGAGGATGTCGGTGCGCCCTGCCGCCCGGAGCTTCTCCACCACCCGCATGAGCTCCAGCGCTGAGAGTCCGAACTTGCTCTTTTCGCCTGCCGTGTCGGACCACCGCCCGGCACCGGATGAGGTGAGCTTGATGCGGATCCCCGCCGTGGGCTGCACTCCCAGGTCATCGGCCACCTTCAGGAGGAGGTCCACCTCGGAGATCTTCTCGATGACGATGAGGACCTGGTGCCCCAGCTTCTGCCCCATGAGGGCCAGATAGAGGTATTCCTCGTCCTTGTAGCCGTTGCAGACGATCAAATGGTCGGCCGAGTCGGTGAGGGCCAGGACGGCCTGGAGTTCCGGCTTGCTCCCCACCTCGAGTCCAACGCCGTGGGCATCGCCGTACTCCACCAGTTCCTCCACCACGTGGCGCTGCTGATTCACCTTGATGGGATAGACCAGGGTGTAGCCCCCGTCGTACTCGAACTCCTCCATGGCCCGTGCGAAGCGCCGGGTAAGGGTCTCGATCCGGGTACGTAGGATGTCGGGAAAGCGGAGGAGGAGGGGAAGGCTGACCCCCTGTGCCTCCAGATCCGTGGCGATCTCAAAGAGATCGAGGCCGCGATCCGGATCCCTCGACGGGTGCACCGAGACGTTGCCCTTCGCGTTCACCCGGAAATAGCCCACACCCCACCCTTCGATGTTGTAGAGATCCCGGGCATCCTCCAGGCTCCAGGGCCGGGGTTGAGGGGTGACTTCGGCAGGGGCGTGGGGGGCCGACTCGGTAGCGGGGGTAGGGGGCATGGCGGGACTCGGGTCAGAAGGGGCCGACGCGGGAGTCGGGAAAGAGGCGATGGATCGCCCCCTTCCCGGAATCGGAACAGGGACGGATGGGCCGGGACAACGGAAGGCCCGGGACAGATAACGGTTCTTCAGGCAACGGGTACCCTCCGCCGGTGGCACAGGTCCCTCCCAATGAGGTCTCGGCACCTGGAATGGCGCCATAGGTTGTACTTACAGGTAAAGACAAGTAAATTGGAGGGAACGGATTGAAGAAATCGTATCGCCTGTGCTGCATCCCGTGAGCTCCGTCCCGCTGAGCTTCATCCCTTGAGCCCCGTCTCCTGAGCCCATGTCCATCCCGCTCCGTCCCGGCATCCCCCTGCATGAGCAGATCTCCTCGTGGCTTCGGGAGGAGATCGACTCGGGCACCCTCCCCCCCGACGCCCAGCTCCCCTCGGAGCACGATCTCTGCCAGCAATTCGGCGTGAGTCGGGTGACCGTCCGCCGGGCGCTCCAGACCCTGGAGGCCGACGGACTCATCTTCCGGCGTCAGGGGCTGGGTTCCTTCGTGTGCGACCGTCGGATGGCCCAGGGTCTGGTCCGCCTCACCGACTTCGCCCAGGACATGGCCCGGGCGGGCCTTCAAGCCTCCTCCAGGGTCCTCCACCAGGAGAACGAACCCGCCGCCGCCCCCATCGCCGAGCGCCTGGCGTTGGCCCCCGGATCGCCGGTGCTGCGACTGGACCGACTTCGGCTCGGGAACGGGGAGCCCCTCGCCCTCGACCGGACCTGGATCCCTCCCTACTATGCCCAGCTCGTGGATGGACACGACCTGGCGCGGGAGACCCTCTATCGGGTCCTGGAGCGGCAGTATGGGATCCCAGCCCTCTCCGGCCGGTATCGGATCACCGCCGGCACCGCCGACGAAGAGACGGCCCACCTCCTCCAGGTCGCTCCCGGGGACCCGCTCCTCGTCATCGAACGGACCACCCGGACCGTGGGAGAGAAGCCCGTCTATTTCCAGCGTCGTTTCTATCGGAGCGACCGGATGGCCTACGAGCTGGAACTGGCCCGGGACCCGGCCCGCTCCGAGTCGGGGAGTGAGGCCACCGAGGGGATGCCCCTCAGGGACTTCGAAGCCGTCTTCCACACCCCCTCCCGGGCCTCCTGAGTTCCTGGCGCTCCTTCATGGCGCTCCGTGGGGACCAGGTCAGGAGGCGGCAGGAGCTCCTGCCCGGGCCAGTTCCTCGAAGGCCCCCACATTGTAGGCCTGGGTATACCCATTTTCCCGGAGGAGCCGGGCAGCCGTGCCGCTCCGGTTTCCACTCCGGCAGTAAAGATACACCGGCGCTTCCCGGTCCAGTCCCAGGCGCTCCACGCCCTCCAGGAAGTCATCGCCCATGATGTCGAGGTTTTTCGCCCCCACCAGGTGTCCCTGGGAGAACTCCCCAGGGGTTCGGACATCGAGAATGGGCGCATCCGGGGACCGACGCCGGAGGAACTCCCCCGCATCCAATTCAACCGGTGAGGAGGAAGGGGGTTGGCTGGAAGGCAACTCGCGGGACCGAAAACGGGAGAGTAATGACATGGCTCTTGGGTTCCTCAGGTCTATCTAGAAGGCTGTTGAAGGAGTAGAGGGGACGGCGGGAACCCTTCCCTGCAGGGTGACGGTGACATCCATGGGAAGGCCCGAGTCATCGGCTTCCACGGAGACATCAAAAACGGGAAGGCCCGGCGCCAGGCGCTCGAGCGTGGACTGCAACTGGAGTTCTCCCAGGCGCTGCTGGGCCTGGATGCATCCTGGAATGCCGACCTCGGGGATGAGCCCCGCTGTTGCCAGGAAGTCCGCGTGAAGGGCATGAAGCCAGGCCACCGCGTCCGGGTGGTAGACGAAGAGTTCCGTCGCCCCATGGCGGGGGCAGGTGGTGACAAGGCCCTCGGATCCTGGAGCCGCCCGGATCCGGGCCACCGCCATTTCCTGGTGGGGGCCTCCCAGAATGTCCAGGATCAACCGCGCGTCTCCTGCCCAGAGCCGGAGATAGAAGTTGCGGAGTACTTCTTCCACGAGAGCCCTGCGAACCTGGTAGGTGCCCGGCTCTTCCAGGAGGAGGCGAAGGTGGCCGCACCCCACGTGGCCGGGCTGAAGCAGCACCTCCAGAAGTCGTGTCTGGTCCGCTCCGGCCGGAGCCGGATTTCGGATCAGGGCATCCACGTCCCGGATCTCCCGTCCGAGAGCAGCGGCCAGTCGTTCCTGGGCCTCCCGATCGGTGTGGAGGTAAAAGGACCCGAAATGATCCAGATAGCGGAGGAATAGCACCTCGACCTCCTCGGGGCGGAATGGCCGCCCTGCGCTGGCCTCCCAGGTTGCCAGCAGCAGGATCAGGAGCCCCGCGTTCCCCCCGGGGGCACCGGCTACACATTCGGAGTGCCGTCCATCGACACACCCCACCCAGACATCTGCCGAGAGGGAATCCAGCGAAAGGGCGCGGGCCTGGGGCAGCATCCTCCGAAAATGCGCCGCCAGGCTCTCCTCCGTGGGAGCCTCCGCCTCCGCGGGTGCCATGGGCGCCCCGATGGGCGGCTGCCGGGTCCCGACGTCGTCCGTGCCGGTGGGGCTGTCCGGCCCGTTCATCGGTCCAGCGCCGGTTCCAGGGGTGCATCCTCCACTCCCGGGGTGGCCTGTCGACGGCTCGAAGGCCCGAAGGGGCCCGCCTCGGCTCCGCCACCTCCGGCCACCGGGCCGGGGGTATCCCCTGCGGGGGAGGGGCCGCCTCCTTGCGCAACCTCCACGGCCTCGCTCACCTCGTAGAAGAAGTGGTCCTCGCCGATCCGCTTCCGGAGAGAGGCGCGACGGAAGCGGTCCATGACCGGGCCCTTCACCCCCGCGAAATACACTTCCACCCCGAGGCCCCGCAGGTATCCCAGCAATTCCTCAAGGTGGTGGAGGGCCGTGGAGTCCACCCCGTTCACCGCGTGGAAGTCGAACACCAGGGCCCGGGGGGTGACCGCTCCCTCCACCAGCCCCCGCACCTGGTCCCTCAGGAACTCCACGTTCGCGAAGCATAGGGCTGCGTCCAGTCGGTAGATGGTGATCCCCTCCGGAGGGCGGGCATCCGGATGTCGTGAAAGGTTGCGGAAAGTGTCGGTTCCCGGGAGGCGTCCCAGAACCGCTGCGTGGGGCCGGGAGGTCTTGTAGACCAGCGCCCCCAGCGAGGCCAGAACCCCCACCAGTATGCCCTCCTCGATTCCCAGCCCCAGGGTGGCGGCAAAGGTCACCATCATCATAGCGAAGTCCTGGCGATCCACCCTCCAGAGATGGAGGGCCTCCCGCCAGTTCACGAGATTCGCCACTGCAACCATGACGATGGCGGCCAAGACGGCGTTGGGGAGGGTCCGGAAGAGCCCCGTCAGGAGAAGGAGCGTGACGGCAATGATCCCGGCGCTCACCAGGCTCGCCATCGTGGTCCGGGCTCCGGCCTGGTCGTTCACCGCCGTCCGGGAAAACCCTCCAGTGGTGGGAAATGCCCGGAAGAAGGCCCCCACCAGGTTGGCGGTTCCCAGAGCCACCAGCTCCTGGTTCGGGTCCACGTCGTGCTTGTTCTTCGCGGCGTAGACCTTTGCCACGGCAATGGATTCCATGAACCCCACCAGGGCGATGGTGAGCGCCACCGGGAGGAGGGCCCACATGGCCCCTGTGTCCAGCGCCGGGACCGTGGGAAGTGGAAGCCCGCCGGGCACATCCCCCACGATGCGGAGCCCCGCCCCGTCCAGCCCCATGAAGCCGGCCACGGCGGTAAAGAGGGCCACCACCACCAGAGCGCCCGGGAAGGTCCGGCGCCACCGCTTGAGTCCAACCAGGAGGAGGATCGCCCCAATCCCCACCCCGAGCGTCAATCCGTGGACGGAGTTCAGTTCCCCTGCCAGTCCCAGGAGGATCTCGTGGACCTGATTCGAGGAGGGAAGGTCGATTCCGACCAGATGTCGAAGCTGGCTGGCCCCGATGATGAGGGCCGCCGCGCTCGTGAACCCGGCCAGGACGGGATGGGAGAGGAAGTTGGTGAGGAAGCCGAAGCGCAGGAGCCCCATCGCCAACTGGAGGACCCCCACCATGAGGGCCAGGAGGAGGGCGAGCTCGATGTACCGCTGGGGGTCGCCCCCGGCCAGGGGCCCGACCCCCGCCGCCACCAGGAGGGAGATCATGGCCACGGGTCCCACCGCCAGCTGCCGGGAGGTCCCCATGAGGGCGTAGACCACCAGTGGGACCAGGGAGGCGTAGAGGCCGTAGATGGGCGGCATCCCCGCGATGAGCGCGTAGGCCATCCCCTGGGGGATGAGCATCACCCCGACGGTGAGGCCGGCGGAGAGGTCGGAACCCAGGCGCTTCCGGTCGTACTCCCGGAGTTGAAGCGCGATTGGGAAGATTCGATGGAGCAGGGACATGGATCGACGTGTCCAGACGGAAGGAAGAACCGGGGAAGTGAGGAGAGCCAGGGAGGCGGGGAGAACCCCCGCCCCCTGGTCTCATCACCCCGGTCAGGCCGGGACCGTGGCCTGTTCGGTGACCACTTCACCCACCTCGCGGTAGTCGCTGAAGGGCCCGTCCACGTAGGTCACGTCGAACCCTTCCCGGGCCAGAAATGCAGCCGCGGCGGCCGACCGACCCCCGGTGACGCAGTGCACCACCAGGCGCTTGCCCTGGGGGATGCGATCCCTCACGAAGGAGGGGAGCCGGGTATAGGACGCGCTGATGGCCCCGGGAACGTGCCCCGATGCGAACTCGGCGGCGAACCGGACATCCACCACCGCCACGTCCTCGCGGTCCTTCAACTCCACCACGTCGGCGAAAGTGGCCTGATCGATGGTCTCGCTCTTCCCGCCGCCATCGAAGTACCGGGTGAGGGTCTCAGGCGTGACGAAGGCCACAAGGTTGTCGTAGCCGATGCGGACCAGGTCCCGCACCGCCTCTTCCACCGCGGCCTCCTCGATGATGAGGAGAATGGGCTTGGTCTCGTCCTCCACCAGCGACCCCACCACCATGTTGAAGCTCTTGTTCATGGGGGCGTAGAGGGCGCCGGGGACGTGGCGAGCCATGAAGGCAGAGCGATCGAGGCGGGTGTCCACCACCAGGACCTCACCCTTCTCCACGGTCCGCTCCAGTTCCGCCGCAGTGAACTTCTGCGGCTGGGGAAGGGCACCGAGGATGGGGACTCCATGGTTGTTGTCCCGCTTCATCCGGGCGAAGTACGTCTGGGGCTCGGGCTGCCCCGCCAGAATGGCGTCCACGAAAGCATCTTCCCCATCGGCGGCGACACTCAAGGAAGCGTTGTAGAGCTTCTCGTACCCCACCGTGGTCTGGGGAACGGCCCCAAGGGCCTTTCCGCAGGTGGAGCCGGCGCCGTGGGCGGGCCAGACCTGGACGTAGTCCTGCAGGTCGGTGAACCGGGGAAGGGAGGAGAAGAGCTGCCGAGCCGACGGCTCCTGCACACCGTGCATGCCCGCCGCCTGCTCCAGGAGGTCCGGCCGCCCCAGGTCACCCACGAAGACGAAGTCCCCCGTGGCGATCCCGATGGGCGTGGACGCTCCGCCTCCCCGGTCGATGAGGACGTAGCTCAGGTGCTCCGGGGTGTGGCCCGGGGTGTGGACGGCCCGGACCTCGATGCCCCCCACCTGGAAGGTGTCCCCGTGCTTCAGGAAGCCGACGTCGTAGTCCCCGCCCCGAGCCCAGTCGCTGGCCCACTCCTCCCCGCCCTCGTCGGAGAGATAGGTGCGGGTCCCGAAGCGCTCGGCGAACTCCCGGGCTCCGGAGAGGAAGTCGGCGTGGATGTGGGTCTCGGCCACGGCGGTGATCCGCAGACCCTCGGACTCGGCGGCCTCCACATAGCGGTCAATGTCCCGTTCGGGGTCGATGATCAGGGCCTCACCGGACTTCTGGCAACCGACGAGGTAGGCGTACTGGGCGAGCTTCGGGTCGAAAAATTGGCGGAAAAGCATGGTTATCTCTCAGTGTTTCGGGTCCGGGTGTCCGGGCCGGTCTGGCCCGGCTGCTTCGTTTCAATTGTGCTGCGGGTTGAGCGTCGGTGGTCTGGAGCGTCCCTGCCCGGGATATCGGGGTCTTCGGGTCCCATGCAACGGGATTCGTGTCAGTGGGGCAGTCGCGTCCTCAGCGCCGCGTAGGCCCAAGTGCCCGCCAGGGCAGAAGCCAGCGCCACCAGCAGGACGGTG
The DNA here is from genome assembly GCA_007695225.1 of Gemmatimonadales bacterium. Classification (GTDB taxonomy): domain Bacteria; phylum Gemmatimonadota; class Gemmatimonadetes; order Longimicrobiales; family Gaopeijiaceae; genus T3Sed10-66. The sequence continues at coordinate 58,968 of REED01000145.1, forward strand.
ATCCCCGCTCCCAGGAGGGCGAAGATGGGCCCAGGGCACGCCCCCAGCAGGGCCCACCCCATCCCGAAGAGGGTGCCCCCGATCCAATACCGGGCGCCGGGAATCCGGCTGTCCCCCCAGTCCTTCGGGGAGAGGCGGATGGGCTCACCGTGGATCGTCTTCACCTCCATCCGCTTGATCACCTGCACCGACAGGGCGGCTACCGCCACTGCAGTTCCGATGATTCCATACATGTGAAAGCTCTGGAATCGGAACATCTCCTGGATGCGGAACCAGGAAACCACCTCGGCCTGGACAAAGACCACCCCCAGGTAGGCACCCAGGAGCAGGTAGCCCAGGAGAGCCAGGGGCCGATTGCCCTCGGCCCGGGCCTTCGCCTGGGTATCGGGCGAAACCTGCTCCGTATCCAGGCATTCGAAGTCCGGGGGACCCTGGTCCCCTGCGGCCCCTTTCCTCGTGCTATCGCGCGTCGTCTTCATGGCTCGCTCTCGTCTCGGTTCGATGCGTCGGGCTCCGGCCGTCGGGGTCCGGAGTCAGCCCAGGAGCAGGGGGAGGATGCCGAAGGTCACCAGCAGGCCACCGGCGAAGAATCCCAGTACCGCCACCAGCGAGGGAAGCTGGAGATCCGCCAGGCCGGAGATGGCGTGTCCGCTGGTGCATCCACCGGCATAGCGGGCTCCGAACCCCACCAGGAACCCCCCCAGGACGACGACCACGAAGCCGGCCGGTGTGAAAAGGCTGGACCAGGTGAAGAGATCTGCCGGCACCAGGCCGGAGAAGTCCTGGATCCCCAATGCAGCCAGGTCGCTTCGGGTGGCCTCGGAAATGGACTGCCCGGCGTCGGGCATCCCCAGGAGGGTCACCGCCAGGAAGCCGCCCAGCGCCACGCCGAAGACGAAGAAGAGGTTCCATCCCCCGGACTTCTTCCAGTCGTAGCGAAGGAAGGAGGGCTTCAGCCCCTCGGGGGCCGGCAGTGCAGCGCACATGTGCCGCAGATTGGCGGAGATCCCGAACACCTTCCCGCCCACCAGAAGGAGGATGGGAACGACCAGCCCGATAAGGGGACCGGCCACGTACCAGGGCCAGGGTGCTGCCAGGGATTCAAGCATGGTTTCCATTCCCGGAGTCCTCAGGATTCATCTTGTTGCTACTTGTTAATACAAGCAGGCGACGAATCAATGGTAACACGATTCTGAGCCGGGTCAAGAACCTTGGGTTTCGGGGAGTCGGGGCTCAGGGGGTCAGCCGAAGCATGACCCTCTGGGTCGAAGCGCCCAGGGCCCCTGCGTTCCGAGTGGAAGTGACTTGGACATGGGCGTCCGGTACACATATACTTACCGGCAGGTATACCGCCGCATGGGCATAGCTATAGATAAGTATACCTATGTGCAGGTGTACTCACGCGTAGGTATGAACATCCGGGAGTTCCAACTCCACCCAGGAATGGACGGCGGATTGCTCCGAGGAAACGAATGACGACCAACGAAGCCATCATCGACCGGGAGGAGGAGGTTGCGCGCCTCCGGCAGCTTGCTGACAGCGGTGAGTTGAAGCTCGGCCTGCTGTACGGCCGCCGCCGCGTCGGCAAGACGTACCTGCTGACTCATCTCTGGGACCCGAAGAGGGCCTTCTATTTCACGGCTTCGGCTACGACCCCCGAGCTGAACCGGCGTGCCCTCATCGAGGAGGCCGCGAGCTGGTGCGGAGAGGATCTGCGCCCGGAGGACAACCCGACCTGGCGCAATGTCTTCCGCACCCTCCTTTCGCTCGCGCCCGAGCGCGACATCGTGGTGATCATCGACGAGTTTCAGTATCTCGCCAACGGGGATGAGGGCCTGCGAGAGGTGGCCTCGGAACTCAACGCCGTGTGGGAGGGCCGCCGTTTTCGGGCGGGCGGGCTCCTGTTGATGATCTCGGGCTCCGCGATCCGAACGCTTGAGGCCCTCAAGGACGGGGGCTCGCCCCTCTACGGCCGCCTCGCCTGGTCAGCCCAGCTCTTCCCTTTCGACTACTACGACGCTGGCCGGATGGTAGAGGGGTACGGCCCGCTCGAGCGGATTCACACGTATGCCGCCTTTGGCGGCGTCCCTAAGTACCTGCGGCCGGTCAACACGAAGCGTCCGGTCCAGGACAATGTCATCGATCTTCTCCTGTCCCCGACGGGGGAGGTGCGCCTTCAGGTCGAAACCGCACTCGCACAGGAGGAGGGGTTGCATAACCTCACGCGCTATCAGGCGATCCTGACGGCCGTGGGGATCGGGCGGAGAACGGTGGGTGAAATCGCCGCGGCGCTCAGCACCAACGTGGACTCGAACTTTCGCAGGATGATCGAACGGCTCACGGACATGGGCTACCTGGAAGCGGAGCGCAACTTCGAGGAGACCGGAACCCATGCGTTCCGATACCGCGTGGGCGATCCTGCGTTCCGGATGTACTACGGGCTCGTCCTCCCCAATGAGTCCGCCATTGCGCGGGTCGGACCTGCCACCGTGTGGCGCGAGCGACTGGCGACGATTCAGTTCCCGGTCTACGTCGGGCAACACGTCTTCGAGGACGTCGTGCACCAGGCGTACGCTCGCTTCCAGAACGAAAGGGACCTCCCGCTCGTCGGGTCGTGGGGCCGGTGGGAAGGGAAAGATCGCACGGGAAAGGCGCTGGAGTTGGACATCGTCGCGCGCCTGCTCGACGGTGCGATGATGACGGGTTCAGCGAAGATCCGGAAACGCGCCGCCGACGCAACGGTCTTCCTCCGGCACCTGCGGGACCTCGAGCGGCTGGCGGAGAGCGGGAAGGGCTGGGCCAGAGAGGCCATGAGGAAGGACGCACCCAAGCTGTTCGTGTCGGCTTCCGGGTTCAAGGATTCCTTTGCGGCGGCCGTGAAGGACTCAGGGCATCGAGTCATTCAATGGGCGCTGGAGGATCTCTTCTGAAAGGCCGTCGAAGCCGATTCCGGGGACCAGCCCGGGACCCTCAGTGCCACTCCCCATGGCCTTCCGGAAGATGTGGTCCGGATCCAGGCGGTGGGTTCCCCGAATGTGACGGATGGAGCCGGAGGCGGCACGGATCACCAGGCTCTCCGTGGTGACTCCCACCCTCCGGTCATAGCGCACACCCTCCAGAAAGGGCCCGCCGGTGATGGAGGTGGCGGCAAAGAACGCGTCGGGATCGGCGATGAGGTCGTCGGGGCCCAGGACCCGGTCCAGGGGTTCCCCTTCCGGGAGCTCCGCCTCGATGCGGGCACGCTCCTCGGCTCCCTGGGGCGCCCGCACCCCCTGGATCCCGCCTCCCAGGGCCTTCACCGCCGCCGCCGCGATCACCCCCTCCGGCGTCCCGCCGATCCCCATGAGGAGGTCGATCCCCGTGCCCGGGTAGGCGGCCAGGAGGGCGCCCATGACGTCCCCGTCGGTGTGGAGGGACACCCGGGCACCGGCCTCCCGGATCTCCCGGACCAACTCCACGTGACGAGGCTTGTCCAGGACGAAGACGGTGAGGTGCTCCACCGGCCGTCCCTGGGCCTCCGCCACCCGTTGCAGGTTCTCGGTGGGGGAGAGGGTGATGTCGATGGCGTCCCGGGCGGACCGCTCCACCACCAGCTTGTTCATGTAGAAGGAGGGGCCGGGGTCCCACATGGCGCCGGCGGGGGCGGCGGCGATGACGGCAATGGCGTTGGAAAGGCCCAGGGCCAGGAGCCGTGTTCCTTCCACCGGATCCACCGCGAGGTCCAACGCCGGCGCCTCGCCGCTCCCCACCTCCTCACCATTGTAGAGCATGGGGGCCTCGTCCTTCTCTCCTTCGCCGATGACCACCCGACCCGCCATGGCCACCGTGTCCAGGACGGTGCGCATGGCATCCACCGCCGCCTGGTCCCCGGCCTTGGGGTCTCCGCGTCCCATATAGGGGGCCGACGACAGTGCGGCGGCCTCGGTGACCCGCACCAGCTCCATCCCCAGGTTCCGGTGGATCCGTCCAGCCGGAGCACTCCGTCCCAGGGAGGGCTCCGCTGGGCCCTCGGCCGCCGCGCCTTCACTGGTGGTCACGCTCAGGCCCCGGATCCAGCCGCGGCTGCAGCCTGGGTGGTCACCGCCCTCCGCACCTCATCCACCTTCCCTGTGGACTGGAGCTTGTCCGACTTGTGCTGGATGAACCGGGCGTATTCCTCCATGAAGATCTTCCCCGGAGTCCGGAAGTCGAAGTTCTCGGGGTGATCCCGGAAGTGCTCCCGGTGGACCCGTGTCCAGACCAGGCGACCGTCGGTGTCGATGTTCACCTTCGTCACCCCCAGGGGGACGGCTCGGGCAAACTGCTCCTCGTCCACCCCCTTGGCCGAGGGGTCCAGGGTGCCTCCGGCGGCGTTGATCCGCTCCACCTCCTCCCGGGGGACCGAGCTCGAGCCGTGCATCACCAGGGGAAACCCGGGAATCCGGCGATGGATCTCCTCCACCCGCCCGAAATGGATCCCCTGCCCCCCGCTGAACTTGTAGGCGCCATGGCTCGTCCCGATGGCCACGGCCAGGCTGTCGCACCCCGACTCCCGGACGAAGGCCTCCGCCTCTTCCGGGTCGGTGAGCTTCGCGTGCTTCTCGTCCACCTGGATATCCTCCTCCACGCCCCCCAGCATCCCAAGCTCCGCCTCCACGCTGATCCCCACGGCGTGGGCCCGTTCCACCACCCGCCGCGTCGTCGCCACATTCTCCTCGAAGGGGTCATGGGACGCATCGATCATCACCGAGCTGTAGAAGCCTGAATCGATGGCGTCGTAGCAGGTGGCCTCATCCCCGTGATCCAGGTGCACTGCGAAGACGGCCTCGGGATACTCCTCTTCCGCCGCCCGGAGGATGGCTTCCAGCATCCGGACCCCTGCATAGGCCCGGGCGCCCTTGGAGAGCTGGACGATGAAGGGCGCCCGCGCCCGCTGGTGACCCTCGAAGAGACCCCGGGCCTGCTCCATGTTGTTGATGTTGTAGGCCCCCACGGCGAACCGGCCGTAGGCCACCTCGAAGAGCTGGCGGGTGGTGACGATCATGGATTCTGGCTCCTGTGGTGTGTGGCTTGTGGCGTTTGGCTTGTGGCGGAAGGCTCGCAGTTCGGCCCCCCGCAGAAACCGGCTGCAGGGACCATGCCCGCCGGCCCCACCGCATGCGG
>REED01000034.1 GCA_007695225.1 Gemmatimonadales bacterium
CCGCCGACTCCAGGGCAAGTAGCTCGGGCCGGGTCTCCTGGGCCGGGTCTCCTGGAAAAGATGGAGGAGGCGTATCAGCTTCTGCCGGCTCACAGGGCCCGGCGGATCCGCTCCAGGGAGTCCTGCAAATGGATCCGGGTGTTCCGGTCCGCCACGCCCCGGGCCAGGGCTTCCTCCAGTTCCTCCTGCAGGAGACCGAGCTGATCCCTGAGGAGGGGGCGAATGTCCGACTGGGAGAGGTGAAGGTCGGCGTTCAGCGGCGGGTCGTCCTCGCGGGAGACCCGGAGATTCCCCGATGCAGGCGGAGACCAATGGTTTGACTCGGCCTCCTGGAGCAGGTGGTGCACATGCTCCAGGTATCCCCGCTGAAGGTTGCGGCGATAGACGTCGATTTCGGCCCCCGCGTCGATCTCTCTCCAGACGATTCGGCGCAGGTCGTCCAGCATCTCGCTGGGCCGGTACGAATCGTCGCCGTAGAAGGCCTCCTGCTCGATGAGACGTCCCAGGCGATTGTGGTTCATGACCCGCTCCACGGCCAGCACCTGGTACGCCCGGATCCGCTCCACGGCCCCGGCGTGCTCCAGGCGCCGCAACTGGTCCACGTCCAGCGCCCAGTGGGGGGTCTGGAAGACGTGTTCATCCAGGAACGCCATGGCCTGGCGCTGGTAGTCGGCTTCCACCGGGGTGTAGACCGGACCCTCCTCGCCCCAGCGCTTGTGATGGGTCCAGTACCCTCCCACCGCCGCCGCGGCGTGCTCGGCGTACCGGTTCCACTGGGTGAGGAACTGGAGGTGATGGGTCTCGAGCTCGTAGTAGTCATCTCCCTCGTCCAGCACCCACTCCAGGATCTGCTCATGGGCGATCCGCAGGTTGCGCATGCCCAGCTCGGCGGCGCGGACAGGGTCATCCGAGATCCCTTCGGTCATCCGGTGCGGGTCCCACTCCGAGTCGATCCCGAAGAGAGCTGAGCCGTAGCGGAACCAGGGAAGGTGCGCCCGTTCGGTGATCCACTGGTTGAGGACGGACAGCTCCTCCTCTGGGGTTTCGGCCCCGGGGATGGGCCGGTAGGTGTACATGACCGCGAACGCATCCCAGAGCCCCATGGCCCTCTCCGGGGCCACCCCATCCCCGGGCTGCAGGGTGTAGTTGTAACGGGTCCGTCCCACCGACGAGGCGGAGTGCCCCATCCGATCCACGAAGTCCGGATCCCGGATGGAATCCACCGGGAAGGCGAAGTTGGCCCGCTGGTTGTGGGGAAGTCCGATGGCATGGGCCGACTCGTGGGAGACCACGTACCGCAGAGCCTCCCCCATGTCCTCCTCGCTCATGTCCTGGGTCCGGTACTGGGGGTAGGCCGTCCCGAGCTGGGAGACCAGGAGCCACCGCAGTCGCTCCAGGATCCCCTGGTACATGTTCATGTGGGAACGAATGACCTCCCCGGACCGGGGGTCCACCACGTCGCCCCCGGCGTTGGCGGAGCGGATGGGGGTGGCCACGTAGCGGACCACCGAGTAGCGGGCGTCCAGGAGGGAGAAGTCGGGGTCCTCCTCTTCGGTGGGTGCCACCTCGACGCGGATGGCGTCCTTGAATCCCGCTTCTTCGAAGGCCGCGTTCCACTCCAGGAGTCCCTCCTTGAAGTAGGGGATCCATTCTTCCGGAGTGGCGGGGTCGATGTACCAGACCCAGGGCTCCACCGGTTCCACCAACTCACCCCGGGCAAAGGCCTCGGGATCGGAGGGCTCCATCCGGTGCCGGCGCAGGTAGCGCTCCGGACGCACGCCCTGGAAGTCCCGGGAGTAGTTGGTGACGGTGATGGAGTTGATCCCCACCCGCTCGTCGTAGAGCCGGGGCATCATGGGTTCCTCCGGAAGGAGGATCATGGAGTGGTTCACCTCGAAGGAGACGGACCCCCCCCGCGGGTTGGACGGCGGGTTGTCGGCGGCATAGGTCCGCACCACCCGGAGTTCGACGTTGATGGGAAAGCTCCGGGCGAACTCGAGCCAGGAGCGATCCCGGTCGTAGCCCCGAACGCCGAGCTGCTGGCGGCGCTGCCGGGGAAGGGAGAAGGTGGGCGCGTCGCCCAGGTAGAGGTCCGTCACATCCACCACCGAGGTCCCGTTGCCTTCCGCTCGGACCGGGAGGGAGTGGAGGATGGGGGCGAAGTTGCCGTTCTGCACCGCCAGGTAGACGCTGTCGTCGGGGTCGGCGGTGTTGGCGTGGGAGACGGCCCGCAGGAGGACCTGGTCCCCCCGCCGTTCCCACCGCACCGTCATGTTGGGAGCCAGATGGGCACCACCCAGGCCCAGGCCCTCCTGGGTCTTGGCGATGCGGCTCATGATGACCATGTCCCGGCCCAGGATGGAGTCGGGGATCTCGAAGAGGAGACGATCCTCCACCAGGTGGACGTCGAAGAGGCCCTCCCGGGTCTCGGCTCCCGCCGGGACCACCTCCTGGTGGGGCTGGATCTGGGCGCTGAGGGCGCTGAGGGCGCTTAGGGAGCTGAGGGAAGGCGCCGTGAGAAGAAGGAGGCTCGCAAGCAGGCCGATCACCGCCCTGGGGGCGGGCAAGGGCCGAAAAGCGCACGGATTCACGCGGGCGTTTTCGCCCGTGGCAAGGAAATGGCGGAGCATGGGGACACACCTGAAGTGGAAAGGAGGGGAGCCCCGGAGCTTGGGCCCCGAGCCCTCTGCATGCAAGAGATCCTGCCCGGTTCCCCTACCACTGGTGTAATCTGTTAGGTAGGATAGATCCACGATTCCCGAGGTCTGCCGGCAGCTTTCCGACCACGTGCAGCGTGTTCGTCAGAGGCGAGTGCCTGCGGGTTCCTCGATTGTCTTTTTCCACAACGGGATATTTCATGATGGCTTCCAGGAGACTTTCTCCTTCCGGTCGGTTGTCGACCTTGATGTGGCTCTGGGTCCTCGCGGTCCTCGCGGTGCCCGGGGTGTCCCAAGCGCAGGACGTCCCCCTTCCAGAGGAGTCCATCGGCTTCGCGCCGGGCGAGAACTACCGCCTGGCCGACTACGAGCAACTCAAGGCGTACTATGAGGCGGTGGCCGAGGCCAGTGATCGCGTCGAGCTGGAGGTCATCGGACAGACCCACCAGGGGCGTGACCTCCTGCTCCTCCACATCTCGAGTCCGGAGAACCTGCAAAACCTCGAGCACTACCGCTCCATCAGCCAGCGGCTGGCCATGGCCCGGGACCTGGACGACGACGCGGCCCGGGAGCTGGCCTCGGAGGGGAAGGCGGTGGTATGGATCGACCACGGCCTCCACTCCGCAGAGAGGGCCCACGCCCAGGCGGGTCCCCACCTGGCCTACCACCTGGCCACCGATCAGTCCCGGGAGACGCAGCGGATCCTGGACGACGTGATCCTCCTGATGATGCCGCTCATGAACCCGGACGGCCACACGGTGGTGGTGGACTGGTACCGCGAACAGCGCGGAACCGCGTTCGAGGAAACGGATCCGCCCCGGGTCTGGCACGAATACATCGATCACGACAACAACCGTGATTGGTACATGCTCCTGCAGAACGAATCGCAGGCCGTGGCCGAGGTCATCTACAACAGCTGGCATCCCCAGATCGTCCTCAACCACCACCAGATGGGCGAGTCTCCGGTCCGGATGTTCATCCCCCCCTTCGACGAGCCGGTCAACCCCCACATTCCCGCCCTGGCGGTGCGGGGAACCAACCTGGTGGGGGAGCACATGGCGAATCGCTTCGCCGGTGAGGGAAAGGCGGGCATCCAGCAGCGCTCCGGCTTCGACATGTGGTGGAACGGTGGAATGCGGACGGCGCCCTACTTCCACAACATGGTGGGGATCCTGACGGAGTCCACCCACCGCTCCCCGGTGCCCCGGTACTGGGAGCGGGAGGAGATCACCGGCACCCAGATCATCGGAGGCCAGGAGCAGCCCTACGACGAACCCAGCGTCTTCTATCCCGATCCCTGGATGGGGGGATGGTCCACCCTGATGCAGATGGTGGAATACCACCATACCGCATCCATGGGCGTGCTGGACGTCGCCTCCCTTCGCCGAGAGGACTGGCTCTACAACAAGTATCAGATGGGACGCGACGCCATCGCGGCAGGCGAGGCGGGGAGCCCCTTCGCCTACGTGGTGCCCGAGGATCAGTGGGACGGGCCCGAAGCGGTGGAGATGCTTCGCGTCCTGGACCGAGGCGGCATCGAGGTCCACCGGGCCACCTCGGCCTTCACGGCCGATGGGACCGCCTATGACGCCGGTAGTTTCATCCTATATGCCGGCCAGGCGTACCGTGCCCATCTCCGGGACCTGATGGAGCCGCAGAACTATCCCGAGCGCACCCAGTACCCGGGAGGCCCGCCGGACCCTCCCTACGACATGGCCGGTTGGACGCTTCCCATCCAGATGGGCGTGGAATCGCACATCATCGAAGCGCCCTTCCAGGCCAACGTGGAGCGCCTCGAGGAGGTGCCCACGCCACCGGCCCGGGTGGCCAACGCGGGCTCGTCGCACTACCTGCTGGACGCCCGATCCAACTTCGCCGCCCGGGCGGTCAACCGCCTCCTGGGTGAAGGTCACGAGATGGCGCGGACCGGCGAAGCCTTCACCCAGGGCGGCGCCTCGTTCACGAAGGGCACCTTCGTCATCACCTCCCGCGGTGAGACGACCACGGACCTCCTTGGCGAGTTGAGCCGCGAGCTCGGGCTGGACTTCCACGGCGTGGACAACCTGCCCGGGGTCGAGTCCCACCGGCTCTCCCAGCCGCGAATGGCCAAGTACCGCTCCTGGGTGAAGAACATCGACGGGGGCTGGACTCGCTGGGTCTTCGATGAGTACGGCTTCGACTACGATGAGGTCTACGACGCGGACATCCAGGGAGGGGCGCTGGCGGGATACGACGTCCTGATCCTGCCGGCGGCTCCCGCCCGGAACCTCCTGCGCGGCCACGACGAGGGAACGATGCCCGACGCCTATGTGGGCGGCCTTGGCACCGAGGGCGCATCGCAGATCAAGGCCTTCGTCCAGGCAGGAGGCACGGTGGTGGCCTGGGACGGCTCCACGGACTTCCTCATCGAGCAGCTCGGGCTTCCGGTACGGAACCGGGTGGAGCAGGCCGGCCGGGACAACTTCTTCATTCCGGGGTCTCTGCTGAATCTGGACGTGGAGACCGACCACCCGGTGACGTACGGGATGCAGGAAAGGGTGGGCGCGTGGTTCGTGGAGCGACGGGGGAGTCAGAGCCGTTCGTTCGAGGTCGTCCGCCCGGCCGAGGTGGATGACTCGTACGCTGAGGAGCGGCGCCGGGCCGATGCTCCCCGGGTGCAGGTCGTGGCGCGCTTCGCGGAGGACGACCTGCTGGCCAGCGGCTGGGCTCGGGGAGAGGATCGTTTCCTGGCCGGCCATGCCGCGGTGGTCCGCGTGGGGCTCGGGGAAGGCGACATCGTTCTGATCGGCGTCCGGCCCCAGTTCCGGGGTCAGCCCCGCAGCACCATGAAGCTGGTATTCAACTCGATCTACATGTCAGGAATGGAAGGTCTGCTCCAGGTGGATCGGGTCGCGATTCCGGAGGAGTAGCCGACCGTCGAAGCCGACCGTCGAAGCCGGCCGGCAGGAGCCGGCCGGCTTCGACGGAACATGTCTGTGGAGGGGCGGGACCGCCTGGCAATCAGGGGGTCACGAAGGGAAGATCCTCGGGGCCCGCCCCGGCCCGGATCTCATCCAGGGGCCCCACCACCGCCACCACCAGCTCGTCGGGGTGAAGCCAGCGCCGGGCGGCCTGGTTCACGTCCTCCAGGGTGAGGGCCAGGAGGGCCTCCACCTGGGTCTCGTCCCCGGCGTAGTAGTTGAGGTATCCCGGGGACTGGTAGAGGTACCGGCCCAGGAGCTCCTTCTGGGCGAAGCGTTCCACGGTTCGCTGGGGGGTCTCGTAGGAAGCGGGAATGAGCCCCTGCAGGTACGAGGTGACCGCCCCCTCGAACTCCTCCCGGGTCACCCCCTGGTCGCGCATCCGCTCGATCTCCCCCACGGCGAGGCGAACCCCCGTGGCCAGGGTCTCGGGGTTGCCACTGAACCGCCACGCGTAGGGGTGGGGGACGCCCCCTCCGGGCTCCACACTTCCGAAGAGGGCCGAGGTGATCCCCGTGTCGGTCCGGAGGAGCTCCATCATCCGGGAGACGAAGGCGCCTCCCGAGAGGATGTAGTTCATGACCTCCAGGGCGGCGTGCTCCACGGGGTCGTCGGGGGCGTGGGTGAGCCCCCGGTGGCCCAGCATGATGTGGCCCTGCCGGGACGGGAACTCCCGGGTCACCACCCGCAGCCCCCCACCGGAGGCGGCTTCCAGGGCCCGGGCTTCGGCGGGTGTCCGGGTCTCCGCCCCGGAAGAGGGCGGCGGGCCCTCGGGGTCCTGGCCCAGCGCCTCTCCCATGGCGTCCAGGACCCGGGCCTCGTCGAACCGGCCCGAGAGGGCGAAGACCACGCCGTCGGCTCCGAAGGCGGCCCGGTGGTGGCGGGCCACCTCCTCGGCGGGGATGGTCCGGACCGAAGCGGCGGTGGCCCTGCGGGCCAGGGGGTGGGTCTCGGGGAAGAGGGTCGAGTGAAAGGTGTGTTGGAGAAGCCCCGGGGCGGCGTCCAGGGCCCGCTCGGCACCCACTGCGATCCGCTCCCGCTCCCCCTCGAAGGTCCCACGGTCCAGGGTCGGAGCCCGAACCATCCCGGCCAGGAGCCGGGCCGCCTCTGGGGCGTGCTCAGGGGCGACCTGGATATGGATCCGGGTATGGTGGCCGTGGACCTGGGCCGAGAGGGTGGCCCCCAGCTCCCGTAGGCGGGCTTCGAAGGCTTCCGGGTCCAGGTCTCCGGCTCCTCCCCGGGTCACCACCCGGGTCGTGAGCTCGGCCAGCCCCTCCCGCCCCTCCGGATCGGCCAGGGTGCCCGAGCGCACCAGGGCGGTGAGCTGCACCATGGGAAGGAGCTCGTCCCGGGCCACGAAGACCGGGTAGCCTCCCTCCAGGGTCCGGCGGGCCCGGTCCGCCTGGGGAAGATCGGGAGCGGCGGGACGGGGCATGAGGGGTTCCCAGCTCTCCACCGGAGGCGCCTCGGTGAACCGCGAAGGACGGTAGCCGGCCATCCAGGGGGGAGCATACCAGGGCATCTCGGCCAGGGCGTGGGAGCGGGGCTCCTCGGGATCCAGGTCCCAGCTGTGGGCGTCCATGGGGGAAAGGCCGCCCTCCCGGGGTCGGAGGGGAATCCGGGCCCGGGCCCGGGGGGGCTCCCAGCTCCAGACGTCGTCGGAGCCCGGGGCGGTGGTGACCCCGCCGCCGTCGGAGCCCGGGGCGGTGACCGGGGAGGCAGTGATCCCGCTGCCCTCGGACACCTGCTCCCCGCCCCCTTCCTCCCGCCTCAGCACCCCCACCGTCCGCATCTCACGGGGGAAGTAGGTCCGGACCACCCGGGCCAGGTCGTCGGCGGTGACACCCTCCCACAGGCTGGGGAGCTCGTTCAGGTGGGTCCACCCGTAGATGGCCTCCATGGCCCCGATCCGGACGGCGCTGGGGCCCACCCGCTCCAGCCCTCCCGCCATGCGGAGCACCATCCGGTCCACGGCGGCAGCCAGACGGTCCGGATCCACCTCACCCCGGGCCACGCGCTCCAGGACCGCCTCCATGGCCTCTTCCGCGGCGGCCAGGTCGGCGTTGGTGCGGGTGTTCGCCCGGATCATCATGTGGGAGGGATACTTGGCCGGCGTCGCCGAGGCCGCCGTGCCGGTGGCCACACCTCGACCGTGCACCAACTCCGCCGCCAGGAGGCCCTGGTCCCCCCCCAGGATCTCCGCCAGGACCTCGAAGGCCGGAGCGTCGTCGTGCCCCACCGCCGGCATGGGCACGTTCACCACCACGGCCGGTCCCGCCGCGGCCGTCACCTCCAGGCGCTTCTCTCCCACGGGGGGCGGCTCCACCGTGCGGAGCCGGGGACCCGGGCGTCCCTTCCTCCAGCTTCCCCAGTACCGTTCCGCCTGGCGGAAGACCTCCTGGGCTTCGATCTCTCCCACCACCACGATGACGGTGTTCTGGGGGATGAAATACCGATAGAAGATCTCCCAGTGGTCCTCCCGGGTGGCCCGGGTCAGGTCGCTGAACCAGTGGGCCCAGCCGTAGGGATGGGCGTCGTAGGTCATGGAGCGGAGCACCCGATCGAAGGGGCCGTCGGGGCGGTTGTCGGCCCGCCGGATCTGGTCCACCACCACCTCCCGCTCGGGCTCGAAGAAGCGGAAGACCGGGTTCTCGACCCGGCTCCGCTCCATCCACATGAAGAGCTCCAGGGCCGAGGCGGGAAGGTCGATGTCGAACTTCATCCAGTCCCGCCCCGTGGAGGCGGTCAGACCCGTCCCCCCCGCAGGCTGGTAGATCCAGTCGAAGTCGGTGCCGCTGGCGTAGCGCATCTGCTCGGCGAAGGCCTCATCCAGCGCGGCCTGGAGGGAATCCAGGCGGGGGTTCGTGCAATGGACCTCCACCTCGGCGAAGACCTCCCGCTGGAGGAAGCACTGGGCGTTCCGGTTCCGTTCATCGGTGATCTGCCGTTCGATCCGCTCCACCGCTTCGGCGAAGGGACGCTCCGCGTCCCAGTCCGAGGTTCCCACCCGGAAGGACCCCATGAAGAGGTAGTGCTCCAGCATGTGGACGAGCCCCACCGTGCCCGGTCGCTCCGCGGCAATGTCCGCCCGGTAGAAGACCCGGGCTCCGATCCGTCCGGCGCTGGGCCGTTCCCAGACCAGGACCGTCAACCCGTTGTCCAGCACCCGCTCCTGGACCTCCAGGTGGAGGGGCGAGTCCCCCGGGGCCGAGGGGGGAGACTGGGCGTCCAAGAGGGATGGGGCCAGGACCAGGGCCAGGGCCAGCCCCAGGAGGACCCGGAGTCCCGTCATCGTGGTGGGCCGGCGCGGCCTTTCGGAGGTTGCGGCGGAAGAAGCGAGGGAATCCATGAGGTTCCGGATCAGTGGGTACGGGGGCACTCAAAGCTCCAAGGACGGGGGGAAGCCCGCAATGCCGCCCCCCCCGTCACAGCATCCCCTTCTCCTCCATCCAGTCTCGCTGGCGTTCCACGAGGGGATCCCAGAGTTCGTCGTCCGCCCGGATGCCGGACTCGATGAGCTCATCCCGCCACAGGAGCCAGCTCCGGGTGAGCTCCCGGATCAGGTTGCTGCCCCGGTCGGACTCCAGGTCGGTCCCCAACTCCAGCACGAGTTCCAGATGGGGACGAAGGAGGCGCCGCTCGATCTCCTCCTGGATGGGGTACCGCCAATCCACGACCTCGGGATCCATCAGGCTTCCCCTTGGGGCGGTCTCGAGGCGGAACCGGATGTGGTCCCGGTCCTCCAGCACGTCCGCGGCCCAGGGGCATTCGAGCCCGACGGCCCACTCCAGGAACTCCAGGAACCGCTCCAGGGAGACGGGCATTCGCCGAGCCCGGGTGCGGCCGCCCTCAAAGGTGCGGGGGTGCCAGTCCAGCAGGAACGACCGGAGGTCACGTTCATGGAGGCCGGTCAGGGGCACGCCCTCCATCCCTACCAGGAACTGCACGAACGCCGCCACGTTTCTCACGTGGGTCATGATCGTCGGCTCGCCCATACCCTCCTGGTGGAGCGCGTTACCGAATCCGTTCACCAGGTCGATGGCGGCGCGGTATGCCTCCTCGAACGCGGCATCCGGGTCCTCCGCTCCCTCCTGGGTGGCGAGAAAGGCTCCGGGTCGAGCGGCGGGGCCCTGGGCGTACCCGGGCTGGAGGATCAGGGACGGCCTGGCCGCTCCGGACGGGCCGAGGGGGTACACAACGGTACCGGTTTCCGGGCTGGTCCACTCGGGGAGGGCGGCCCCCGCGTGGTCGGCCCGCTCCACCGCGGCCAGATAACCGGGGACGAGGCCAAGGGCTTCCGTCAGGATGCGAACGTCCGCTCGCCTTACGCCGCCGCCGGGCGTATTCAGCACCACGAGGGTGGGGTAGCCCGAGGGCGACGCGACCTCCCACCCCTTCCGGGCCACCTCCCGCCGCATGGGCCGGGGCAGATCATGTGCTTTTTCGAAGATGAGGGTGATGACGCGTCCTTCCAGGTCCCCCAGGGGTCCTGAGGCGCCGTATCCGCCGACGTCCTGGCCGTCGGTGTCGTCCTGGTAAAGGCGCACCAGATCTTGCGGGTACTCGTACAGGGCGAGGCCGAAGACCTCTCCCCCCTTCCCCATCACGGCCCCCGCCCAGGGCGCCCCGTCCCGAGGCACGAAGGCCAGGGGATTGCTGTCCCCCAGAACGGTCCACGGCGCCGCCCGGAAGAAATCCGCCGCAGCCCGGAAGAGGGCGGACACGTCAGCCTCGGGGAGCTGCCACGCAGACCATGTCTCCGGCTTCGACATGGGAGGCCATAGGTCCACGCCGGACAAGTCCTCCACCAGGGACCGGGCCGGGTCATGGATGCGATCGAACCCTCCCAGCGCCTCGACTTCGACCCCCAAGTCAGTAAGGAGGGGAGCGAGCATCATGGCCACCTCAAGGTGGGCCACGTGCAGCAACCGGGGGCTGCCGCCGGACAGCCGCATGGCTTCCTTCAGGATGTCATGGAGGGCGGAGGCCACCGCCTGGGTCTCGCCGGAAAGCGTCGGGAGGAGGTCCATGGCCAGCACCGCATCCCGGGTGGCTACCATCACCACCACCGGGCGGCAATCGGGATCCGATTCGATGGTCGACGGGAGGGGGATGGCCGCCACCTCCCAGGTGCGATCCCTCCGGGCGGACGCCTCCAGGCGCGCCTTCGTCTCCGGGTCGGCATAGAGGCTCTCCGATCCTGGTGTCCCGTCGCCCTGGTCCTCCAGGATCCGTTCCGCCTCGCGCTCCAGGTCCCTCTGCAAGCAGCAGCTCTTGTACTTCCTTCCGGACCCGCAGGGGCAGGGGGCGTTTCGACCAGGAGGCATAGGAATCCGCAGCGTTGGACGAGTGTGCGTGGAGTTGGATCTGAAGTGATGATCGAGGACACCACGAGGCGTGGTCAAGGCGGAGAGGGATTTCGGCGCCCGGTGGTCCTTGATTCCGAGCCGGGGACCCATTGGGGAGCGTCGCCTGCCGACCATCAGGACGGCTCCGGTGTAGCCCACCGTGGAGGGCCGGAGTGCCCGGAATACCATTCCCGGAACCCCATTCCGAACCGCACCACCGGCTTTCCTTGGCCCCTATCCTTCATCCTCGCGGGAGGCCCCATGGAAGTCGTCACCTCAGCAGACGGAACGGAGATCGCCCGGTACGAACTCGAGCCTGGGCGTTTCCGAGACATGACCCAGCCGACCCTGCTCATGGTGGGGGGAGAGAGCCCTCCGTTCTCGAAGGACGCAGTGCGGGCATTGGCGGACGCCCTTCCCGACAGCCGGGTGGAGGTCATCGACGGGCATTCCCATGAGCCCATGAACACGGCCCCTGACCGATTCGTGGACGAGGTCCTGAGGTTCATGGGAACGTCCTCCGTGCGGGACGTGCAGAAGGACTGGAAGCAACACGAGACCGGAGGTGAACCCATGGACAAGATCGCCGAACTCCATCGCTCCGTCTTCGCGGCGGTGGAGGCGCAGGACCCGGGAAGGGTCACACAGATCTACCACCCGGACGCGGTCTACATGACCACGGATGGTGACGAACACCCGGCGCGGGAGGTCGTCGCGGAAATCATCAAGACCTTCACCGGCGCCTTCCCCGACCTCCGGATCGAGATTCAGCGTCAGCATCTGGCCGGCGACGGCGTGTCGGTCATCGAGTACACCTTCAGCGGAACCCACCAGGGCGAACTCGAGGGGATCGCGCCCACCGGCCGGAAGATGGAGGTCGTGGCCTGCAGCGTCGCGGAAGTCCGGGACGGGTGGATCGTCCGGGAGCGTGACTACTACGACACCATGGCCATGATGACCCAACTCGGGTTGGCGGAGGGGTGAGCCCTCCCCTGCCCCGGGCCGTCGCGCCCCCGGTCGCGCCCTCGGTGGCCCGGCCCCTCGTAGCCCCGCCCCTCGTCGGCCCGCCCCCTGTCGCCCCCTCCCTCGTTGTCCACGCGGACTGGGGGTCCAACCCGAAGAAGCGCTGGATGTGCGTGGCCGGGCGGCAGGGCGACGGGAGCTACCGGGTCTCGGCGCCGGAGCCCGTGGGGGAGGCGGCGTCCCTTCTCGACCGGCTCACGCACCGGAGCGGGGATGGCCCGGTGCTGGTGGGGTTCGACTTCCCCATCGGCCTCCCGGAAGCCTACGCCCGCCGTGCGGGGATCCAGGGATTCCGGGAGGTCCTATCGGCCCTGGGGGAGGGGCGCTGGTCCCGATTCTACGAGGTGGCGGAGTCGGCCGACGAGATCGGACTTACCCGACCCTTCTATCCCATGCGACCGGGGGGGACCCGTCAGGCCCACCTCACGAAGGGCCTGGGCGTGGCCTCCATGACCGACCTCCTGCGGGCGTGTGAGCGGCGAAACGGCACCCGGGGGGCCGCTTCCTCCCTCTTCTGGACCCTGGGGGGAAAGCAGGTCGGGAAGGCGGCGATCATCGGATGGCGGGACGTACTGGCTCCGGCGCTCCGGAGCCCCCATCTCGACCTGGCCCTCTGGCCCTTCGACGGGAGCCTCCACGAGCTCCTGGCCGGCAGAGGGGTGGTCGTGGCGGAGACGTACCCGGCGGAGGCGTGCCTCCACCTGGGAATGGAGCCCCCGGGCCCGCGGTGGAGCAAGCGGTCGCAGGAAGGGCGGCAGGCGCAGCGGGACCCGCTGAAGGCGTGGGCCGGCCGGCGTCCGGTGGTCCTCGATCCCCACCTGTCGGCTCTGATCGAGGACGGGTTCGGTCCATCCAAGGATGGCGAGGATCCCTTTGACGCCCTCCTGGGGCTCCTGTCCATGCTCGAGGTGGTGCTGGGCCACCGGGGGGAGGGGACCCCGGACGCGGATGGGGTCCGCAGGGTGGAGGGATGGATCCTGGGTCAGGGAGGCTGAGGGGCCTCGGAGCCGGACCGCCCCCCCGCGCGACGCCTGGGCGTCCCCGATCCCGCACCATCCCGATCCCGCACCCTGATGTCGGGCGTCGACCCAGGCCCGGGTCATATACCCGGGGCGCGTGGTCCTCTGGACCGATGGGTGATAAGATGGGGCCGCTCTCTGGATCCCCTGGGGCGGCAGTGCTCCTGCTGCTCTTCCTCGGACCTGTCCTGTTCAGACCTGTCCCATCCAGACCTGTCCCATCCAGACCTGTCCCACACAGACCGGTCCCATTCCACCACCGGAGCGAGTTTCGATGAGGTGTACAGCGCGGGTTTCCCCATCCGGACTTCGAGCCCCCATTCTCGCAGTGGTTCTATGGGCATGTTGCCTTCCGGCCGCATCGGTTTCCGGGCAGGCGGTTTCCGGTCAGGAGCTCTCGCTCTCAGAGGCCACGGTAGCGGATCTGAATGCGGCCTTCGCGGCCGGAACCCTCACCTCGGAGGAGCTGGTCGAGCGGTATCTTGCGCGAATCGACGTGTATGATCGGAAGGGTCCCCAGCTGAACTCCATCCTCTGGGTGAATCCAGACGCCATCGAAACGGCGAGGGCGCTGGATCGGGAACGCCGCGAGCAGGGACCCAGGTCTCCACTCCATGGCATTCCCGTGGCCCTGAAGGACAACATCGATACGCATGACATGCCTACCACCGCAGGATCTCTCCTCCTTGCCGGCTCGATCCCGTCGCAGGACGCGTTCATCGTGGAGAGACTCCGGGAGGCGGGGGCCATCATCCTGGCCAAGCTGAACATGAGTGAGTTCGCCGGGGGAGCGGTCATGAGCTCGGTGGCCGGCCCCATGCGGAACCCCCACTCTCTTGCCCACACACCGTCAGGATCCTCTGGTGGAACGGGCGTAGCGGTGTCCGCCAGCCTGGTTCAGCTGGGGATCGGAACCGATACAGGCGGCTCCGTACGGGGACCCGCGGCCAGCAACGGAATCGTGGGACTCAAACCCACCCACGGCCTCCTGAGTCGGAGTGGAATCGTCCCCCTTTCCCTGACGTTCGACATGGCGGGGCCCATGACCCGAAGCGTGTATGACGTGGCCGTGATGTTGGGAGCCATGACGGGGGTGGATCCGGCGGATGAGGCCACGCTCAAGAGCCAGGACCGGTATGAGTCGGACTATACCCGGTTCCTGGATGCCGACGCGCTCCAGGGGGCCCGGATCGGAGTTGCGCGGGATTTCATGGGCTATGATGACCACGTGGACTGGATCATCGAGGCCGCCCTTGAAACCATGCGGGCCGCAGGAGCCACGGTCGTGGAGGTGCGCTACCCTCGGTGGTTCCTGGAAGCCAAGGCAGACTGGTACACGACCATCCGGTGGCCGGACTTCCGCGCCGAGATCGTCGACTACCTGGCGACTCTCGGCCCCGACTATCCCAAGAGCGTCGAAGACCTGGTGGCGCGCTCCCTTGAAATCACGTCGCTCACCCCCGACGGAGGCTTCCCCAACCCGGCCCGGTGGAGACTCTTCCAACTGGAGGAAGCGAGTGGGGAGAAGTCCGGTCACGAGTATGTGGCCATGCGGGACCACGGCCTTCCCCTCGCTCGGAGCCTGGTGGAGGGGATCCTCGCCTCTGAAAACCTGGACGCCATGGTCTACCCCACCTCGCCTACTCGCCCAGCGCTCCTTGAAGGAAGCGGAGGCGGTCCGGTGGTCTCAGCCACCAACATCGCAAACCTCACCGGATTTCCCGACCTCATCGTGCCGGCTGGGTTCACGGGTGAAGGGTTGCCCGTCGCCATCTCATTCTTTGGGCCTGCCTTCAGTGAGCCTCGACTGCTTGGCCTCGGGTACGCCTTCGAACAGGCCACGCGCGTCCGGCGTGATCCCATCCACGCCCCACTCCTGCCCGAAGACCGGATTCGGCTGCCGTAACGCAAGCCCCGACGGGACTCGATCCCTTCCACCGATGTCTCCATCCCCCCTTCACCCAGGAGCATGAACATGACCCGCTTCTTTCCCCGCAACGAGGGCACCGCCGATCGCGTACTGCGCGTCACCTTCGGGCTGGTACTGCTGAGCCTGGTATTCGTCGGACCCCAGACGCTCTGGGGGCTCGTGGGCCTCATCCCCATTGCCACCGGCCTTCTGGGCAGCTGCCCCGCCTACACCCTGCTCGGCATGAGCACGTGCCGGATGAAGACCGACGCCTGACTATACTCTCCTGGCGCCTTCCGGTCCCCGCCCGGAACTTGCGCCGCCCTCAGGGGGAAGAAGGCCTCCCATAATTATGCTCCCGACGGCGCGATCGGTCCTGCGGACCCTCCCGCCCCCCCCTTTCTTCAGCTCCAGACGCCGAATGCCCATCATCGCGCACTCGGAGTTGCCCGCGTTCGAGGCGCTCCGGCGAGAGGGAGAGACCATCCTACCGCTGAGCGCGGCGCTGAAGCAGGACATCAGGGAACTCCACGTCGGGATCCTGAACATGATGCCCGACGCGGCCCTTCGGGCGACGGAGCAGCAGTTCATCCGCCTTCTGGGCGGGGCGAACCAGATCGTCCAGATCTACGTGCATCCGTTCACCGTGCCGGGGCTGGCCCGCGCCCCCGAGGTGCAGGCCTACATCGAACGCTACTACGAACCCTTCGAGCGCCTGCGGGAAGAGGGGCTCGACGGCCTCATCGTGTCGGGAGCGAACGTCACGAACCCCAGTCTCGACATGGAGGGATTCTGGGAGCCGCTGCAGGAGGTCATCGCCTGGGCAGGGGAGAACGTGACGTCGGTCCTCTGCTCGTGCCTGGCCACCCACTCCCTGGCGCAGCTCTTCCACGGAGTCCGGAGGCGCCCGCTCCTGAGCAAGCGCTGGGGCGTATACCGACACCGGGCCGTGGGGGCGAAGCACCCCCTTCTCCAGGGAGCGAACACGAGCTTCGACGTTCCCCACTCCCGGTGGAACGAGATCACCTCGCGCCAGATGGAGGAGGTGGGGGTCCGGGTCCTGGTGGAGAGCATCGAGGGGGACTTCCACCTGGGGACCAGCGCCGACGGGATCCGGTTCGTCTACTTCCAGGGGCACCCCGAGTACGATACGACGAGCCTCCTGAAGGAGTACAAGCGCGAGGTATTCCGCTACCTCACCGGTGAGTTGGACGGGATCCCGCCCCAACCGGACAACTACCTTCCCCCTCCCGCGGCCCGGGTCGCCCGGGAATACCTGGAGGAGGGGATCGCGGCGCAAGCGGCCGGCGCCCCTCTTCCGGCCTTCCCGGAGTCCAGCATCGAGGTGCTCCTGGAGAACACCTGGACCGACACCGGAAAGACCCTCTTCAACAACTGGCTGGGGCTCGTCTACCGCTTGACCGACGTGGAGCGCGGCGTGCCCTTGAGCGCCGGGATCGACCCGGACGACCCCCTGGGTCTCGCCAAAGGCTGACGCCCCCCGGGCGGCTCCTCCTCACCCATCATCACCACCGAGAATCCGAGATGCGCGACGAGACGCTTTCCATCCATGCAGGATACACGCCCGACCCCACCACCAAGGCCGTGGCCGTGCCCATCTACCAGACGGTGGCCTATGCCTTTGACGACGCCGCGCACGGGGCCGCGCTCTTCAACCTCGAGGTCGAGGGGAACATCTACACCCGGATCATGAACCCCACCCAGGCCGTCCTGGAGGAGCGGGTGAGCAGCCTGGAGGGCGGGATCGCCGGGCTCGCCACGAGCGCCGGGAGTGCGGCCATCAACTATTCGATCCTGACCCTGGCCCAGGTGGGCAACAACATCGTGAGCGTCCCGCAGCTCTATGGCGGCACGTACACCCTCTTCGCCCACATGCTGCCTTCCCAGGGGATCGAGGTCCGCTTCGCCGAGGACGACTCGGCCGCGGCCCTCGAGAAGCTCATCGATTCCAAGACGGCTGCGGTCTTCTGTGAGAGCATCGGGAACCCCGCCGGGAACATCCCCGACCTGGAGGCCATTGCCGACATGGCCCACAGCCACGGAGTGCCCCTGATCGTGGACAACACGGTCCCGACCCCGGTGCTCATGAAGCCCATTCGGTGGGGGGCGGACATCGTGGTTCACTCCATGACCAAGTACATCGGAGGCCATGGAACGAGCCTGGGCGGCATGATCGTGGACAGCGGCGGTTTCCCCTGGGCGGAGCATGCGGATCGGTTCCCCATGCTCAACCAGCCGGAGCCCGCCTATCACGGGCTCGTCTACACGGAGGCTCTGGGCCCGGCCGCCTACATCGGCCGCGCCCGCACGGTGCCGCTCCGGAACACCGGTTCCGCCATCAGCCCCTTCAACGCCTGGGGCATCCTCCAGGGAATCCAGACCCTCTCGCTGCGCATGGAGCGCCACGTTGAGAACGCCAAGGCGGTGGCCAACTTCCTCCGGGAGCATCCCCAGGTGGAATGGGTGAAGTACCCGGGGCTCCCCGATTCCCCCTACTACGAGCTGGCGCAGAAGTACACGGACGGAAAGCCTTCCGCGCTCCTCTCCTTCGGGATCAAGGGCGGGTTCGATGCGGGGGTGAAGTTCTATGATTCCCTCAAGCTCTTCACGCGCCTCGTGAACATCGGGGACACGAAGTCGCTGGCGACCCATCCGGCCTCCACGACGCACCGCCAGCTCACCGAGGAGGAGCAGGAGCGCGTGGGGGTTCGACCCGACATGATCCGGCTCTGCGTGGGGATCGAGCACGAAGAGGACATCCTGGCGGACCTGGACCAGGCGTTGGCGGCATCGCGCTGACCCGGTGCCGGCTCAGGCCCCTGCCGATTGGGTGTTTGAGGAGATCCTGAAGGCCCTTCGATCCGAGGCGGATGTGTGACATGATCAAGGCTCCACGGGCAGGTGGGCGCCCGCAGGCTTTCCATGCGGTCCAACCCTCGTCAGGAAGCCCCGCGTGCCGAGCCTGTCGACCTTCCCCGGGGTCTTTTCTTGGAACCCCCGGCCTTCCCCGGCTTGGGGGTACGCATCGCGGAAGCGCGACGCTCCTTCACGACGGTCCCGATGACAGCTTCAACCCAGGCGTTCAGACTCAGGCCTGACGTTTCTGCCGCGGTTGCGGCGGCGCGGTGCAGCTCCGGCGTCGTACGGACGAGGAACTCCCCGCGGTAGGGGCGTTCCGGATCCTTCCCCACCTCCGCGCAGAGCTCCAGATAGTCGTCCACCGACTCGGCCATCTCCCGTCGCAGCTCGTCGATCGAGTGGCCTTGAAACGTCACGACATCCTGAAGCCCCACCACACGACCATGAAATGCATCGATGGAGGGATCGAACTCAAACACGCCGCTGAATCCCTTGTACTCGATCATGGCTTGATCCCCGCATTCTCCAAGAAACGCCTGACATCTTGCAGAGTAGCCTTCCCGGTCACACGCTGCGGATGCGGTCCGTGGAACGTCGCCACCCGCTCCCCGAGACGAAATCGGACCCGGGAGCCACGGCCCTCCGTGACATCGCCACCCAACGCCTTCACGAGACTTTCGACCTTCGACCACCGAATATCGGCGCGTGTCGGCGTATCGAAGATGGCCTCGAGCGTCTTTCGCTGGGCCGAGTTCATCCGCAATGATATCGTTTTATGATATCACTCGCAAGGGGGCTCAAAGGGGCTTACCTGACAGGCGCATGGAACTGTCGCGAAGGGGCGTGAGAGCGAACACGTCACGGGACGTTCATCTCGATGAATTCGGCGTCGGCGTCGAAGCAGGAACCCAGCTCCGGGCTCCCGAAACTGTCGGATAATCCCGGGCGCAGGGATGGTTCACGGGGCCAAGACCAACGCCAGCCGGGTCGAGACCGCCCGTACGCCTCTCCAGAATCAGGGGTTCAGTGGAAGGAGGGGCGGAGCGCCGTGGAGACGGCGCGGGCCTGGCTGGCCGCGAAGAGTCCCGGCCTCCCCCCGGAGGTGGAGGAGCTCCCGGCCTCCAACCCGGATTTCGGCACGCTGGAGGAATGGGAGGCGGACCGGACCGCCTTCGGTCAGGGAGCCTATGGCGATAGGAGTTGGCCAACGCTCAAGTCCAACGCGTTCGCGAACTGCCTGAGGGTGTCGATCCGTGGCCTCACCCGACCTCGTTCAATCCGCGAGATGACTGCCTGATCCAACCCCGCGCGCTCGCCAAGCTCGGCCTGTGTCAAACCAGCCTGCTTGCGCTTCTCACGAAGCAGCCCCCCCAAGGCAATCGTCTGGTTCTTGCCTTGTTCGGCAATCTGTCTCCGAAGATCCTCATCGACCAGTGCCCGGAGAGCAGCCCCATCGATTTCGAAGAGGCCTCCGGATACGGTTGCCAGTTCGACAGTAGTGCCGAACTCTCCTACAGTCGCCGACTCAGGAATCAGATCTTCTCGTTCGCTCAGGCCGATCTCGTCCAGGCCGAAGGTACCGGTCCGACCGTCGCCAAATTGCACCCGGAACTGCCGTTGGTCAGGAAGAAACCGGACATCAATGAGAGCCTGTGGCTGAAGGGCCGCCACTGCGGAGCGGAGACACTTCGTCACGATGGACCAGTCCGTCACATCGTTGCAGACATTGACGCGCAGGTCGCTTGCCTTGACCAGGTCGTCCACCCAGGCGGCGTAGCTCTTGTCCTGCTCAGTCCGCACAAAGGTCACGAAGTAGCAATGGGAATTTCTCACGTAGGTCGTCCAATCGTGCACCCTGTGCTTCCGGAACTCTTGAACGACGGACGCCAGATTGCCCAAGACCAGGGTGGGACGCTGACCGTGCCTCTTCCTCGACGCCACGAACGAGGTCCAGAAGTCTTCGGACTCGTCCACAGAGCCCGTACCCTCCATCTCCTCAAGTGCATGACGAAGGCGATCACGAAGGTCCTTCCGGCCGATGGCCGTCATGTCGAACGCGGTCGACGGTGCGCTACTACTCGTCATCCTTCACGTCCTCTTTCTGTTCGTCCCAGAGCGGACTCCCGCCCGGCGGGATCTCCAAGACCTGCTCCCATGCCTCCAACAGCTCCTCCTGAAGGCTCAAGAGCTTTCGGCGCAGTTTCCCGGGTAGCTCGTTTGGTGGTGGGTTGACCACCTCGAGGCTCCACAGGTCCACCTTCACGTCCCTTCCGCCGACGATGACGTGACAGTGGGGCGGTGGATGGTCCGCGTCGTGGATTCGGACCTCGTAACCGGCAACTTTCTGTTTCCAGACGGCCATATGACTTATTCATCATATTGTGTACCGAGGACAACTCTGGAGGGTTCCCTGGACCCGAAACGGCTACCTAACGAAGGGCTCCTGCAGTCGGCGACTGGGGGCCGCGCGTTTCGGGCTCTGTAGGGACACCTGAGCCGCAGCGGAAGACGCAGAGGGGTTACCTCGCACCGGCGAACCCGCTTGAGACGGCCCTCGCGATGTCCTCTCGACAGGCTCCAAGCTTGAGGAGCGCTCGGGCTCCCGAAACTGCCGGGGATTCCCGGGCGCAGGGATGGTTCACGGGGCCATGAGCAACCCCATCTGGGTCGAGACCGCCCGCCATTGATGGTGGGGCGCGGGGTTCGGCGCTGGAGGGTGCCGCCGGGAAGGAGGGGCGGAGCGCCGTGATGCCAAACGTCTCGCTGATGGTCCCCATGTCCTGCATGAAGGCCGGATCCTGTGCGGCCTCTTCGTAGGCCGAAT
>REED01000033.1 GCA_007695225.1 Gemmatimonadales bacterium
GGGCGTCTTTGGACATGGGCGGGGCCTTGATGGGGATGCTCGGGAGGGGAGTCCACGCTCCCCCACCACTTCTACGCCGGAGCCACCGGAGTGGGCAAGGACCGGAGGGGGTCGGGACGGGGGCCCGAGCGGGGCCAGGGAGGAGGGGACTGTCGTTCGGCCCCCCCGGATTCGTCGGGGGATTCGCCTTGGGAAGGGCCCCCGCCGCCTCCATCCCCCGAGCCTCCACACGCCCTCGGGGAAGTGAGTCCGATGGTCAGGACCCGAAGCATCGCCCTGAACGACGGAATACCCGGAGTCCTACAGCCGGGCACACATCTCGATCAGGTCCTGTTCTCCGAGGCAGAGCCAGGGCTCCGGCCTTCCGTCGACCCCGCCCGGACCGCCGACCCATCCTTGCTTCCACGCAAGGGACCCCGCAAAACTTGCGCTTCTTCCGCTGGTCCCCGTTCTTGGTGACTTGCCGTGAAGCTTGCCTCTACCTTTCCGATCCAGCAACCCAATGGTTGCCGTCGAATATTGCCGACAACCGCACGCAGAGAACCTCGCATTCGAGCGTACCTGGCCTATGTCCCCTGACACTTCCATGAAGGTTCCCTCCCCCGGCAACTCCGAACGGTCGGAGCGGGTCGTGGAGCGGGCCATCGGCTACCTCTCCTCACGGCTGGCAAGCCTGCAGGGAGCGGCGCTCTATGAAGAGGGAGCTCGCCGGCTTCGCCAGCTCCTGGATGTGGACCTGGTCCTGGTCCTGCTCCATGACCCACTCTACCCCGACCGACCGGTGACCCTGGCCTGGGCTGAGGCAGACCCCGTAGCCACCGCACCGCCCCGGCGGCTCAGCATGGAGGGCACTCCCTGCGGAGATCCGTGGGGTCGAGGCGAAACGTTCATCAGGGAGGGGTTGAGGGAGCGGTTTCCCGCGAATCCCTTTCTGGCAGGGGCAGACTTCGAGGCATGGGGATCGGTTCCCCTGGGTACTCCCTGCCAACCGATGGCGGGCCACCTCGTGGCTGTCTCCCGTCGTGTCTTCTCCGAGGAATCCAACGTCCGAGCCCTCCTCCGCCTCTTCAGCGTGATCCTGTCCAGGGAGATCGCGCTTCAGACCGCTCGGGTACGAATGGACCGACTCCTGGCTCTGGCGCCGGATGCTTTGCTACTGGCGGATGTCCGAGGACGGATCCTCCAGGCCAACGCAAGGGCGGCTGAACTCTTCGGGTGTGAGCCAGGGGAGTTGGAGGGTCAGGACCTTGGGTCGGTTCTGCCGACTGAGCTGGAGGAGCCATGGGTGGAGCGGCAGGCTCCCGTGCCGCGAGCCGAGGGAGCAGAGACTTCTACACCTCTCGGGCCCGCGGTCCCCGATTCCCTTCCTCCCTCGAACCGGGTCCTGGGGGTGCGCCGCGATGGAACCCGTTTCCCCGCCTCGGTGAAGCTTTCGGGGATCCCTGGAGCGAGAGGAGAGATTCTGGCCCTGGTCCGCTGCCACGCGGAGGAACAGCGGACCCAAGAGGACCTAGCCACCGCCCAGGCGAACTTCCTGGATGCGGTCCAGAGCATTCGCGAGGGCATCGTCATGTGGGACCCGGAGGACCGGGTGGTGCAGGCTAACAGCCAGGCCCTGAAGTTCCTCCCGAGCCTCCGGAGCGCCGTCGAATCCCGTTCCCACGTCCGGGAAGTGGTGGCGGACGCCCTCTCCTCCGGACTGCTGCAAGCCCCCGAGGGCATGGGCCGGAAGGAGTACATCGACGAACAGGTCACAAGGCATCGCCGTGCCGACGGAATCGCCGTCACCACTCATCTTCCCGACGGCCGGACGTTGTCCGTGACGACCCTACCGTCACGGCGCGGAGGAAGTGTGACCGTGCTCTCAGACGACACAGAGCGACTTCGGGCGGAAGAGAAATTCTGGAGATCCCAGAAAATGGAGGCCCTGGGGAAGCTGACCGGTGGACTGGCCCATGACTTCAACAACTACCTGGGAGTGATCTTCGGCCAGCTGGAGATGCTGAGGGAGCGTCCGGAACTGGAGCCGGCGGCCCGGCGGCAGGTTGAGTCCGCCTTCCTGGCAGCCTCCAAGGGGGCCGAGCTGACCCGGAGCCTCCTCTCCTTCGCTCGTCGTCAGCCGCTCTCCCCGAAGACCACGGATGTGGGAACGGTGGCGGAGGAGGCGGTGGCCCTCCTCTTGCACACCCTCGGCGAGGACATTCGGATGGAGGTGGGGATTGACCCGGAGCTCTACCCCGTACGTATCGATGGCGAGCAGTTGAGCTCGGCCCTGGTGAACCTGGCCAACAACGCCAGGGACGCCATGCCGAAGGGGGGCGTACTGGAAATCCGGGTCCGAAATGTCGAGTTGGGCCCGGACTACGAGGCGGCTCACCCCTACGCTACCGGGGGAGACTTCGTGGAGATAGAGGTGCGCGATACGGGAAGCGGGATGACGGAGGAAGCCCGAGCCCTTGCCTTCGAGCCGTTTTTCACCACGAAGGCGCCAGGAAAGGGAACCGGCTTGGGTCTCAGCATGGTCTACGGTTTCGTCAAACAGTCGGGCGGCTACGTCGATATCCACAGCTCCCCGGGAACCGGCACCAGCGTGAAGATCTATCTGCCCCGGGTGATGCGAACGGAACCGGACCGGACGCTCAGGGACCCAGCAGCGACCTCGGAACCGGCCCCTTCCGGGGCCGGGGAGACCGTCCTGGTCGTGGAGGACAACCCCCAGCTCCGGGAGACGACCAAGATCCAGGTCCAGAGCCTCGGCTACAGCGTTCTGGAAGCCACGGATGGCCCCTCGGCGCTGCGCCTCCTGGAGGGTCTTGACGCACCGGTGGATGTCCTCTTCAGCGATGTCGTCCTCCCCGGTGGGATGGACGGTCGGTCCCTGGCGCGGGAGGTCCTCCGGCGCCACCCCGAGACCCGGGTGGTCTTCACGTCGGGGTACTCGCCGGAGCTCCGTTCCACGGACGTGTTTCTTGAGCCAGAGGAGCGACTCCTCTCCAAACCCTACCGAAAGGCGGAGCTGGCCCTGGTCCTCCGGGAGGTTCTCGACGGGACAAGGAGTGGAGTCGACTGGAAGGAAGACGAAGACTAGGAGCGGGATCCGCCGGATGCCCCCGTCCAATCATGCCCCCTCCGGACTCCCAGGCTGCCTCCCCGAGGCTCGGTCCAGTTCTTCGACATGGCCGCTCTCAAAGCCGGGACGGGGGAGCTCAGCAAGCGACTCCTCCCGGGCGAGGGAGAGTCGCTCCCTCGGAAGCGGAGGGAGGAACCCCCGAACGGATCGGTTCACTCCCTCTCCGCCCACGGCATCCAGAGCCCGAGCCACGGCTCGGAGCGTCTCCTCCGAATCGGCCAGGACCTCCTCCCGCGTGGGTGAGGGAAAGGACCTCGCCGACGACGAACCCCCGGTGGATCCTGCCTCATTTCGGGCCATGGGGCTTCAGAACCCCAGGTCGCCGGCTTCGAGGATCCTTCTAGCCACTTCCTCCGCCGACTCGGGCGTGTCGTAGGCGCCCTCCTGGATCCGGAGGCGAATGGCTTCGAGGCGAGAGTCGTCCAGCAGCCGGCCGGGAGTGCCGGACAGAGCGGCTTGCTCCACCTGAGCGCGACCCTCACGGGAGATCTCCACCCGATCGGCCTCCTCCTTGGGGGCCACGGGCGCGGGGGGCGTCACCTTGCCACCCACCTCATTCCCTTCCTGGTTACGACGGGCTTCCCGGATCCGTCCCGGTTCCCCGAAGATGGGCTGGATCGTCATGGTTGGGCTCCTTGAAGAATTGGGGTCCGTCTCGCGCCCCCGTGTCCGCTAGGGTATCGGCTCGAGTCCCAGGAACTTTACCCCGCAGCGGTCATGGATTGGCGGGTGCGGTGTTCGATCCGGCCACCGGAGCCCCCCCCACGGACTGCTGGGCCGCTCGGGACCAGGACTCGTGGAGGGGCGTGATGACCTCCACGAGTCGTTGCAGCCGCTTCCGGTCCAGGGAACGATCCACCTCGTGGATCTCCCGGACGAAGTAGGAGTATAGCGCCGCCAACCTCCCCGCGATCTCCCCGCCCACCTCGTGGTTCAGGGAACCCATCAGCTCGAACAGGATGGAAGAGGCCTTGGAGAGACTCACGGCCTTCCCCTCCAGTTCCCCCGCCCCGATCTGGCGGTCCGCACGCTGCAGCTCCACCAGGAGCCGCTGGTAAAGAAGGACCACCAGGGCCTCGGGGGGGCGGGAGAGGATCTCGTTGGATTGATACATCCCCCAGTCGGTCTTCCGTCTTCCGTAATTCATGGTCGTGTCCTCCGTGGGCGAAGCGTCAACGGCGCCGCGGTCCGTATTGGAACCTTCCGATCTGATCGAGCTGAGCGGCCAGGTAGGTGCCCTGGCTCTGGGCCCTGGAGATGGCCTCCTCCACCGCGGCGAAGCGGCGGTTGAGCTCGTCCCTCTGCACATCCAACCGATCCGCGATGGTCTCAACCCGGGAACGCATCCGGTCCGCCGCCTGCTGAAGTCGATCCCTGGCCTGGTTCAGAGAGCCCGAGCCGTCTCCGGTCACCCTGGTCACCAGTCGTCGCACCTGGGCACCGATCCCCCTGCGGAGGGAGACCACTGCTTCCCCCCCCTGCGGGAGGGTATAGATCTGTATCGAGAGACCCTGAGCGGGCCCCTCCCCCTCCACCACCAAGAGATTCCCCACCCCCCGGGCCGCCTGACCGTTTACCGTGCCCTCCACGTCGGTACCGCGAAACTCCCCCTCGGGCAGACCGGTGAGGACCGCCGCCCCTCCGTCCAGATCGACCCGGAACCCGGAACGGGACCCCATCTCGGAGTGGGCAAGGAAGAGCCGGCCACCCTCCACGCCCGCCTCAACTGCGAGGCCCTCTTCCGCCAGAGCCGACGACAGGGCCCCGGCCAGTGCCTCCAGCGTCATCCCGTCCTGCAGGACCACTTCCGCCGTCTTGGATCCATCCAGGGAGCGGATCCGCACCCGGTCGCCCTCTCCGACTCCCGACAGGGTTCCCGGCACCGAGGCTCCATCTGCCCGGGCGGCGGAGGCCATGGCGTCAACCTGCAGGGAGTAGGATCCGTCTTCGGTATTCGCACCCGCCGTCACGAAGGCGACCCCGGGGTCCGAGGTCCCCCCCTGCACCGCGAAAAGGCGAGCCACCCTATCGGGATCGGACGCCAGAGCCCCATCCAGGCGGGCCCGGTCAATGGAGAAGGTGCCGTCGACCTGAAGGCTGATCCCCAGGTCCGCGAGACGACGTGGGCCGGGTTCGCCCTCTTCCGTGCCCATCCCCCCCATGGCGGCCTGGAGCACGCGCGCCACCGATCGGAGGACCGGATCCCCCGCGAGGGGGGGGCGAGGGCCCTCCATGGGGACCGCCTGGGCCCGGGCGAACCCGGCCACGGCGTTGTATGCCTCCACGAGGGTTTCGATGGCGCTCCGTAGTCCTTCGGTGGAGCGGGAGATCTGCATGATTCCGCCGCCCCCCGAATCGACCTGGAGGAGTTCGAACGTAACCCCGTCCAACACGTCGTCCATGCGGTTGGAACTCCGGGTCACTTCCACCCCCTCCACCCGCAGCCGGGCGTCGGCCCCGGCCTGCAGCACCTCGGATCGCTCGCCGGCGGCGGTCAGGAGTCCCAGCTCCACCAGGACACCGTCCGGGTCCGCCAGCTCCATCCCCTGGGCTCCCTCCCGCCGGCTGGAGAGGACAAGCTTCGCCTCTCCCTCCGCCAGCCTCACCACCGAGGCACGCACTTCGCCTCCCTCGAGGGCGTTGATCCTCGCCACCACATCGTCCAGGGAGTCCCCGGGGTCCAAGGTGACCTGGGCACCGTTCACATCGAAGCTTCCAGCAATGCCCAGCTCGGCGGCCCGATCGCTGAACACGCCTCCACCGAGCCTCTCCGAGGTCGCGAGCTGGAGCACTGACACATCGTAGCTCCCCAGGGCCGCCCCAGGACCGGCGGTGGCCCGGAAGGAAGCGGGTGCCCCTCCCCCCATCTCCACCGAGACAGACTTGGTGATCAGCCCGTCTCGCTTCTCCAGGGCCCGGGCGGCCGCCTGGAGTCCCTTGAGCCGGGCATCCAGCGACACGTAGGCCTGGGAACGCTCCTCCTTCCCGGCGATCTGCTTCTCCAGGGCCCGAATGGGGGCCCGCTTCGCCGCGATGATGGCGTCGGCGAGAGCCTGGAAATCAATTCCGGAAGCGAGTCCGCTGACGCTGGTGAGGGGTGTCATTTCCGTACCTCCAAATCAGGTAGGGCGAAGCTCCGGGCCGGAGAATCCGGCCCGGAGCCCGCCCTTCTCCCGTTCAGGCTTACGACAGGAGCTGGAGCACGCCCTGGGGAGCGGCGTTCGCCTGAGCCAGCATGGCGATCTGCGACTGCTGCAGGATCTGCAGGCGAGCAAACTCCGAGGCCTCGGCAGCGAAGTCCGCATCCCGGATCACCGACTCTGCCGCAGAGAAGTTCTCAATGGCGGTGGCGACGTTCGCCTGGGCGAAGTCGAGGCGGTTCTGGGCCGCACCGATCTCTCCGAAGGCACTGGAAATGTTGGCGATGGCCGAATCCAGGGTCCCCAGCGCAGCCACCGCATCATCCCGGGTGGCCAGGGAGGAGGCGTCCAGTCCCAGGGTGGCCAGAGTGAGATCCTGGACACTCATGGAAACGAAGTCGGCCCCGGCTCCACCGCCAGGCCCGGTGGCGTTCCCGGACACGCTCACCAGGAACTGGAGATTCCCCGCCAGGTCGTCGGCGTCGAAGCTCAGCGACTGGGTCAGGGCCGTGGCCAGGTCCGCGCCGGCCACGGTCTCACCGGCGTCGATGGAGACGCTGAAGGAGAGACCGTTCACGCTGAAGGAGAACCCGTCGGCGTCGGAGAGGGCGGCGCCCAGCCCCGACACGGTCTGCACCGGATTGCCGTCCACGCTGATGACCAGCGTTCCGTCGCCATCCCCCGGGTTGGTCTCCGCGGTGAAGGCGGCGGTGATGGCGAAGTCCCCAGTGGCTGCGGGGGAGCCGGAGATGGTGATCCCGGCGTTGGCCACCCCGTTCACCGCCGTCTCCAGCGCGTCCACAGAGGTGTTGTTCAGCTCCGTCCCACCCAGGAGGGAGACCCCCTGGAACTTCGTGGTGTCCACGATGCGGGTGATCTCCGCCTGGAGCTGGGCAAACTCGGCCTGGATGAGCGCCCGGTCGGAGTTGTTCACATTGTCCGAGGCCGCCTGGGCGGCCAACTCCTTCATGCGGTCCACGATGCCGGAGACCTGGTTCGTCGCTCCCTCGGCCACCTGGAGGAGGGAGTTGGCCTGGGTGGCGTTCCGGCTCGCCTGGTTCAGCGCCCGGATATCGGAGCGGAGCCGGTTCGCGATCCCGAGGCCGGCGGCGTCGTCGGCGGCCCGGTTGATCCGGAACCCCGAGGAGAGCCGGCCCACGGTGCGGCCGAAGGCCTGGTTTGTCTGGGAAATGTTCCGCTGAGCGTTCAGCGAGGCGACGTTCGTGTTGATGCGTGACATTGGGGGTTCCTCCTTCCGTAGAGTGTGCGATCCTGGAGCGTCCGTGCTCCGTCAGCTGGCCGGCCCCCGCCGACCCTCTGCCCCGAGGTATCGACCCCCCCCTTGAAACCTTGAGTCGCGGGCCCGATTCCCTTCAGGAAGACGTTGGTCCGGCTCTTGCCATAAGCAGGGGGCAGCTCAGCGCTGACCTTCGGCGAACCTCGTCTGAACCCCTTCGGAGGGACGAACGGAAATGGATGTTTGCACGATCTCCGGCGAAGTGCGGTGCCCTTTGTCGATCCTGGTCGCCGACGACGAGGAACTGCTTCGGGAATCCGTGGCGGAGCTCCTTCGCGAAAGGGGACACGCAGTGGCGGCCGTGGGTTCGGCCCGGGAGGCCCTGGACAACGCCCGCCTCCGAATGCCCAACTTGGCCATCATCGACTGGCGGATGCCGGGTGGAGGCGCGTCGGTGATCCAGGAACTCCTGGCGGCTCCCTCGTTCCAGGGCCGGATCCTCCTCATGACTGGAAGCATCGAGGGCGATGAGGTGGCTGCGCTGGGAGGACACGTGGAACGCTTCCAGAAGCCCTTTTCCTTCAAGGGGCTCTTGGCCCGGGTGGAGGAGATCGGCCAGGAATTGTCGGTCCCCATCCCCTGACCTCCTGTCCGGAAGGGGACGGCAGTTCCCCCCCCGGGTCCCATCTTCCTCTCCCGGAAGGGGTCGCGGTCAGGACCCTTCGCCCCGGGCCTCCCGCCAGGGGAGAGAGGGGCGCAGTGGGCTCTCAGGGGGCGCAGGGGGAGTGGCAAGGAACGGAAGCACGAGGCTGACCCGGCGATTCCTGGGATCGTAGGGATCCGCTTCCACCCGGGGCCGCCGATCCCCATACCCCCTCACCTCCCGGATCCGCTCCGGGGGGATCCCCTCCGCCTCCAGCCGCCGTCGGACCGCATGGGCCCGATCCGTGGACAACTCCCAGTTCCCGTATCCCGAAGAGGATACGAAGGGAGTCCGGTCGGTATGCCCCTCCACGATGAGGTCGTTGGGAAGGGAGCGGATCTCACTCCCCACCATCGCGAGGACCCGACCCAGGGCAGCGGTAAGATCACTCCCTCCCCGGTCAAACAGGGCCTCGTCCGGCCGCGTCTCCATGAGATCGATCCGGATACCCTCGACAGAGAGAGCCATCTCCACGTCCATCCCTTCATCGCCAAGTCCAGCCTCACCCAGGCGGAGTTCCAGGGAGGCCAGGACCGCACCCATCCGGCCCCGATCCACCAGGAACTCGTTCCGCTCCGCCTGGGAGGCCCACCCCAGGGGCGGGAGGGGCGAAGCCGACGATGCGCCCGCACCGAGGGGACTTCCCCGGCCCACCTCAGAGGGGTTGGTGAAGTAGCCCTGGACCAACTCCCTGGAATCCTGGTCCATCCCCATGATCCACATGACCAGGAAGAAAGCCATCATCGCGGTGACGAAGTCGGCATAGGCCACCTTCCAGTTCCCCCCCTGATGCCGCCGTGGCTCCTTGCGGCGCTTCCGGACCACGATGACGGGACGTTCGGCCTCCTTCAGGGTCTTCACGGCCCCCACCCCCTCAAGCAGCCTCTCCCACCGCCCCGTCTTTGCGGAACGGCGAGGAGAGTCGCCGGGTGATCTCTTCCAACTCCGAGAAGGAGGGCCGGCTTTCGGGATCGATGTTCCGTCGGGCAAATTCCACCGACGTGATGGGCGGATCCCCCCGGGCGAAGGAGAGGAGCGCGGTCCGGATGCAGGCCAGGTACTGTTCCTCCTCCCGAACCCTGGCGGTCATGGCCCTGGAGAGAGGCCCGAAAAGGCCGTAGCCCAGGAAGATTCCCAGGAACGTCCCTACCAGGGCTGCAGCTACGCTCCGTCCCACGATCTCGGGGGCGCCCCCGATCTTCCCCATGGTGATGATCACGCCCAGGACCGCAGCCACGATCCCGAAGGCTGGCATGGCATCCGCCACGTTCTCCATGGCCTCCGGCACGGTCCCCGCCTCCTCGTGGTGTCGGTCCAGGTCCAGGTCCAGGATCTCGCTCAGGTGGTGGTCCTCCACGGCCCCTGAGAGGAGGACCTTCAGTGTGTCGCAGAGGAAACCGACGGCCCTTTCGTTCTCATAGAAGGTGGGGTAGCGTCGGAAGATCTCGCTGGACTCCGGCTCCTCCACGTGGGGCTCGATGCCGATGAGCCCCTCCTTCCGAGCCACGAAGAAGAGATCGTAGAGAACGCGGAGGAGGTCCAGATATCCCTCGCGACTATACCGAGAGGGCCTGAGGAGGGCCACGGAGCTCGTTACCATCCCCTTCACCACGGCAGGGCGCTCGGCCACGAAGACCATGCCGAGGCCCGCCCCACCGATGATGATGAACTCGCTGATCTGCAGGAGGACGAGCAGGCTCCCGCCGTGCATCGTGAAGCCGAGAATGAGGCTTCCGAAGACCACCGCCAATCCGATCAGCACGAACATGAGGGAGTTCCTCCCGGGGTGAGGGAACGCAAACCGTTCCCCTGTGCGGGAAACGGTTCCACCTTGGTATCGTCAGATTGCGGGAAAACTGGAATCGCATCCACACTCATCTCTGAGGTGGCCCATGATGGACCACGACCCGTCGGCACGATGGGACGAGCTCCGTAGCCGGATCCTGCGGGAGCTCTGTCACGATCTGAACGGACGGGCATCGGCACTCCGGGGACTGACGGAGCTGTCGAGGGCCGGTTCCTCCCTGGCCATCGACGGTGACCGGGGTCGGGCGCTCCTCGGTGAGGAAGCGGACCGTCTCGAGGAACTGGCGCTGAACCTCACGGCCCTTTCGGGCCGGACCATCGACCCGGAGGAACTCCTCGACGTCCACCCCTTTCTGCTCCGCTGCGTCCGCATCATCGCGGCCGTGGACGGCCTTCATGGGGATCGTCTGGAGGTGCTGCCACCAGAGGGAGATCCTCCCCCGGTTCGCGCCTCGCCGGTGGCCCTGACGCGGGTCCTCTTGCTGGCCCTCCAGGAGGTCCTGGAAGCGGAGGCTCCAGAAGCGGACCGTCGTCCCTCCGTCCGCCTCGCCGGTGTGGGAGGGCGCGCGGAGATCCGGCTCCGCTCGGGGGGGACGGGGAGCAGGGGGCGGAGTGATGGCTCCGTCGGAGCGTCGACCAAGAAGGAGCCTGTCCGGATCCGCACCGAAGGGGGACTCGAGGTGGAGTGGGAGTGGCACAGAGGAATGGACCCCCCGGAACTACGCGTCCGCCTCCCTCTGACCTGAGCCATCCCCACCCCTCTCGACCCTGCTTCGGAAGGCCTCCCACTCTCCCGGGGAGACCTGGGCCCGGGCGTTCTCCTGCGCGACCCGCTCCAGAACTTCCTCCCGGAAGATCCCCACGTCCGACGGGGCTTCTATCCCGATCCGTGCACCGCCGGCGTCGGCGTGGAGCACCGTGATCCTGATCCCCCCGTCCAGGAGGATGGACTCCCCCACCTTGCGGGTCAGGACGAGCATGGGATCAAACCCGGAGCAGGGTCTGCAGCATCTCGTCGGCGGCAGAAAGGACCCGGGCCGCAGCGGCATAGGAGGCCTGGAACTGGATCAGCTTCGCCATCTCCTCGTCCAGGGAGACACCGGAGACCTCGGACCGCCGGATCTCGGCCTGCTGGGCCAGGACCCCGTGGATCGCTGCCCCGTCCTGGGAGCCCCGGACCCGGTGGGCCAGGGTAGACACGGCCTCCTGGAGGTGCGCCGACAGAGTGCCCGTCAGCCCGACTGCCGGGGAATCCCGGAGCCCGGCCAACGACAGGGCCACGTCGTTGGCTCCGGAACGGAACGCGTTCCCCGCCTGCCCGGGATCGCTTCCCTCGCCCGCCGCGATGGCCAGGGGCGAAGCCAACACGGCGTCCGACAGCCGCAAGGCAGCGGCGGACACCGGCACCGGATTTCCGCCCCCGTCCAGCGGCACATGGAAGAAGTCCACACCCTCCTGACCCAGGGGATTGGTCCCCTGACGGTGAAGGTCGTTGACCGAGGTCACCAGCGCCTGGGCGAACGCGTCCAGCTCCTTCCGATAGGACGGAACATCCCGGTTGATGGCCTCCAGGATTCCGCCCACCCGGCCCTCCGCGGCCGAGAGGGTGATGGAGCTCCCCCCCACCCGTAGCTGGAAGCCCGGCCCGCCGAGGTTTACTTCCAGCGTCTCGGCCCGAGGGCCCTCCACCAGCCCCAAGCCGCCCAGCGTCACCCGCACGGATCCGTCGGCGGAAGGCCAGACGTCTACGGGGAGGAGGGCGGCCAACTCGTCCAGCAGGCGGTCCCGGGAATCTCGAAGGTCGGGGGTCGGCATCCCGTCGGATTCCGCTGCCACGATGCTCCGGTTCATCGCGGCCAGCTCCGTGGCCAGCGCCTGCGCCCTCCGAACGTCGTCGGTGAGCCGGTCGAATCCCTCCTGGACGACGCGGTCCACCCCCCCCGCCACATCGTTGATGCGCCGGGCCAAGGTCTCGGCCTCGCTGCGTAGCATGGCCCGGGTGGCAGGGCTTTCTGGAGCGGAGGCCAGCTCGCTCCAGGCCGAGAGGAAACGATCCAGGGACGACGAGAGACCGTCGGGGCCAGGTTCCCCCGTGAGGCCCTCGAGACGGCGGAGCAGGTCCGCGTGGCTCCGGAACCCTTCGGCGGTGGAGGACTCCGTCCGGAAGGCTCGGTCCAGGAACGCATCTCGGGACCGGTCCGCCCCGTGAAGAGCCACCCCGCCACCCAGACGGCCGTCGGGTAGGCGTACCCCCGGGATCGCCTCCTGGCGGAGGTGCTGTCGGGAGTACCC
The DNA here is from genome assembly GCA_007695225.1 of Gemmatimonadales bacterium. GTDB lineage: Bacteria > Gemmatimonadota > Gemmatimonadetes > Longimicrobiales > Gaopeijiaceae > T3Sed10-66. The sequence continues at coordinate 12,309 of REED01000033.1, forward strand.
CTCGGTTCCCACGTTGGCGACGTTCTGCCCCGTCACGGCAAGCCCGGCCTGGCTCGCGCGAAGGGCACTGGCGGCGATGGAGAAGATTCCACTGATGGAGGACATGATCAGACCTGTCGGTTCAGATAGGTCCCATTCCCGGGAGAAACCCGGTCCTCACCGGAGCCGGCGTAGGGCCGGCCTCCGGTGACGGGCGCCCCGCCGAGGAGGGTTCGGACCTGCCGGTCCGCGCTTCGCTCCGCCCGGCTGATGAGGGTCCGGTTGAAGGCCAGGGCGAGGGCCAGCCGCTGGGCCGTCTCCCGCAGCTTCCTCCGGGCCTGGATCAGGCGGGGTCCAGGTGTCACGCCAAGTTCCTCCAGCGCCTCCAGGGCCGCTTCCGGATCTCCCACTCCCAACTCCAGCAGGGCCGCACGCCTGCGACGCGCCTCGGAGAGGGTACGGAGCACGCGCCGGGCCGCGTGGGTCTCTTCCTCCAGGACCGCCAGGTCGTCCTCCTCCACCGCACGCCTCTGGACAGCCAGGATCCCCTCCAGCCGCTCCAGAAGACCGCGCTCCGTCTCCAGGGCCCCTTCCATCCGGCTGGACCAGTCGGAAGAGGCATGGAGTCCAACCTCGGGAGAAGGTTGGGGTCCGAGCTCGAGGGAGGGATGGGGCCCCGCCTCAGGGGAAAGGGTAAGGGTCAGGCCGGCCAGGTTCATCCTGCGCCTCCCGGTGCGGGGGAACTCGGTGGGGGATGAGAGGTGGCAAGGGGACCGGCATCGGAGGAGGAGGCCGACGGAGCCGCGTCGTCGCCCTCCCCACGGGAAAGGCCGGCAATGTCCTCCAGCGCTCCCTGGAGGGTGGCGCCCAGGCCGTAACCCCCGGCAAGGGCGAATCGGTCGGCGACCTCCCGCTCCATGAGGGACCAGAAGACCTCGGCGGCTCCGTCGGAGCCCGGCGACTCCTGGGGGACCGTCTCCCGCATTACACGGAAGAGGGTGCTCACGAACTCCGACTCCATCAGGGACGAGGAGCGCTTGAGCCGCTCCAGATCCCGGGCGGCGGCTTCCCCCCGCTCCAGGGCCCCGGCTCCCGACCCCACGCCCAGTATCCCGCTCATCGGACCACCACCTCGGCCTGCAGGGCCCCCACCTCCCGGAGCCCCCGCAGGATGGCGGAGATGTCCCGAGCCGAGGCCCCCACGGCATGGAGAGCGGCCGCCACATCCTGCACCGACACCCCCTGGCGGAGACGGATCTCACCCGGAACGGGGTCCGCCTCCTCGGGAAGGATCCCTTCCCCTTCCTCCTCCGGGTGGATCGCCAGGGTCATCCCCTCGTGGCTCACCACAGCCTCGCCCACCCGGATTCCCCCGCCGGCCACCACGGTGCCGTCCCGGGAGTCCACCAGGATCACGGCCCGGCGGACCATGGACACCTCCACGGCGCGGAGGGCTGTGAGGGTCGGCCCACCCTCGCCTGAAGGGATCCGGATGCTTCCCGGATCCTCCACCTCGGCCGCGCCATTCCCGAAGGCGGCGTTCACCGCTTCGGCGATGAGCTCGGCGGTCCCGAGGTCCGGTTGCCTCAGGAAGAGCCGGCGGTCGCCTGCAGCGCCGTTGCGGGGAAGATCCATTTCCATCACGCCACCCTCCGGGATCTGGGCCGAGGTTCCTCCATGGTATCGGCCGGCATAGCGACGATCTTCACTCCCGGCCAGGACCACGGGCCCCTGGGCCGCCGCCACCGGGGGCCCGCCGGCATCCACCACCAGGGGCGTCATCCAGAGGACACCGCCCCGGAGGGAAGTGGCGTCTCCCAGCGATGAGACCTGAACGGGGAATCGCCCACCGGGCCGAAGCCAGGGGGAGGCCTCGGCGGTGACCAGGACCGCCGCCACGTTGCGGGTTCGGAGCATCTCCTCTGGTACTTCGACCTCGAAGCGTCGGAGGAGGTTCGCCACGGAGCGGACGGTGAAGGTGCCGCCGTAACTCCCTCCGAGGGCCCGGTCTCCGCTCCCGTCCAGACCCACCACCAAGCCGTAGCCCATGAGGCGGATGGGAACGTCGGATTCCAGGAGAGTCAGTTCGCCCACCGTCTGCTGCTGAGCCTGAAGACCCTGGGTTCCGAAGGGCGTCACCAGAAGGGCCAGCAGGAGGGCGAACCCCACCCGGGAGCGGAGCCCAGTCGCGCCATCGAAGAACCTCGCCAACCTCTTCATGGCCAGAGCCACCCCAGGAGCCGCCCCCAGATGCCTCGCACCCGCCCCATGTCCCCAGAGGAGCTGTAGCGGATCTGGGCATCGGCCATCCGCCAGGACTCCAGGGTGTTCTGGCCGGAGACATCCGCGCTTCGGATCCATCCCGAAAGGGCGATGATCTGCTCGTGGTTGTCGATTCGGACCCGCTTCTCCCCCTCCACCCGGACCATCCCCCCGGAAGCCTCCTCCACCACCCGGGTGGAGACTTCGGTGGCGAACCGCTCCCTCCGCGCCGACTCCCCGCGGGTCCGATCGGTGAGATCGGCCCGACTACGGGCTCCGGCGTTCACCCCCTGGCCGTCCATCCCTCCCGACAGATTGAGATCCCGGTCCCGATTCTGGACCCGCACATCCACCCGATTTGCCGAGGCCAGGGTGGACTCGTCCACCAGGACGGTCACCAGATCACCCACCTGCAGTTGATGGCGATCAGATGTCCAACTCCGTCGACCCTCTTCCTGCCCAACGAGGGATCCGGGGAGTCCCACCCACAGGACCACCGCCGCCACCCACATGATCACGCCCCGCGGCCGTGATGCTCCCCACTCAACATTCATCGTCGTTCCCTCCCTGAAGACCATGGATCACCTCCACCCGTCCCGAATCCACCACCCTCCCCATCACCACGCGGCCGGTGGCCAACCGGACCCGGACAACCTCTCCCCAGATCCCGGAACTCCTGGCCTCTCCCTCCGTCCGCAGCACCACCCTTCCCCGCCTCACCCAGACTTCCACGGTGGAACCCAGGGGGACGAGCACCGGCGGGGCCACCCAGGGGGCCCGCATCTCCTCCCCCTCCCGCATCGCCCTCCGGGTCACCCACCCCGGCCCCGGCTCCTCCCGGTCCACTTCGGGGGGCCCCCAACGGACCACGGGCTCCGTTCTCAGGTCCTCCTCGGAGAGGGAATGCCCCCGGGGGAGGGGGCGGGCCGCCGTCCATCGGACCCCGGCCACGCCGGCCCGCAGACCCCGCCGGGCCAGTCCGCCCTCTCCGGAAACCTCCACCACCCAGTCCCCGCCCGCTCCCGAGCCCACCAGGGTGACCCCATGGGGCTCCGAGGGGAGGGCATCCCGCCCCGGGCGCCACTCGAGACGCACCGCCTCCGGAGGCACGTCCCAGCGCCGCGACACCTCATCGGCCACCGCCTGCTCCACCTGGGGAGAGGGAGGATCCTGGGCCCGCAACGCCGGAGACGGCACAGCGGCCGAAGCCGCCGGAGCCGCCCCCAGCAAGAGCGCTCCAGCCAGGCCCAGGGTCGCCATGGGGAACACCCCGCGGCGACGATCCCCGAAGTCGGATGGAAGCATCAGCGGATGAGGTTGTTGGCCATCTCGCCCATCTGCTCGGCGGTCTTGATGGCCTTGGAGTTGATCTCGTAGGCACGGAGGGCGGTGATCATCTCCACCATCTCCTGCACCACTTCCACATTGCTCCCCTCCAGGGCGCCCTGGAGGAGGCGGCCGAAGCCCTCCTCCTGGGGGTAGCCGGTGAGGGGATGTCCCGACGCGCCGGTCTCGGCGAAGAGGTTCTCTCCCAGGGCCCGGAGGCCGGCGGGGTTGGTGAATCGGGCCAACTCCATCCGGCCGAGCTCCACAGGATCCACGGCGTGGGGCAGGACCGCCGAGACCACCCCGTTCCTGGAGATGACCACCTCTGAGGCATCGGCGGGGATGACCACGTCCGGTATCAGCGGGTAGCCCCCCTGGGTCACCAGGACCCCCCGGTCGGAGATGGTGAGGCCACCGTCCCGAGTGTAGGCCATCTCACCCGCCGGGGTGAGGACCTGGAAGAGCCCATCCCCCTCGATGGCCACGTCCAGAGCCCGCCCCGTGGGCTGGAGAGGACCCTGGGCGTCGATGCGCTGGACCTGGGAGAGCCGAGTCCCCCGCCCCACCTGCACCGCAGGAAGGACCTCCGCCCCCCCCTCGCCCACGGGCTGCGCCTCTCGGACCGTCTGGTACAGGAGGTCCTCAAAATGGGCCCTGGACCGCTTGAAGGCGGTGGTGTTCACGTTGGCCAGGTTGTTGGAGATGACCTCCACCCGGGTCTGCTGCGCCATCATGCCGGTGGCGGCAGTTCGAAGTGCGGGATCCATCTTGGTTGCTCCTCTCTGGGGGGTTTGTCCGGTCCACCCTGGGACCGATCCGCACCCCGGGTTATCTCAAACGACCCAGGTCGTTGGCGACCCGCTCCAGGATCCCGTCCAGGACATGGACGGATCGCTGGAGCGTGGCGAAGGAACGCTGGATGTCGATCATCTCCGTCATGGCCTGGATGGGATTGACGTTGCTGTCCTCCAGGAATCCCTGCCGGAGGCGGGTATCTTGGGATGCCACGGTATCCCGGCCTTCCGGGACCACCAGGAGTCCACCGGCGTCCCGGGCCAGGGGTTCTCCCTCTCCCGGTACCTCCACCCGCAACCGCTCGATGAGCCCCCCATCCACATGGATCTCGCCGTCCTGGGTGATCCGGGGCTCCCCGGGGGGAAGGAGGATGGGCCCTCGGGTTCCCAGTACCGGGCGCCCCCCGGCATCCACCAGGTAGCCGGCGGAGTCGATGGAGAGGGCTCCGGCCCGTGAGAGGCGCTCTCCTTCCGGACTCCGCACCACCAGGTGACCGGGGCCGTCCAAAACCAGATCCAGAGGTCGTCCCGTGGAGTTCACGGCCCCGCGCGTCTCGTCCCGAGCCTGCCGCGAGTCGGGGCCGCCCCCGTCCGCCATGAGGCGGGCGAAGACCCGATCCCCCCGGAACCCCGGAGTGGACGCGTTGGCCAGGTTGTGGGCCGACACCTGCTGTCTCAACTCCAGGTGGCCCAGGGCCCTCGAGGTGGCCGCCAGGACACGGGGATCCTCCATCATCGCTCAGCTCCAGTTTGAGGGTCCTGCGTCCGACCCCCGTGGATCCGCTCCCGGAGCGCCAGGAGCTCCCGGGACTCCCCGGTGGCCCGGGCGACATCCACCTCGGAGAGTCCTGCGGCCCCGAGAGCTTCCACGAAGGAGCCCGGGACCGGCTGCGATCGATCCGGGAGTGCCGAGGCCGACGCCGTGGATCGCCCCTCCCCATCCTTCCACCGCTGCGTTCCCCCGCGACGGACAAGGAGGACCGTGGCCGCCAGGAGGGCCGCCAGGAGGGCCGCCAACGGGGCAAGCGCCGGGAGGACCAGTGCGCCCCACGTCATGCGTCCTCCATGCACAGGCGGGAACCAAGAGAGGACCGGAGCGCGCGGAGGACCTTGGAGCGGATCTGGGATACCCTCGACTCCGTGACACCGAGGATCGAGGCGATCTGATGCAGCTTCAGCTCCTCGAAGTAGTAGAGGGAGAGAATCAGGCGCTCCCGTTCGGGGAGGGCCAGGATTTCCTCCTTCAGGAGCCGGACCCGCTCCCTGCGCTCAAGGACCTCCTGGGCGGGGATCGTTCGCTCGTCCGGGATCAGATCCCCGGAGGTGGTGCCTTCCTCATCGTCCAAGCGGGCCGGAGCGTCCAGGGGAACCGGGTTCGCCACCGCCGCGTCCCTCCTCCATCCGGAAAGGGTCGCGGCGTCCACCCCCAGTCGCTGGGCGACCTCCATCTCCCCGGGAGCCCGATAGAGCTCCTGTCCCAGCCGCTCCCGGGTCTCCTTTAGCTCCCGTTGCCGGCGACGAACTGTTCGGCTCAGGGGATCCCGGCGACGGAGTTCATCCAGCACGGCCCCCCGGATCCTCGGGGTGGCGAAGGTGCTCACGGCCAGGCCGCGCGAAGGATCGAACTTCTCCAGGGCTTCCATGAGTCCCAGGGTCCCGGCGCTCACCAGGTCCTCTTCGTCCAGGTCCAGCGCGCGCTTGCGTAGGACCTGTCGCACCACGTGGTGCACCAGGGGAAGGTGCTCCACGAGGAGGCGATCCCGGACTTCGGGTCCGAGCTCCTCCACCTGCCCATCCGCTCTCCTCGATTCCATCCCAATGCTCCGATCCGCGGGCGTCAACGAGCCGTCGCCCTCTGTTCTAGCACAGGCCGTACCAGGATCCCAGCAGGTCCCAGTCTCGGTAGATATTCGTGCAAATCTTTTTATTACAACATCTTATGCGATCAGCTGTCCCCGTCTTCCTCTCCATCTCCTCCCTCCCGGCAGACTCGTTCCCGGAAGAGTCGCCCGGTTCAGCCCGGCGAATCCTTCCGGGATGGGGGAAGACGCAAACTCAGCTCGTGCCGGCCCGGAGGGTGAGAAGCTCCTCGGCGGACATCAGCGCCTCCCGAGCTCCCCCGGCTGGAAGGGCGGAGAGCGGGGACACAGGGTCCACCGGCTCCGTCAGCCCGGGATCCAACGGGATCCGTGCCAGGACCTCCGGCTCTTCCCCAAGGAACCTCGCGGCGGCCTCACCCACCGAGGCCACCCACGGGTCGGGACGACCGGGGTCCACCCCGTTGGCCAGGAGGCCGACCGGCATCCGGGGGAATCGGATCCTAAGGGCCTTGAGCATGGCGTAGGCCCCCGCCGCGGCGATGCGCTCCGGGCGAACCACCAGGAGCACCCGCTCCACGCCGGCCTCGCACGCCGTGAGGGCAGAGACCGCCTGGTTCCCCCCATCCACCACCACCCGGTCATAGCGCTCGTAGATGTCTCCGGCCCGGCGGAGGAGGAGAGCCCGTTCCGTGGCGTCCTCTGAATAGGGATCGCCCCACCGACCGGCGGGAAGGAGATCCAACCCGGGGGCGGGGTGGAGGAGGATGTCCGCCACCCGGACTCCGGGGCTGGAGAGGTCATGGACTCCGGCCTGCTCCCCCTGGAATCCGAAGAGGAGGGGCAGTCCCCCGGGATCCGCCTCCACCAGGAGCGTCCGGATCCCCCGCCCGGCCAGACCCAGGGCCATGAGGGCCGCCAGGGTCGAGGTGCCGACCCCCCCCTTCCCACCCACCACCACCCGGACGCCGGGTCGGTGGGAGTGAGCCCCCCCCCGCTCTGTCGAGGAGACCCAGGCCCGGAGGCCCTCCAGGGACCGACTCATCCCACGGCTTGGCGAAGGATAGTTTTCTCCGGGGCCTGGCTGGACTCCCGGGGAGAGGCGGCCGGCCGGGTCCCGACCACGGCGGCCATGATGCCGGACCAGGCATGGGTCAGTCCCTCCGTCACCTGGTGGCCGGACGCCACCCATCGGGCCGGGAGCTTCGCGGCGTGGGCCACCTCGAGGATCGCCCCGTCCCGGGGTGCCTCGTCCATGCGGGTGAGGAGGCAGTGGGTAAGCCCGCAGGGATGGAAACGCCACCGTTGATGCCGCACCAGGGATGGGCGGATCCCGGCGGGACAGACCAGGTGCACCTCATCGCACTCCAGCCTTTGCAGGATGGGAACCCATTCCGGCAGCCCGCCCTCCTCCGGATTGAGACGCCCAGGGGTATCCACCAGGACGACCTCGCACTCCCGGAGACGCCGGAGAGCCCCATCCACGTCCTCCTCGTCGTGGAGCACCTCCACAGGGAGGCCGGTCACCTCGGCGTAGGCGCGGATCTCCGCCAGCCCACCTACCCGGTAGGTGTCCAGGGTGAGGAGCCCCACCCGCTTCCCCCCGAAGGCCCGGGGATGGAGGGCCAGCTTCATGAGGGCGGTCGTCTTTCCCGACCCCGCCGAGCCCACGAGGGCGACGGTCCAGGGCCGGATCCGGCTGGGCGTCAAGGGAATCCCGCCCGAGCCCGGGCCGTCGAGTTGACGCCGGAGGGCCTCCACCTCGCCGGGTGGCGTGGCCAGCACCTCCAACCCCCCCCCAAGCGTGGTCCGAGTGTCCAGGATCATGGCATCGGGGCCCAGCGAGGCCCGGATGCGCTCCAGCGTGGTGGGGAGGTCGCTCCCCCGGAATCTCTCAAGCCTCATGCTTCATCTCCCAGACGGCGATGCTCTCGATGTTGACCTGGGGTGGCAGCTCACCCAGGGACAGGACAGGGATGTTGGGGAGGACCGGCTCCAGCAGACGCCGGATCCCCACCCGCATGGTGGGCGACGTGATCACCGGCCGCGGACGGCCGTCCCGCATGTGCTCCCGGGCCATCTGGTCCAGGAGGGTGAGG
>REED01000222.1 GCA_007695225.1 Gemmatimonadales bacterium
CGACCATGTGAGAGTGGACCCCAGCCTCTTCCGTCCCGCAGAGGTCAACGTCCTGTTGGCCGATCCCTCAAAAGCGCGGAAGGATCTGAAGTGGGAGCCTACCTACTCCTTCGAAGAGTTGGTGCGGGAGATGGTGCACTCGGACATGAAGGCCGCAGGGGGCTGACGGGGCAGGGAGCCCCCTCGGTCGTTGACTCCCCTCGACGTAGCTCTCACTAGCCCGTCGAATCTCCCACGATCACATGGAACGTGGCCGGCTCCCGGTGGCCGCGCAGGCGGGCAAGCCAGGGACGGATGGCCCAGCGCAGGCCGTACGTCGGCTGGATGAATCGCCACCGAAGCGACAACTCGGCGGCGACCTCCTCCAGTCGTTCGAAGGTGAGATAGTTCTCGTGGGGCAGTGCGTTACCCCGAAACCCGTACTGAGACAAGAATCGCTCCTCCCGCTCCTGCACCATCTGCCTCCCGCTGCCCCCATCCCGGTACAGGGGTGAATCCATGATGACGATGCGCCCCTTCGGCCGCAGGACGCGCAAGGCCTCGCGCAATGTGCGGCCATAGTCGACGGAGTAATGGAACGCACCGTTGAAGATCACCATGTCCGCCTGGGCATGGGCGAGGGGCAGGTGATCGAACTCGGCCTGCAGGGGGAGGTAGGAGGCGTCATAATGGTGGTGGGTCCCCAACCCATCCACACCGTTGACCATCAGGTCGACGGCAGCGACCCTGTGACCCGCCCGTGCCAGGCGGTAGGCCAGCCACCCGGCGCCCGCCCCCAGATCAAGGATACGCTGCGGCTCCGCCCCCGGGGGCAGTAATTTCTTCCTGAACGCCCGGTAGCTCCCCGACCGGATGTGCCAGATGAAGGGATGACGTCCGCTACTGTCGTGAAATGGCAGGCCCCGGTAGTGAGCAGGGCCTGTCCCTCCCCACCCCTCCGCCTCCCGAACCCGTTCATATTCCCGGATGAAGGGCCGAAGGCGGGTTGCCCGCTCGGGCAGCAGAAATCGCCAGATCCCGTCCACCAGAGCAAAGGTCAGATCGTCGTCAGGGCAGGTCAGGGTCCGGGCATAGGGGGGGGACCATGGGCGATGGCAGAGTGGGCAGGCCAGAACAAGAGCCTTATGGGGTGACATTCGGACCTGCCGGGATGGGAATCACGAAGAGAGTGCCGCCCCCACCCGGGCGGGGGCGGCCCGGAATGCGCATCCCAGGGTCGAGACAAGACGCCCACGGTGAGAGTATGCCCATGGTGAGAGGGCGCCCACGGTGAGAGGACGCCCACGGGCGGGTCCGGAGACGTGTGGACCGGACCGGAGATGTGTGGAGAGGTATATCGGGGAGGACGCAGGGCGGTCAAGCTCTTCGCTTGAGGCTTCGGAGGCCCGCCCCCGGGTGATGTTGCTCCCCTCGAGTCTCGCCCCTACCTTGCCTCCCCTCAGAGGTCCCACCTGAACGTTCCGTCGTCGGAAACCCTCGCCACGACGGCCCTGCCCATTCGGACGGACCGACGGCGGACGGACGGGGTGGTCCGGCGCGGCGTCCCAAGACGAGGATTGCCGGCGATGCCTGACGTGAGGCGATGAGATGGATGTCCTGCTGACCCACGGCTACTTCCTCCACGAGGATCCGGTGGAGTTGGAGGTGATGCGGCCCTACCCGCCGCTGGGGATCCTTTACATCTCGTCTCACCTCAGGGCCCGTGGTTTCACACCGGGCATCTTCGATTCCACCTTTCGCAGCCGGCGGGAGTTCGAGGACCTGGTGGCGCAGGAGCGCCCGCCGGTGGTGGGGATCTACTGCAACATGATGACGCGAAGCAGTGCCCTCCGGATGATCCCATACTGCCGGGCCGCGGGTGCGGTGGTGGTGGTAGGGGGGCCGGACCCAGCCAGCTACGCTACGGAGTACCTGGCCGCAGGAGCGGACGTGGTGGTCGTGGGCGAGGGTGAAGAGACCCTCGAGGAACTCCTTCCCCACCTGTCCGCAAACGGGCCCACGGGGATGCACCACATTGCCGGGATCATCTATCGGGAAGAGGACGAGGAGGTGCGGACAGCGCCGCGCGCCTACCTGGCCGACCTGGACGCCCAGCCCTTCCCCGACCGGAAGGCCATCGACATCCGCGCCTACATGGACATCTGGCGGGAGCACCACGGAATGGGTCCCGTCTCCCTCATCACCGCCCGGGGCTGTCCCTACACCTGCACCTGGTGCAGCCATGCCGTGTTCGGCTACAGCCATCGCCGCCGGTCGGTGGAGAATGTGGTGGACGAGGTGGAGCAGATCCTGGCGGAGTATGAACCCGACATGCTCTGGTACGCGGACGATGTGTTCACCATCCACCGCCGCTGGTTCTTCGCCTACGCCCAGGAGCTCAAGCGCCGCGGCATCCACATCCCCTTCGAAACCATCTCCCGCGAGGACCGGCTGGACGAAGAGGTCGTGCGGACCCTCGCCGAGATGGGTTGCCACCGCCTCTGGGTCGGCTCGGAGAGCGGATCGTGCAATCGGACCGCATCCTGTTTCGAACGGGCGCGCATCCGGATATGCGGTTCCGACACCTGCTACTCGCGCCCTATATCGGCGACGGCTCGCCGGTGGACCAGCGCATGCGGATCACGAACCTCGTGGTGGCCAGGGCGCGCTCGCCGGAAGGCTCATCCGCGGTCTCGGGGATCGGGGATCGGCACCACCACGGATTCAACCCCCGAGGCGGATCCGGAAGCCAACGGCCAGATGGGGGAAGAAGCGGTAGGAGGCGATGTCCTCTTCGGCCTCGCGAATCTCCGAGTCCAGGTCTGCCCGGAAGGTCGGGTCGGCACCGATGGGACCGGACACGGACACCGTGATGCGCGGGGTGCCGGTGAAGGCCACACCCAGGTCGACATTGGGTTGGATCCGCCCCGTGCTTCGCTGCCACCCCAGTCCGAGGTAGGGAGCGGTCTCCCTCCCCCATACCCGTCCTGTGAACTCCCCCAGCTCCTCCGGCGCGTAGTCCCGGTCGTTGATCTCCACCGTGTCCCGGGCCATGGCCTGGCCCGAGAGCCCTCCCCGGAAGCGGTGCAGGCCGGCACTCAGATGGAAGGCCCCGGCCCGCGGGAAGAGGTCCAGTGTGAGCCTCGTGATGGGGGAGGGGAGAGAGATGGTTCCGGTGAGCTCGTCCTCATCCACCTCCGGCTCGACGGGAATCCATCCGAAGCCGAGCCGTGCGCCCAGCCGATCCCAGGGTCGAACCGCCGCCTCCACCCCGAGTCCCGAGGTGCCCAGGGCCACGCCGATGGATGGCCGGGTCGTCTCCAGCCAGTCCTGGGCCGCCAGATGGCTGGGAAGAGGGAGGAGAATGAGGATCGAGACGGTCGCCGCGATGGGCAGCAGGCGATGCATCAAGACGTTTTGGAAGCCGTGCGGCCGATCTCCTTTGGGTGCATACCTGCCATCCGGACCTGTCCCTGGCCACATCGAACAAAGATGATGGGGCAAAGCATGTGCCACCCTGGAGATCGGGCAAGACATCGGCGAGACAGAGGGATGGAGGACAGCGGGGAGATCCGGGATCAGGACAGACCGCCCCCCTGTGGGGGCGAATTGCCTCAGTCTGGGACAGGAGATGGGTTCCCGCAGACGCCCCCTGGAGTCCATGGATTTCTTTGGCCTCAGAGCTGATCCGGAATCCTTCGCAGGAGGGTCGCCCATGAACCGCACCCCCCTCGCCGCCACCGAATCCGAATTCCGGCGCTACCGGGGTCTGGCGGAGGGGACCTTCCGACCTTCGGATGCGTCCGAACTCACCCGGGAGGGAGCTCCCGTTCCCGGTCCACTCCCACCACGGTCTCGAAGCCCAGATCCTGGGGGAGCCGGGCAGCCGCCTCCGCCTGGGCTCGGGTGACATAGGCTCCCATCCGGACCCGGGAGAGGGGACTGCCCTCCACCTGAACCACCCGTACCTCCAGGCCGGCGGAGCGGAGGGTGGCGGCATGGGCCCTGGCCCCCTCTTCCAAGGAGAAGGCCCCGAACTGGACGGTGAAGCTTCCCTCCGCCTCGGGCGTGGGCGCTGCCTCAGGGGCGGGGGCCGCTGGCGGGGCCGCCGCGGGCTCCGCCGGAGGCGTGGGCGCTGCCTCAGGGGTGGGGGCTCCGGCAGGGGCGGGGGCTCCGCCCGCT
>REED01000156.1 GCA_007695225.1 Gemmatimonadales bacterium
GGGCGGCCTGGCCCTTACCCTGGAGGGGCTCCGAAACCGGGATCGGCTGACCCTGGAGATGGCCCGTCGGGCCGGGATACCGGTAGCCGTCACCCTGGCTGGGGGGTATGCACTCCGCCAGGACGACACGGTGGAAATCCACTGCGGCACGGCACGGGAAGCGGCGCGGTTCGTGAGCACCAACCCAGCCTGAGCCGCTCACGTCGCCTCGTCTGTCCTCAGCGGCCTCCCAGCCGGATTCCTGCCCCCACATAGATCGCCCAGCTCCCGTTCTTCGCTGCCTCCCGGGCGGTCCCGGTATCGAACTCGGCCAGGGTCGAGACTCCGAATCCGTAGCGGAGCCCTCCGGTGAGGAGGACGGGGCCGGCCAGGAGGTTGGCCCCTCCACCCACCACTCCACCCACGTCCACGGTGTTGGTGCTCACATCGGGCAGGTCGTCACAACTCACAGACGAGCCATCCACCGAGCAGTCGATCTGGATCCCCAGGTAGGGACCGGCATACAGGTGGGGAGTCAGGTTCGAACGCGGTGTCAGGCTGAGGCGAAGGAGAAGGGGGACCTCGAAGTAGCTCAGGTCCAGTCCTTCCCGCAAATCCGACTGGGCGCCCCGACTCACCACCAGGGCCTCAGGCTGAAGGGAGAGGGGGCCCATGAAGGGGAAGAGGAAGGAGACTCCGACCAAGGTTCCTGTCCGGCTGTCCACGCCATCCACCCCCCGGAGGGTGGAGAATGTAGCCCCGGCCAAAGCAGTGATCTGCGTGCCCTGTCCCCGGTTGGGGCGATCCTGGGCCTGCAACGGGGAGGCCGGAAGCACGACCGAGAGGAGGACCGCCAGGGGGAGGAGTGCGGAAAGGAAACGAAGGGGGGGGCTGGGGGTCACTGGACTCTCCGAAGGGGAGGAGCAGACCACGGCAGACGCGGCCGCGAGAGGCGGAGCGGTGGTGGAACGAGGCGTCTCGTCCCTGAGCTATACTCGGCCGATTCCCCCCCAGTTCCTTTCCTGGCTGGATCCCCGCTGGATTTCCGCTGGATCCCCCATGGGTGCGGGGCGTTCCATGCCGGCCCCCACCCGCAGGACGGCCCCCACCCGGAGTCGACCAAGCGGTCGCTCCGTGGTGGGGGCCGGATGGGTCCCCGGCAAGGGTGTCACCTCGCCGGGGACCTCGTCTGGTACAGAACGCCCCTCAGAAACCCCTGCCGAAGAAGATGGCGTTCAGAAAGAGGTGGTTCGTGCCGTGCCAGAAGGCCCGGAAGTTGGGGTTGTCCAGGAAGCTCACCACCCGGCCCTGCCCCGCCCGAGCCGCCAGGATAGAGGCCGAACCCTGGAGGAAGGGGAGCTGGGCCTCGTGGATGTATCCGCTGAGGAGGGGCTCCGGGGAATAGCGCCCCACCGTCAACCCCGGGTCCTCCAACGGCTCCAGGTAGAGGTTGTGGGCCCGGAAGGTGGGTACCGTGGCTCCGTACCCGAAAGCGATGGGGTGGGTGGGATCAAGCTCCACCTGGAAGATGCTTCCCCCGATCACCTGGGCTCCGGCCCGGTCTCCCCGCTCCGCGTAGTTGGGGGTCCCCAGGTCCACCTCCGCCTCGCGAACGGAGGCGGCGAGGAGCCCCTGGGCCATGGGCCAGCGGACCCCGCCCTCGGTGGTGATGAGGAGGCCGCCTCCCCGGACCCACTCGGTGATGCTGCGGGTGGCCGCCTCGGAGAGGCCGCCGATGTTACCGGCCATGACCAGGGTGTTGTAGCGGGACAGATCCGCCCCCGCCACGTCGGCCACGTCCACCAGGGATACGGGGATCCCCATGCGCTCGTTCAGGAGGTGCCAGGTCTCTCCCACGGCATTCGCCGCCGATCCCCGCCCGGCCAGAAGGGCGACCCGGGGAAGGTCCAGCACCCGGGTGGCGCCACCGCCGGGCCAGACCTCTCCCTCCGGCCATCCCGAGTCCAGGGCATGGATCACCACGTGGTCCTCCCGGGCCGCCTCCTGCACCAGGCGGTGGACGTCCTCGGGGGAATACCGGGCCCCTTCCAGGCGGTACTGGACAGGGATGAGGATGGAGCCCCGCTCCACCTCCAGCACCGTCCCATCCGCCGTCCGGATGGAGAAGGGGCGGTACGTCACCCGGGGAAGGATCCCCGCCTCCAGGAATCGGTTCAGGGCCCGAGGGGCATAGAACCGGTTCCACTCCATGAGGTAGGCGTAGTCCGTTCGACCGCCCCGCACCTCACCCCCGTCCAGCGCCACCTCCCCCAACTCGCCCCCCACCAGCCCCGAGGGGACGGAGGTGAGCTCGGCGTGGGGAACTCCGAAGGCCAGGGTCATGGTCCAGGTGGAGACGTCATAGAAGAGGGAGTCGGGGAAGGTGGTCCGCCGCTCCATCGCGCCGTTCACGAGGCGGGCCTGGGGCTGGTCCAGGGGGACGATGAAGGCCTCGCCGGGGCGGAAGGTGATGCCGTCCCGCTCCACCGAGGTGGCCAGGTCGTGGATCCGGATCCGGCTCCGCTGGAGCATCTGGGCCAGCTCCTGGCCCCGGGTCCGGTCCCCCTCCAGACTCACCAGCCACCCCTTGGTGGGGGTGGCGGCCACGAAGGCCGGAATGTCGGCGTAGTGGCGCCGCTGGTTGGCCAGAAGCTGTTCCCGAAGCTCCACCCCCGCCTGGAGGGTGGAGAGGGAGGTGGCGAACTGGTTCCGCACCGTCTCGGCGTAGGGAAGGATCCCCAGGGGGGTGTCCGCCCGGAGGGCTCGGGAAGATGCCTGTTCAAAGAGGATCCCCACGGCGCCGTGGACGTCGGGGTAGGTGGACCCCTTCCCATAGTAGTGGTCGTCGAAGCTCTCCTGGGCGTAGTAGAGCTCGCCGATGGCGTCCAGATTCCGGGCGTGGAACCGGGCCACCTCCAGGGTCAGGTCGACGGTGTGCTGTGGGGTGTTGGGGTTGTCCCGGCTGGGCACTCCCGGCTGGAAGAAGAAGGTGGCCCCGCCCCCCATCTCGTGGAAGTCGGTGTGGAGCTGGGGGCGCCACCGGTGGAAGAGCTCCACCCGCCCCTGGGACTCGGGGTGCTGGGAGGGGAGCCAGTCCCGGTTCAGGTCGAAGATGTAGTGGTTGGTGCGCCCGTTGGGCCAGGGCTCGTTATGCTCCCGGTCCTGGGAGTCAACGGTGGGGACGCGCCCCCGGTTACCGGTGACCCAGTTCACGAAGCGGGCCCGCCCGTCGGGGTTCAGGGAGGGATCGAGGAGCACCACCGTGTTCTCCAGCATGGCCTCCACCCCCGGCCCCTGTCCCGCCGCCAGGTGATGAAGGGTGAGGATCCCGGCATCGGAGCCGCTGGCTTCGTTCCCGTGGACGGAGTACCCCAGGTAGATGATGGTGGGCATCCCGGCCAGGTCGGCATCAGAGACCCCGCCGGGGTCGTCCGAGAGGCGGAGGTTCGCCTGCCGGATCTCGTCCAGCCGGGCGTGGTTCGCCGGGGAGGTGACGATGGCGTGTACCAGGGGCCGACCCTGGTAGGTCCGGCCATGGTTCCCCATGACCACCCGGTCGCTGGCCTCCGCCACGATGCGGACGTACTCCACGATTTCGTCGGGGCGGATGTGCCGCTCCCCGATGTCCACACCCATGACATCCCGGGGGGTGGGGACATCGGCCAGGTAGGAGGTCACCCCCGGCGCCGCGTATTCCATGGCGAAGGGGGGCTGGGCCTGGGCCGATAGATCTCCTGTCCCAGCGAAGAGGGTGGCCAGCAGGGCCAGGAAACCGAACCGGACGGATCCGGAAACCCCGCGAATCCTCCCTGAGGACCGAGCCTGTGGAAGGGAAGAATGGAAACCGACATTGGATGGATGCATGAATGAATGGGCGAGAGGTGGAAGGAGAGGCCATGAGCCAGGGGGTCGGCGCAGAACGTAGGCCCTTCTCGCTCTCGCGCAAGATTTCCCCTCGCAGGGCCCCCACCCCATACTTGGGGGTGTTCGCACCCGATCTCCCCTTAGAAGGTCGTTGAAGAAGTAGAGGGGCCGCCGGGAAGGGGTCTTGCGCGACCCACGCGCTTTGCGCGTGTGTGCCCGGGTCGAGGCGGGTCGCTGAAAGCGATGCGGTAGCATCGGTGAAGCGG
>REED01000159.1 GCA_007695225.1 Gemmatimonadales bacterium
CCGATCCGGTCTCGGACGTAGTCGATGTGGTCCGCCACATCCTCCAGGGAGGCGGATGGCTCGGGATTCCCCCGGTCCCACTCCGCCATCCCCCGGGCCACCGCCGCCTCATCGTCGGGGTGGAGGGCGGCAAGCTCTGCCGCTTGCTCGGCGCGGGCCACCCCATGGAGACGGACCTCGTCGGAGACGAAGGAGGGGACAAAGGTGACCATCACCACCCCTCCATTCCCGGGTAGCCGATCCAGGATGGAGTCGGGGACGTTCCGGACATGGTCGGTGAGTGCCCGGACGGAGGAGTGGGAGAAAATGACCGGGGCCTCGGAGACATCCAGGACATCGGACATGGTCCCATCTGAGACGTGGGAGAGATCCACCAGCATGCCGAGGCGGTTCATCTCCCTCACCACCTCACGGCCGAAGGCGGTGAGTCCTCCGTGGAGGGGCGGATGGGAGGCGGCGTCCGCCCAGTCGAGGTGGGCGTTGTGGGTGAGGGTCATATACCGGACTCCCAGGTCGAAATAGACCCGGAGCGCCCCCAGGGAGTTCTCGATGGCGTGCCCCCCCTCCATTCCCAGGATGGAGGCGATGCGCCCCTCGTGGAACACCCGCATCACGTCATCCGCGGTCAGGGCAAGTCCGAAATGCTCGGGGTACTCCTCCAGGAGCCGGAGCGCGATGTCGATCTGCTCCAACTGGAACCGCGCCGCTCCGGTTTCCATGGCGGCCACCGGCACGTAGACCGACCAGAACTGTCCTCCCAGCCGCCCCTCCCGGAGGCGGGGAAGATCGGTGTGTCCCTGGGGACGGTCCTCCAGGCCA
Organism: Gemmatimonadales bacterium; assembly: GCA_007695225.1. Taxonomy (GTDB): domain Bacteria; phylum Gemmatimonadota; class Gemmatimonadetes; order Longimicrobiales; family Gaopeijiaceae; genus T3Sed10-66. Next base: position 820 of record REED01000159.1, read on the forward strand.
TAGCCCCGCACATCCATGGGGTAGTCCTCGTCCAGGCGGATCTGCCAGGGAAGGTCGTTGTGTCCGTCGATGAGGGGGGTTGTGGCCAGCACCCGGTGGGCCGTCTCGAGGTGGGGATCAGGGGCCTGGGTCTCAGAAGGTGAAGGGGACGGGGATGAAGATGGCGACTGGCCGTGGCTGGGCATCGGATACGTTGCCGTGAGGGCGAGGCAGACGGCCATGGCCGCCACAGTCTGGGCAAAGCTGCCGGGACGAAGGGCGGCCCGGAGGGAGACAGGCGGGAGGTCTGGAGAACCGGGGGATCCCGGGCACCGCGGGGCCACCGTCCGGCCAGAGCAATCAAGCGGGACGGTACATGGAGCACGTCGCCTGAACAGTGTCATGGGACCGTACCTCCGGGGATCGAGGGGATCAATTCAGGGCGAGGGGAACGGGTCAGAGAGAAGACCCCGGGGGAGTCAATCGGGGTCCGGTGGTCAGAACCGCCACTCCAGACCCACCAGGGGAAGGAATGGACGCTCCGCCAGGGGCCGGAGTCCATCCTCCATCCATCGATCAAAATAGTGGAACAGAGCATCCCGTCGGTCCAGTGCGTTGATCACCCGGAGGTAGGGGCGCAATTCGGTGGATCGCCCTCCGATGCGAGGCCGCATCTCCCAGGAGACCTCCAGGTCGAGGCGGAGGAAGTCCTCTTCCGGAGCCAACTCCATGGGGGCCCCAGCGGACGATCCGGTGATCCCCTCGAAGGTGGTGCCTCCTCCAACGGTCCGGACCGTTCGGCCGTCCGCGCCCTCCACACCCGGCCCTCCGGCAAAGGGGGTGACCTCGGTGAGGGGCAGCCCCGCGCCATAGCCCAGGGAGAGCCCCACTTCGAGGCCCTCGGTGGGTCGGACCCTTACTCCGGTGGTCAGGAGATGACGGCCGGTGAAGCTCGAAGTCCGACCGTTCCCTGACGGTTCCCAGAACCAGGAAATGGCGTACCCGGCCCACCCCTCCAGGCGCTCCCCGTCCCGGGAGATCCGCAAGTCGGTCCCCGACGCGTTCACGCGGGCCGCCGGGCCGCCGCCGGTCCCCTCGAAATGCTTCACAAACCCGGATACCCCCAAGGCCAGTTCGGGGGAGAGGGCCTGATCCAGGCTCAGGACGAGGTGGCTGGCGGAGGCCACCGCCAGCGTGGGATTCCAGAAGATGGAAGGCGTGGGTCCCCCAGGCGCAGCTCCCCCAGGCGTCGCCTCCCCGCCACTCTCGGTGACCAGCCCCGGGAGGGCCACGGGCTGGTGATAGCGTCCACCCGAGAGGGTGAGGAGGGCCTCATCGGTGAGGAGAATCCGAAGGGAAGCCCGGGGCACGGCCCGAGTTGTGCCGTCGACGCCGAAGTGGTCGACGCGGCCCCCGGCCTGGACCCGTACACCGGGGCCCAACCGTCGATCAGCCTCCAGAAAGACGCCGGCCCGATCCCCCCGAAGCTCCTGGGGGGCCGACTGGACCTGGGTGGGGACGGATGAACCGGAGAGCATGACCCCTTCCCCTCCCCGGACTCCCGGGATCCGATCCAATCGATACCCGAACCCCTGTCGGTCCATGGAGCCGCCCACGGTGAACTCCCCTTCCCCCCAGGGTGCCCGGAGGAGAAACGAGGCCCGGGAGTGGGAGGCCAGGCTCCGGGCCACCAGGGACTCGGGCCACTCCACCGGGATGGCGGCCCGGTAGTCGGAACGGGCCAGGATGGCCTCGGTGGAGATCTCTCCCCAGCGCCCGGACCACCCCAGGGAAAGCGCCCGATTTCCCCAGCTCACCTCATCCATCTCCCGCAGTTCGACGCTCTCCCGATTCAGGAATCCCGTCGCACGGATCTGGTGGCCCTCCATGGGATTCATGGCTCCCCGGACCAGGAGATCCCCGAACCCGTAGGGGTGATCGCCTCCGGGGGAGAGAATGCCCGGAACCCCGTGGAGTCTTCGCCCCGTGGCCAGGATCCCTCCCTTCAGGGGAAGGGGGAGTTCGAGGCCGCCCCTGAAGGCCACACCGTCCACCGCAACCTCTGTCCGGATGCGGTCCCGGCGGGCTTCCCGGCTCCTCACGTCGAGCATGTGGGAAAGTCCCCCTTCGTAGCGGGCGGGGGCTCCTCCCACGTAGACCCGGGCCTCGCCAAGGGCGCGGGCGTCGAAGGCGGGAACCAGCCCCGCCAGATGGAAGGGCGCGAGAATGGGCGCTCCGTCCAGGAGGAACTGCCGGGCATCCACAGTGGATCCGCGGGCGAAGAGGACCCGCTGGGGCTCTCGGTGCTCCTCCCCTGGAGGGGGTCGGCCCAACCCTCGAACCAATCCCGACTCCACCATCCCCGAGGAAGCCTCCATGGATCGGATCTCCAACTCCGCAAGGCGGGGCTCCGCCGCCGGGAACGGGGAGCGGGACAGGACCGGTCCGGAGATGCTGCGCACACCGACTTCGACGCCGGAGAGGAGGATGGGCCGGTGCTCCAGCTCCAGGTCCACGTGGATTTCACCGGCAGGGGGAAGGAGGAGTTCCAGGACCAGGGTATGGGCCGCCACGTGAAAGGCGGAGAGACGGACCCGTCCCGCCACCGGCCCGCTCCGCCCCCCCGGGAGCCGGTACCTTCCGGTCTCGTCGGCCACCGCGGTCCACGCCCGCCCTCCCTGACGGAGCTCCACGAGGGCCCCGGGGAGGAGCCCGTCCCCCCGGTATCCAGGGGCACGGACCGACCCCGTCACCACCGGACCCACGGAGTCGGCCGGAGTGGCCCTCGCGGTGTCCGGGGTACCCAGCATCGTCAGGAGCGCCGCAAGGGCAAGAAGTGCAAGGGGGACGAATCGCCCGGGGCGGATCTGAGGGCGGGCTTGGGGGCGGGCTTGGGGGCGGATCATAAAGCGGGGGGGTCCGGGGTGGGGAGGCGGATCACCATCGCCTCCCCCCGCGTCTCGGCCGGAATCCCCTCCTCCAGGCGGAAGGTCCCTCCCGACCAGGTCATGATGGGCCGGCGCTCCACCGCCAGGTGGACCTCTCGGGCGGAACTGGGAATCAGGATGAGGAGAGGCCCGTCTCCGGCCCCGGCCAGATCCGCCTCCACACGCCCTGGAGCGGTGGAATATCGAGTCCCTACTGGAGCCTGCAGTTCCACCCGGTCCTCTCCTCCGACCCGGATCTCCACCTCCGCCTCGGGCCTGGGGGCCCGGAGGATGATCTCCACCCGGCCGTCCCGAAGCCCCACCGCCACCCCTGCCATGGCCTCGCCATCCACCGTGGCGGTCCGGACCTCCGGCTCCGGCGCTCCCCCCATGGCGTCGCCAATCCAGGCCCGGATGGGTGAGCCGGGAAGGGCGGCGGCTCCTCCCGCCACCAGCACGAGCATGGCGGCCGCAGCCACGCTCCGCCGTCGGCTCCATCCCTTACGCGGGGCGCCGGAGCGGGTTTGCTGGGGTCCCGGGCGGTCCTGCTGGGATCCTGGGCGGTGTCGGCCGGCTCGGGCCATGCCTTCCCTTTCGGTTCCACGCCCCTCTTCCCTCCCCGCCTCTTTCTCCGCGTCTCTCCGGGCCGCTCTGCGCTGCCGGACCCTCCACCGGGCGGCATCCAGGTCCACCTTTTCCTGCAGGTGGAGGAGATGGGCGGTGGTCCCGGACTCCAGGGCGCGGAGATCCTGGGCCACGTCCCGACACGCTGCGCACTGCTCCAGGTGGCGGGCCACGTCGGAGGCCGCCGCTCCCTGGAGCTCGTCGTCCAGCCAGGCCTGGAGGGTTCCCTCCTCCACATGCTCCGTCATGCCTCGCTCTCTCCGTTCATCCGTTCCTCGAAGCGTCTCCGTGCGCGAATCAGGAGGGTCCCCACCGAAGAGGGCTGTACCCCCACCGCCTCCGCCAACTCCCGGTACGAGAACCCCTCCTCTCGAAGGAGGAGAAGGGTCCGCTCCCGGTCCTCCAACTCAGCGAGTACGCGGCGAACTCCGGCCACGCGCTCCTTCTGCGCCAGCTCCTCATCGGGGAGCGGGGGACCTTCAGGCACCACCGGGTTCTCCTGGAGGAGACGGTCCCGGTTGTCCTGCACCCGGGCCCGGTCCCGCAGGAGGTGCGTGGCCACCTTGAACAGCCAGGCCCGGATTCCGGCGGGATCCCCATCCACCTTGCGGTCCAGGAGGCGCACGAACGCTTCCTGCGCCATGTCCTCCGCCACGTCGGCGTCGGGAGCCATTCGCAGGCAATATCGATGCAGTCTCGGATAGACGTCCTCGAAGAGTTCGTCGAAGTCCACGGATCCCCCGCCAGGCGGAATGATCGGCGCCGTCCCGCCGGTCGTACGGAGAGAACGATCCGGGCGGCGCGTCTGTGACAGCTGCGGTGTGGGCATACCCCGGTTGAACCCCACCCATCCGGGTCCGTGGGGGGCCACACCTCCATCTTCTACCGCTCGTCAGCTCCCTCCGATCCCAGCGGCGGTGGCGGGGAGGGCCCGCTCCCCAGCCCCAGGGGACGCCTGGGCCATTCCGAGCCAGGGAAACCCCAGGAGCAGGGCCAGAGTCAGAAGGAATCCACGAAAAACGATGCGGAGAGGAGCGAGAGGTCTCGTTGACGACGTCCAGGTGTGGGCACGGGAACCGGGTGGCACAGAACAAAAAATCAGAAAAACCGTTGGACCCAGCGAGGGCGCATCTTGCGCAACGGCATTGTGCGACATTGATTGTTTGCCCCGGGGCTTGCAGTATGAACAAGTGTTTTCCTGCTCTTGTCGCCTATTGCGACTGCCCGTTGCCCCCTTCGCGCCGCCCCGGTTCGGAGGGCGTCACTTCGGTCTGGGAGAGAACCACCCATGGCCTATCTCCGGTGTTCCGATTGCGGAGCCAAGGCGCTCCGTATCGCCACCCGCTGTCCTTCTTGCGGCGCGTCCTTCCCCCTTCATGATGATAGGGGAGAACGGATCCGTTTCCGTCGCTGTCGGGGATGCGACATCCATATTCCCCGACAGGAAGCCCGCTGCCAGTGGTGCAGCACAGAGGTCCGGGACCTACCATGGCGGCCTGCAGCAGCGGCGGCGGTCCTGGTTCTTCTCCTGGGTGGAGGAGGGCTGTTCCTGGCCCGGACCCCAGGGGTCTTCTCCTCCTCCGACACCTCCGTCGCAACGGCCTCGGCATCCAGGGGAGAGGCTCCCGCCATCCCCTCGCTGCGTCCCCCCTCGGCGGGCGAGGACTTCACGGTGGATCCCCTGGAGGCCCCTCTGGATGGGACAGGATCGCCGGTCCCCGCCCCCGAAGCCAATCTCGCGCCTCCGAATCCCGAACAGGGCAGCATGCAGAGCGGCGGAGAAGGCGACGTGGAGGGCGCCGGACAAGGAGCCGGACAGGGCGCCGGACAGGGTGGTTGGGCGCCGGCCCAGGCCGTCACCTTCGTGAACGTCCGGGCGGATCCCGATCGGGAGTCGGCCATCCTGGGCGTGGTCCCGGAGGCCGCCAGCGTGCTCCTGGGGGACCTCCGGGGAGGGTGGCGGAGGATCCGGGCCGGGGACCTGTCCGGCTGGGTGGATGAGCGCCTTTTCCAGATGGCATCCTCGGGCGACTAGAAGGGGAACACCAGGGGCGTGATGAGGACGGTGAGGAGGATCACCATGAGGGTCAGGGGGATCCCCAGGGGGAGATAGTCCTTCAGTCGATACCCGGCCGGCGCCATCACCAGGGCCTGGGCCGGCTGGGAGACAGGGCTGGCCAGAGAGGTGGAGGCGATGGCCACGGCCATCACCATGGCCTGGGGGGACACCTGGAGTTGGGCCGCCCCTGCGATGGCCACTGGAGCCATGAGGACCACCACGGCGGGTCCGGGCATGATCTGGGACGCCAGGGCCGCCATGATCACCAGCGAGGTCAGCACCCCGGTGGGTCCCAGCCCCGCCGTCGCGGCCAGCACGCCCTCCCCCAGGAAAGCCGCGGCTCCGGTATCGTCCAGCGCCGCTCCCAGGGCCAGCATTCCCGCCACCATGACCAACACCGGCCACTCCACCGCTCGGTAGGCCTCCTCCGGGGTAAGGCAGCGGGTCACCACCATCCCCACGGCCCCCGCCAGGACGCCCACCGCCACGGGCAGCCACCCCAGGATCACCGGGAGGATGGCCGCCACCAGGATGATGATGGAGCGCGGTGCCCTCCGGGCCTCCGGAGGGGTGGGATCCGGTTCATGGAGGAGGATGAGGTCGGGCTCCCGGGCCAGCGCTCGCCCCTTCCTCCGGGGGCCATGGAGAAGGAGGGCGTCGCCGAAGTTCAGCTTCCGGTCCCTGAGCTGGGTCCGGATCGCCCCCCCATCCCGGAGGATGGCCACCACGTGGAGGCCAAAGCGGCTCCGGAACCCCGACTGTCGGAGGGTCTTCCCGATGAGGGCGGATCGGGGAGCCACCACCGCCTCCACGAAGCCGGCTCCTGCGGACTCCAGGGCGTCCAGGCTCACGTCGGGATCTTCCTCCAGATCCAGCCGCTGCAGCCCCCGGAGAACCGCCATGTCCTCGGGGCGCGTCTTCACCAGCAGGTGATCTCCCGGTTGCACAACCGTCTCGGGACCAGGCATGAGCACGGCTTCGTCCTCTCCCTCGGCCCCCTCCCGACCGATGGCCAGGACCATCATCCCCACCGCATCCCCCAGCCGGGTCTCACCCAGGGGTCGCCCGGCAAAGAGGGAGTCGTCGGTGACCTGGAGCGCCCAGAGCCGCTCGTCCAGTTGGAAGCGCCGGATCGCCTCTGCGGCAGGGAGGAACTCCCAACTCCCAGGAAGCGCGGTCCAATCTTCGGCAGCCGCATCTCCCCTCGAACCCTCCAGGAAGGCCATGAGGCGATCCCGGGGTCCATGGAGAAGGAGGAGGTCCCCGCCCTGGATCACCGTGTCCTGGAGATGGGTCCTTCGCCGGAAGTCCTCCCGGAGGAGGGAGAGGACCAGGACACCATGCCGGGCCTGCAGGTCCAGCTCCGCCACCGAACGCCCCACCAGGGGGGAGTCGGGAGCGACGGAGAGTTGCACGAGCCCCGCCCCCTCCCGCTCCAGCCACTCGGGGCGGACCCCCCGCTGATCCATCGCCAGATGGCGCCGCCCCCGGAGTTCCATGAAGAAGTCCGGCCTCCCCTGCACCAGGAGCCGGTCCCCCCCTCGAATGAGGGTGCCCGGTCCCGGTGCCAGGATCCGCTCCGTTCCCCGCTCCACCTGAAGGACATGTACCCCCAGCGCGGACCCGATGAGGCTCTCTTCCAACGTCTTTCCATCCAGGAGGGAACGACGGGGGACGATGAGCCGGAAGAACCGCTCCTCCAGCTCGACGTTCTCCCGGATGGCGGGGCGCTGGGGTCCTCGTCCCTCAGGGACCCGGTGCGGCAGGAGTCGGGGAGCCGCCACCAGGAGGAAGAGGGCGCCGGCGGCCAGGAGCGGACCTCCCACGGGGAGGAAGCCCAGGAGCTCGAAGGGCGCGAATCCCGCGTCCTGGAGGGCGTCCGAGGCCACGAGGTTCGTGGAGGTGCCGATGAGGGTGGTGAAGCCCCCCAACTGGGCTCCCAGCGCCATGGGAATGAGAAGCTTGGAGGGAGCAAGGTCCGCCTCCCGGGCCAGCTTCACCGTCACGGGAAGCATCATGGCCGCCACGCCCACGTTGTTCATGAAGCCGGAGAGGACCCCGGAGAAGAGGACGATGGCCAGCATGAGGCGGCTCTCCCCCGTCCCGGCCCAGCGAAGGATGTGAACGCCCACGAGGTCCGCCACCCCGGTCCGGGAGAGCCCTGCAGACAGGACGTACATCCCGCCGATGGCCAGGACGGCGGGACTGGCGAATCCCGCCAACGCCCGATCCGCCGGCGCCAGCCCCAGCACCGCCACCACCGCCAGCACCAGCAGGGCGGTGATGTCCACCCGGAGGAACCCGGTGGCGAAGGAGACCACCGCGCCCAGCAGGACGAGGAGGACAAGGACGAGGTCGACGGTCATGGGGGGGTAAGGTATGACCGCCGGGGCGACCGAAGGAAGCCCGTGGAAGAGCGGGAGAAGGACGAACGAAGCCGAGGGAGGGGAGTCAGGCCGGGCGTTCCAGGGTCTCGGTGCCCAGGGACCGGGCCAGCTCCGGGTGCTTCTTCCAGAGATACCCCACCATGGTGATCACCCCCACCAGATTTCCCACGGCGATGCTCCACCAGGCCAGGGGGCCCATGAGAAACTCGGCGGCCACCGCGATGCCTCCCAGGAAGAAGGCCTCAAAAGCCACGAAGAAGAGCACCCCACCCATGAGGATCTGGGGCTGCGCCTCGGCTTCCCGAACAAGGGCGGCGGCAGCGATGCCGAAGGGGATGATCACCGCATAATGGACCGGGGTATACGCCAGGGCGATCCAGAGGGAAACCTCCACCTCCGCGAGATCCGAGGCGCCGAGAAAAAGGACAGAGCCCAGTGCCGACGGGGTGAAGAAGGGGCGTCCCTGGACCAGGTCCACCACCAGGAACCAGCTGGCCACCACAAATCCCGAGGCTACGCCGGCAATGAGTCCTTCCCGGACCACCGCCCCCTCCTGGAGCGCCGACCACCAGGCCACCCTCCCCGTGATCCCCGTCTGGTGGAGGACGGCCACCAGGGTCACCCCCGCCAGGACGTTCCCCACCAGGACCTCCACCCACCCCAGCTGTGACACCACATCCAGACCGGTGACGGCAGCGCTCCCGTAGAAGATCCCCAGGAAGAGGGCGAGCCCCACCACCATTCCCAAGGGTACGTTGGGTGCTCGCTTCAGTTGGGACATCCCCCAGGCCGTGAGGCCCCCCACCACCAGGAAGGAGGTGAAGTGGAAAACGGTGAAAAGGGCGATGAGACCGGTCGAACCTTCAAGCCCCTCCATGCCGAAGAGGGCGGCACCGATCATGGCCGGGGTACGGAAGGGCGAGCTTGCCGCCAGGTCCACCAGAAGGAACCAGAGCGCCAGAACCGTGGCCCCCGCCAGTCCCGCGATCATTCCCCGCACCATCACTCCCTTCCCTGCGGCCATCCCCCCCTCCCCTCTCGTCTGGTCTCGGCACCCGGGCTCTCCCGGCGGCATCCGTTTCCTGACCCCTTACCCCCTGCACCCGTTCCCCGGGAGGAGGTCAGCGGGTCCCTGCCCGGCTCCCGGCGATCTCCAGGACCACGTCCCAGTAGAACCGCACGAAGCGGTGGAGCTCCGCCTCCAGGATCCGCTCCTGGTCCCCATGGGCTCCGTAGCCCAGCCCCTGGTCCTCAGCGTCCACGGCGGGGCCGATCCCGTAGCAATCCACCCCCATGGAGCGGACCTGGGCCATGTCCGTGGCCCCGGTGCTCATGGTGGGGAGGCTGACCGTGCCATAGTGGCGAGTCACTGCCTCCTCGATGGCCCGGAAGGCGTCGGTGTCGATGGAGGTCCCCCCTGCGGGACGCTGCATCCCGTCCCGGGGAGCGAAGCGGACCTCCACCCCCGGGTCATCCACCACGCTACGAATGAGGTCGAGGAGCTGATCCGGATCCTCGTCAGGAAGCGCCCGAATGTCCAGCACGGCCCGAGCCTCGGACGGGATGACGTTCATCCGGTCCCCTCCCTCCAGGATGGTGGGGGACACGGAGGTCTGGAGCTGGGAGGCATACGCGGGGGCGTTCTCCCGAAACCAGGCCAGGGCCTCCTGCAGCGCGTTGGGATCCCCGGAGGACACCGCCCTGAAGCGCTCCGCCTCCTCCGGGGCAGACATTTCCGCCATGCGCCGGAAGTACTCCTGCGTCGTCTCGTTCAGGCGGGGCTCCGGGTCCCATTCGGCCATGGCGGCCACGGCCCGGGCCAGACGGGCGATGGCGTTCCCCGGGAGGGGGACGGACCCATGGCCGGACGGACCCCGGGCAATGAGCTCCACCGTCCGGGGGATCTTCTCCAGCGTACCGATGGTGGCCAGAACCGGCTCCCCTCCCCGGAGGACCACCCCGCCCCCCTCCGCCAGACAGAACTCGGAGGCAATCTCGCCCCAGTGCTCCTGTACCATGAAGTCGATTCCCACCCGGGTGGTCCCCTCCTCTCCCGCCTCGGCCAGGAAGATGATGTCCCGGTCCAGGGGGACCTCCATCCGATGGAGGAGGAGGAGCATCATGAGGGAGGCCACCACGTTGTCCTTGTCGTCCAGCGCCCCACGGCCATAGATGTAGCCGTCGTGCCGGACCGCGTCGAAGGGTGGAAACTCCCACCGCTCCGGGATGACCGTTACCACATCGGTGTGCCCCATGAGGAGGAGGGGCTCCCGGGAGCCATTCCCCCCTACCCGGGCCACCAGGTTCCCCCGCTCCGGCTCCAGGGCCAGGATCCGGGAGGGGATTCCCTCCGCCTCCAGGACCTCCCTCAGGTACTCCGCCGCCAGGGTCTCGTTGCCCGGCGGATTGCTGGTGTCCAGCCGGAGGAGGGCCTGGAAGTGACGGAGGGTCTCCTCCTCCACTGCGGTCCAGTCGGGCTCGGGCCAGACCTGGGCCTCGCCAGGCGCAGGAGCCAGCACACCGAGGGTGAGAAGCGTCAGAAGGAGGGTTCGAAGGAGGGAAGGCGAGTCAGGAGATCGGGGCATGGGGCGCCTCCGGGATCGATGCGGGTGAAAGGAGAAACCGCTCCACGATCCCACCCATCCGCCGGTTCCGCCAGTCCCCCCGGGGGGAGGGCCCGCCCCGTCGGATGGGGACATCCGGGAGGGGGACCGCGAAGATCCTGGTGCGCCGTGAAGAAGGAGGGTGTACATTCGGAGGAGTCGCCCCGGGGACATTCCCTCTGGGGCCGAACCGCAGCGGGGCGGGTCCTTACCGAGCCCCCGTCCTGAGAACCTGGGATCCCATCCGGGCAATCCTCCAAGGAGGGCCGAGACCCATGCGCATCACCTTTCGAGTGAACGGACGCTCCGCCACGGTGGACGTCCCCCCGGACACCCCCCTCCTCTGGGTACTCCGGGACGAGATGGAACTCAAGGGAACGAAGTTCGGGTGCGGGATTGCCCAGTGCGGCGCTTGCACCGTCCACCTGAACGGCTCCCCCCTCCGGTCCTGCATCACCCCGGTCTCCGCCGCCGAGAACGGCGAGATCCTCACCATCGAGGGCCTCTCCCCCGATGGGACCCACCCCCTTCAGCAGGCATGGCAGGAGTTGGACGTGCCCCAGTGCGGCTACTGCCAGGCAGGGCAGATCATGTCGGCGGCGGCCCTCCTTCAGCGGAATCCCCGGCCCACCGATGCGGACATCGACTCAGCCATGGCCGGGAACATCTGCCGCTGCGCCACCTACCTCCGCATCCGGGCAGCCATCCATCGGGCAGCCGGAACCGCGGCCGCCGACGGCGAGGCCGAGAGCCCGACCGCCGTCCCCGGTCCCTCCCTCGGACAGGAGGCCTCATGACCACCCCCTTCCACGTCACCCGCCGGCAGTTCCTCCAGGCCTCCGCCCTGGCCGGGGGAGGCCTCCTCGTGGCCTTCCGCCTCGACGCCCTGGGCCTGGCGGAAGTGGACAACCCGGACGCAGGCGTCGACGACACCCGCCTCAACGTCTTCGTCCGCATCGACCCCGATGGGCAGGTCACCCTTACCGCCAAGAACCCGGAGATCGGCCAGGGAGTGAAGACTATGCTCCCCATGCTCATCGCCGAGGAGTTGGACGTGAGCTGGGACCGGGTCCAGGTGGAGCAGGCCTCCTTCGATCCGGTGGCGTTTGCGGGCCAGTTCGCCGGGGGGAGCAATGCCACGCCCCAGAACTGGCTCCCCATGCGACAGGTAGGCGCCGCGGCCCGGGCCATGCTCGTGACGGCCGCGGCGGAGAGCTGGGGCGTTCCCGCCGGGGAGTGCGAGACCGAGGCGGGAATGGTCCGGCATCCTGGGAGCGGGCGTGAAGCGAGCTATGGGGAGTTGGCGGGCCGGGCCGCTTCGGTGCCGCCACCGGAGTTGGAGGAGGTGCCCCTCAAGGACCCGGAAGACTTCCGAATCATCGGCACCGCCGTCCGCAACGTGGACAACCACGCCATCGTGACGGGCAAGCCCCAGTACGGCATTGACTTCACCCTTCCAGGGATGCGCTACGCCGTCTTCCAGAAATGCCCCGTCTTCGGTGGCCGGGTGATTGGGGCGAACCTGGAAGAGGTCCGGGCCATGCCCGGCGTTCGCCACGCCTTCGTAGTGGAAGGGGGGACCGCCTTGAACGGCCTCCTCCCGGGGGTGGCCATCGTCGCCGACCGCTGGTGGCAGGCGAAAACCGCCCGGGAGGCCCTGGAGGTGGAGTGGGACTACGGCCCCACGGCGGAGCGGAGCAGCGACGGGTTCTTCCAGGAAGCACGGGAGCTCACCGCCGGAGCTGCGGGCTTCACCCTCCGGAGCGACGGGGATGTGGAGACAGCCCTGGCCTCCGCCGAGCGCACTGTGGAGGCGGAGTACCACTACCCCTTCCTGGCCCACGCGCCCCTGGAGCCCCAGAACTGCACCGCCTGGTACCGGGACGGACAGCTGGAGCTGTGGGCCCCCACCCAGACGCCTCAGAACGGGGTGAACCTGGTGGCGGAGACCCTGGGGATGGATCCGGAGGACATCACCCTCCACCTCTTCCGGGTGGGAGGGGGCTTCGGCCGTCGCCTGGCCAACGACTACGTGGTGGAGGCGGCCTGGATCGCCCGGGAGATCGAGGAGCCGATGAAGCTCCTCTGGACCCGGGAGGACGACATGCGGCACTGCATGTTCCGTCCCATCGGCTTCCACCGTCTGCGGGGCGGCGTGGACGCCGAGGGTCGCCTGGTGGGCTGGCGGAATCACTTCGTGTCCCTGGGGGAGGGGGAGCGCTTCGTCACCGCCGCCGGGGTCTCGGCCAACGAGTTTCCGGCCGGCTTCATTCCCTCCTTTACCCTGGAATGCTCCCTGGTGGACATGGGGGTGCCCACGGGATTCCTCCGAGCCCCCGGGAGCAATGCCCTGGCCTTCGTCTACCAGGGCTTCCTGGATGAGCTCGCCGAGGCCGCCGGGAAGGATCCTCTGGAGTTCCGCCTGGAACTGCTCTCCCGGGTAGGAGAGGAACCGGGGTTGGACCCGGAACGCGCCGCAGGCGTGCTCCGACGGGTCGCGGCGGTGGCGGAGTGGGACCGGAGGAGCGCCCTCCCCCGGGGCACCGGGAAGGGGATCGCCTTCCACTTCAGTCATCGGGGGTACTTCGCCGAGGTGGTGCAGGTCAACGTCACCCCCGGCGGGGAGCTCACCGTGGACAAGGTCTGGGCCGTGGGGGACATCGGGAGTCAGGTCATCAACCCCCTGAATGCGGAACACCAGTCCCAGGGCGCGGTTCTGGAGGGTCTTTCCCAGATCCTGGCCCAGGAGATCACCATCGAGGGCGGCCGGGCCAGACAGAGCAACTTCCACGACTTCCCCCTCCTCAGGATGCCACAGGCCCCTCCGGTGGAGGTCCACTTCCTGAAGACGGACTTTCCCCCCACGGGGCTGGGGGAGCCTCCCCTCCCGCCGGTAATCCCGGCCCTTACCAACGCCATCTTCGCGGCCACGGGGCACCGGATCCGCTCTCTACCCATCTCGAATCACGACCTGAGCTGGGGGTAGGCGCCTGTCTGAGTACTGAAGTGAGGAAATGGGGCGAGTCTCGTTCGGAGCGCCTCAGGACAGAATCTGGGGCGAAGTTCCGTCGGGCCCCCAGGGTATGGAGCCAAGAAGGCCCGGGCCGGGAAATCCTGGCCTGGGCCTTCCTTGTGTCAGTGAGGCGGGTGGGTCTCGAACCCACGACCTACGGATTAAAAGTCCGTTGCTCTACCAACTGAGCTACCGCCTCTGGCGGGGTGCGGAATCTCCGGTGGCCTTCGGGCCCGCCATGGATTCCGTCCTCCCCGTGCCGTACGAACATTATCGCCCTTGGTCCGGCACCTCCAGCCCCATCTCCAGTTGCACCCCACCGAAGGTGAGGCGGTGGTGGGGGGAGGGACCGAACTCTCGGAGCGCCTGCATGTGCTCCGGAGTCCCGTATCCCACGTTGGTGGCCCACCCGTAGGCAGGGTATCGCTGGGCGAGCCGTCGCATGAGGCGGTCCCGATGGACCTTGGCCACGATGGAAGCACAGCCGATGGAGTGGATCAAGCCATCTCCGCCCACCACCGCCTCGTGTTTCCACCCCAGGCGCCGCACGGGCAGCCCGTCCACCACCACATGGTCGGGGGGGCTGCTCAGGGCCTGAAGGGCCCGGGCCATGGCCCGGGCGGTGGCCACCGCGATGTTCTCCTGGTCGATCTCCCGTACCGACGCCGCGCCGATCCCCACCGCCGCCGCCCGGGCCAGGATTTCCCGGCAAAGGCTCTCCCTACGGATGGCCGACAGGGTCTTGGAGTCCCCCGCCCCCTCGATGAGGCAGCCTTCCGGAAGGATCACCGCCGCTGCAACGACCGGCCCTGCCAGGGGACCCCGCCCCACCTCGTCCACCCCGGCCAAGGCTCGAATGCCACGGCCCCGAAGACCGTTCTCGTATTCGAGAGGACTCCGGGGCCGTGATTCTTCGCTGGTCATCTGGGACGCTGCCGGACGGGGCCGGCCGCTGGTCAGTTGGTGCGCTTCTCCTGGATCCGGGCCGCCTTTCCGCGGAGGCCCCGGAGGTAGTAGAGCTTTGCCCGGCGCACGCGCCCGCGACGTACCACGTCGATTCCCTTGATGAAGGGTGAGTTCAGCGGGAAGACCCGCTCCACCCCGATCCCCGAGGAAACCTTTCGGACCATGAAGGTCTCACCCATGCCGCCGCCCCGACGGGCGATGCAAACCCCCTCGAAAGCCTGGATGCGCTCCTTCTCACCCTCCCGGACCCGGTAGAGGACGCGGACAGTGTCCCCGGGTGCGAATTCGGGGAGATCGCTTCTGATTTGTTCTTTGTCGATTTCGCGCAGCAGATCGGCCATGGTCGCCTCCAGCGTTGTTATCGCCCAGTGCGGGCGAACAGAGACCTCCAACCTAACCCCGAATCGGGGCTTCGTGAAGGGGACCTAGAAGGCCGTTGAAGAAATAGAGGGGCCGCCGTTGGGAGCGCCAGGGGCCCGCTACGTAGGCGGCCCGTCGAAGACATAGCAGTAGCTACGTCGAGGCGGGCCAACGACCGAGGCGGGCCCCTGCCGCCCCAACCCGAAGGGGGAAGGGGGGTTGCGGCCCTGGATCTTCGTTGGCCCGCTTCACCGATGCTACTGCATCGCTTCCAGCGACCCGCCTCGACCAGGACGCGCAAGACCCCTTCCCGGCGGCCCCTCTATTTCTTCAACGGCCTTCTAGTCACTTCCATCCACAAGTCCCCGTTCCCGGGCCCGGGCCCAGAGGTCCCCCCTCCGTTCCCGGGTCAGGCGCTCGGAGAGTTCCCGCCGGAAGGCTTCGATCCTGGCATGGTCGCCGCTCCGGAGGACCTGGGGCACGGTATGGCCACGATAGTCAGCCGGTCGAGTCCAGGAGGGGGGGCTGAGGAGCGGCCCCTCGTAGAAGGAGTCGGAGGCGGCGGACTGGTGGTCCCCAATGGCTCCGGGGAGGAGACGCACAACCGCATCGGTGATGGCCAGGGCAGCCACCTCCCCTCCGGAAAGAACGAAATCCCCCAGGGAGATCTCCTCAGTGGCCAGATGGTCCGCCACCCTCTGGTCCACGTCCTTGTAGTGGCCGCAGAGGAGGGTGAGTTCGGGCTGGACCGCGAAACGGACGGCATCCCGGTGGGTGAAAACCCTTCCGCGGGGGGAGAGGAGAACCACCGGACCTCGAGGCTCCAGCGCCTCCACAGCCTCGAAGAAGGGCTCGGGCTTCATCACCATCCCGGCCCCGCCACCGTAGGGCACATCGTCCACGGTGCGATGCCGATCATGGGTGTGGTCTCTCAGGTCCACCACCCGGTATTCCACGAGTCCCGACTCCGCGGCGCGCCCCGGGATGCTGATGGCCAAGGGCGCCTGGAAGAACTCGGGAAAGATGGTGACAAGATTGATCCGCATGGGACTCTGAGTCACCACACTAGAGATCCAGAAGCCCCTCAGGGGGGTTCACCACCAGGCGACCCGTCTCAAGATCCCACTCCACCACGATCTCCCGCGTGAAAGGGATGAGCACCGAGTCGTCCTTCCCCCTCGAGACCTCCAGGAGATCCACGGGACGGAGATCATAGACTTCTAGGACCCGGCCCACCTCGTTTCCGTCGGTGGTATGGACGGTGAGGCCCAGGAGTTGGTGGTAGAAGAGCTCGCCCTCGTCCAGCGGCTCAGTCTCCTCGAAGGACCGGAGGAGATATCGGTCCCGGAGGATCTCCCCCCGGGTCCGGTCCTCGACGCCCACGAACCGGACCAGGTAGCCCTTTCGGAAAGGCCGGGCTTCCTCCACCTCCAGTGGGGGGAAGAGGGGGTCGGGCTCCTGCCCCGAGGCGTCGGCCACCCGCATCTGGACCCCGGGGGAGAAGGTGGACTCGGGCCGATCGGTGAGAGACCAGATGAAAAAATCCCCCTTCGTCCCGTGGGGTCGGCTCACATGCCCCACAACGACGAAGGGGGGATCGGGGTTCCCATCCATGATCGGTGCCGGGAGGTCAGCCCTCCTTCGGCTCCCCTTCCGAACCCTCGGCCGCAGCCTCCGTGGCGGGCTCAGCCTCGGCAGCGGCTTGCGCCTCTGCAGCGGCCTTGGCGTCGGCGGCCGCCTTGGCCTCCGCGTCGGCGGCCGCCTTGGCCTCTGCAGCAGCCGCCTCTTCAGCGTCCTTCTCGGCCTTCCGCTTGACGGCCAGGGCCTCGGCCTTTCGGGCCTTCTCAGCCTCGGCATCGGGCTCGCCCACGGCCAGGGTCCCATCTCCACCCTTGCGGGCCTTGGAGAGGAGCGACTTCACCGTGTCGGAGGGCGTCGCTCCCTGGGAGATCCAGTACTCCACCCGCTCCAGGTCCACGACCAGGCGGGCGGGCTCAGTAAGGGGCTTGTAGTAGCCGAGGCTCTCCACGAACCGGCCATCCCGGGGTGAAGCGCTGTCGGCCACGACGACCCGGTAGTGGGGCTGCTTCTTCCGGCCCATGCGCCGGAGTCGGATCTTTACGGACATCGTTTCTCTTCTCACTCCTGCTCGATCGATTTCCACCCACCGGGTGGGGCTACGTCTCCCTGCCTGCTCGACGGGGAGCGCCTGTACCCCACAGACCATCCGGACCCGGGGGCGTTCCAACAGCGGAGGTCAGCGGGGCATGAGCCCCTGCATGTTCCGCATCTGCTTCATCATCTTCCGCATGTCCTTGAACTGCTTCATCAGTCGGTTCACCTCGGCCACCGACCGGCCGCTCCCCCGTGCGATGCGAGAGCGCCGGGATCCGTTCAGGATCTCGGGGCGCCGACGTTCCTCGGGCGTCATGGAGAGGATGATGGCCTCCACATGCTTCATCCGCTTCGGGTCGATGTTGCCGACGGGAAGCTTCTTCCCCATGCCGGGGATGAGCTTCACCAACTGCTCCAACGGCCCCATCTTCTGCACCTGCTGCATCGCCACCAGGAAGTCCTCCAGGGTGAACTTCCCCTTACCCAGGACCTTCTGTTCCAACTGGGCCGAAGCTTCCTGGTCCACCGACCGCTGGGCCCGCTCCACCAGGCCGACGATGTCCCCCTTCTGGAGGATCCGCCCCGCCAGACGCTCCGGGTCCGCGGCGTCCAGGTCGTCCACCCCTTCCCCCACACCCACGAACTTGATGGGTTTCCCCACCACGCCCCGAATGGACAGAGCGGCCCCGCCTCGGGCATCGCCGTCCATCTTGGTGAGGACGATGCCGGTCACTCCCAGCGCATCGTCAAAGCCCTGGGCGATCCGGACCGCCTCCTGCCCCGTCATGGCGTCGGCCACGAAGAGGATCTCCTGGGGGGAGACCGCATCCCGGATCTGCCCCAGCTCCTGCATGAGCGGCTCGTCGATCTGGAGCCGCCCGGCGGTGTCCACGATCAGGACGGACCGCTTTTGTTCCCGGGCCGCGGCCAGGGCGTCGCGGGCCGTGGCCACCGGGTCCCCGCCGGAGGTTCCGGCGTGGATCGGCACATCGATCCGTCTGGCCAAGGTGGAGAGCTGCTCCACCGCGGCAGGACGGACCAGGTCACAGGCCGCCAGCATGGGCTGGCGCCCCTCCCGCTGCAGCCGCCGGGCCAGCTTGGCGGCCGTGGTGGTCTTACCCGATCCCTGGAGCCCCACCACCAGGATCACCGTGGGAGGGCTGGAGGCCCACTCCAGGGCGGGGCGCCCCTCGCCGAGGAGAGTCGACAACTCCTCGTGGACGATCTTGACGATCTGCTGTCCGGGGGAGACGGCCTTGAGGACCGTGTCGCCCAGCGCCTTTTCCTGGACCCGGCTCAGGAACTCCCGGGTGACCTGATAATTTACATCCGCTTCCAGGAGGACCCGCCGCACTTCCCGGAGGCCGTCCTTGATCATGGGTTCGGTCAGGACCCCCCGTTGCCGGAAGCGCCCCAGGACCGAATCCAGTTTTTCGCTCAGCTCATCGAACATGTCCGCCCGATTCCTGAATCGGCAAAGATGGTAAAGCTAAACCCGAGGACTGCAGACCTCAACCCGAACGTCCCGATTCAGTGGACGTGGATGATCTGGCTTCGTCGGCTTCCCACCGAGACCATCCGGATGGGGGCACGGGTAAGTTCCTGGATCCGGTCCAGGTAGCTTCGGGCCCGAGGGGGAAGATCGTCCAGGGAACGGGCCCCGTGGGTGGGACTCTCCCAGCCGGGATGGGTCTCCAGGATGGGCTCCACGGATTCCAATCCCCAGGTGTCCGCCGGGAACTCCTCGGCCACTCCCTGGGGTGTCCGGTATCCGGTACAGATGGAGATCTCCGGGAGGGTGTCCAGCACGTCCAGCTTGGTCACCGCCAGCCCGGTGAGGCCGTTCACCCGAGCCGCGTACCGGGCCAGGACGGCATCGAACCAGCCGCATCGGCGAGGCCGGCCGGTGGTGGCGCCGAACTCACCCCCCAGCCGCCGCATGTGCTCATCCATCTCGGGGTCGAACCCGGTGGGAAGCGGCCCATTCCCCACCCGGGTCGTATAGGCCTTCACGACGCCCAGTACGGCATCGATACGGGTGGGACCCACCCCGATCCCGGTAGCGGCGGCGGCAGCGGTGGTGTTGGACGAGGTGACGAACGGATAGGTCCCGTGGTCCAGATCCAGGGCCGTCCCCTGGGCGCCTTCCAGGAGGACCCGCTCACCCCGCGCCAGGGCCAGGTCCACTTCGAGACCCACGTCCACGGCCAATCCCAGGAGGCGTGAGCGGAGGTCTCGGCTTTCCTCAAGGGCTCGATCCAGCGCCGCGTCAGCCTCGGCGTCGAATCCGCCCATGGCCTGGAGCTTCTCCCTGGCTCGGGCGGCGCCCCGCTCCAGGAGCTCGGCGAAGCGTTCCTCGTCGATGGCGTCTGCGACCCGGATCCCCCGGCGCCCCGCCTTGTCCTCGTAGGCTGGGCCGATACCACGCCCGGTGGTGCCGATCTTCTCCTCGGCCCCCTCCTCGGAGGCCCGATCCAGGAGGCGATGGTAGGGGAGGAGAAGGTGGGCCCGGTGGCTCACGCCGACCCGGCCCTCCAGATCGACCCCCCGCCTTCGAAGCTCGTCGTACTCCTGGACGAACTGGTGGAGGTCCAACACCACGCCGTTCCCCAGGAGGCATCGCTTCCCGGAATGGAGGATTCCCGAGGGGATCTGGTGGAGGATGAACTCCACCTCCCCCACGTGGACGGTATGACCCGCGTTGGCCCCGCCCTGATACCGGGCGACGACGTTCACGCCCTCGGCGAGAACGTCCACGATCTTCCCCTTCCCCTCATCCCCCCACTGGCACCCGACCACGACGGTGCACTGACCACCTGCCGCTGGTTGACCCACCGCTTCCCGCTCCTTCCGAACATGAAAAAAGCCCGTCCCGGAGGGGATGGGCCCGTAGATGCAGAATCCTTGGGAAGAAGCTAGACCGGGGGTGGGAGGGTGTCAAGAAACGGGAAGAGCGGCAGCCTCAAGGAGACCACGGACCGTTTCGATTCCAGCCTCACCCAGGGGCGGGAGGGGTGAGCGAGGAGCGCCGCCGGTCATCCCCAGGAGATCCATTGCCGCCTTCACACCTGGAACGCCGTACGCTCCCACGATCCCGTCGTGGAGGGGAGCCACCCGTTCCTGGATCGCCCCCGCTTCCTCAGCCCGACCGGCCAGGAAAGTGGATACGATCTCCGCCGATGCCCCCGGAGCTACGTTGGCCACCCCCAGGATCCCGCCTACTGCCCCCATCTCCAGGGAGGCATAGAGCTTCGCCCCTGTCCCCACCAGTACCTGGAACCCCGACCTCACCTGGTCCAGGAGGTCCCCCAGCTTGGACAGGTCCCCCCGGGAATCCTTGATCCCGATGATGTTGGGGTGTTCGGAGAGCTCGGCCACGAGCCCCGTGGGGAACTCCAGGGTGCTGAAGCGCAGCGGCACCTGGTAGAGGATCACCGGCACCGGGGATGCGTCGGCCAGGGTCCGGTAGTGGTCCCGGAGCACTCCGGGGGTCATCTGTCCCCGGTAGAAGGCCGGGGGCTGGACCAGCACCGCATCGGCCCCCATTTCGGCGGCCTCCCGGGTCCTCCGGAGGGTGATCCGGGTGGACTCGCCTCCGGTTCCGGCCACCATGAGGCGGTCCTCCGGGACCATCTCCCGAGCCGCCTCCAGGAGCCGGGTCCGCTCCTCTTCGTCCAGCAGGACCGCCTCTCCGGTTGAACCTCCCAGCACCACGCCGCGCACCCCGGTGGCGAGCCAACCCCGGAGGTTGCCGCGGAAGCCGGGAAGATCCACCTCGCCGTCGGTGGCCCGGAATGGCGTGGCCGTGGGAATCAGAACGCCGGAAAGGTCCACTCGATCCGCACCCATCTCACACCCCTCCCGTCATGTAGTTGATCCCGTCCATGGGACGGTCCGAACCCGTCCCACTGCCGTCGTCGCCGTAGAAGTTCACCTTCAAATCGAAGTCCGAGGGGTTGGTGGCCGCGGCCTTCGCCACCTCGAAATCCACCAACTCCTCCCGGACCAGATCCAGGAGGTGCTGGTCAAAACTCTGGGAGCCGTAGGGCTCGCGGCCTTCCTCGATGAGATCCGGGATCTCCACCATCCGCTCCGGATCCCGGATGCAGTCCCGGATGGTTCCGGTGACCACCATC
The DNA here is from genome assembly GCA_007695225.1 of Gemmatimonadales bacterium. Taxonomy (GTDB): domain Bacteria; phylum Gemmatimonadota; class Gemmatimonadetes; order Longimicrobiales; family Gaopeijiaceae; genus T3Sed10-66. Next base: position 21,989 of record REED01000159.1, read on the forward strand.
ACCTCGCAGGCCACCACCCGGCCATTCCCGTCCCGCTTCGGTAGGAGGCGCTGAGAGATGACCGCCTGGAGGGTCTCCGCCAGACGGACCCGGATCATCTCCTGCTCCGAGGGATCGAATACGGCAATGATCCGGGAGAGGGTCTGGGTGGCGTTCTGGGTATGGAGGGTGGAGATGACCAGGTGCCCGGTCTCCGCCGCCTTCAGGGCGATGTCGATGGTCTCGGTGTCCCGCATCTCCCCGATGAGGATGACATCGGGGTCCTGGCGGAGGGCCGCCCGGAGCCCGGCGTTGAAGGAGAGGGTGTCGGTCCCCACGTCCCGTTGGGTGATGGAGCAGCGCCGGTCCCGGTGGAGGAACTCGATGGGGTTCTCCAGCGTGACGACGTGGAGGTCCTTCCTCCGGTTGATGGACTCCACCATGGCAGCCATGGAGGAACTCTTCCCGGACCCCGTGACCCCCGTCACCAGGATGAGCCCCCGCTCCTGAGCCGTGATACTCTCCAGGACCGTGGGGAGCCGGAGCTCCTCCAAAGTGGGCACATCGAAGGGGATCACCCGCATGACGATCATGAAGGTCCCCCGCTGCCGTAGGATGTTCACCCGGAAGCGACCCAGTCCCGAGAGCCCCCATGAGCAGTCATAGTCCCGGAGCTCGTCGACCCGGGCCCGGTCCTTCTCGTAGGGAATGAACTTGAGGGCCAGCGCCTTCACCTGCTCAGGCCCCAGGCGCTGGTCCGTCATCGGGATCAACCGGCCGAAGATCCGGGCCCGGATCACATCGCCGGACTTGATGTGGATGTCGCTGGCGCCCCGCTCGATGGCCGCCTTGAAGACCGCAGTGATGGACTTCATGGGCGAATCAGACATGAGGTGGCCCCCCGAGGGCCACAAGCACCGTTCCGGCCAGCACGAGGACGGCGCCGGGCACGATCTGGGGTGGTGGATGGCTGGGGCCTGGAGTTCGGGAGCGTCATGGCCGGAAGATAGGGAAGAACCCCGGGACTCCGCCACCACTGGGAAATAGGTGCCATCAGCCTGCGTGGACGCCGGAGCGCCAGGTAAGGCCCATCCGTTCCCTGACCTGGGTCATGGTCCGCTCGGCCTCTTTCCGGGCTCGGACCGCTCCGGCCTCCAGGATCTCCCGGACCCGCTGGGGATTGGCCTTCAGCTCGGCGGCCCGCTCCCGAACCTCGAGGAAGTGCTCGCCGATGGAGTCAGCCAGGATCCGCTTGCAGTCCACGCATCCCCGGGTGCCGGCCCGGCACTGGTCCTCGATATCGGGAAGGAGGACGGGATCGGTGAGATGGCCATGGAGGGTGAAGACGTTGCACACCTCCGGCCGGCCCGGATCGTTTCTTCGGACCCGCTGGGGGTCGGTGACGGCCGTGCGCACCCGCTCCCAGATCTCTTCGGGTTCCGCCAGGATCCGAACCGTATTGTCCATGGACTTGCTCATCTTGGCGCCGCCGTCCAGCCCCAGGATCCGGCCGGCGGTGCTGAGGATGGGACGGGGCTCGGGGAAGACCTCTCCGAAGCGATGGTTCCAGCGTCGGGCCACCTCCCGGGCCAGCTCCAGGTGCTGCACCTGGTCCTCGCCCACCGGCACCAGCTCCGCCCGGTAGAGGAGGATGTCGGCGGACTGGAGGATGGGATAGTTGAGAAGGCCCGCGGGGATGGACTCGAGTCGGGCCGACTTGTCCTTGTACTGGGTCATCCGCTCCAGGTCGCCCACCGGGGTTACGGCGTTGAAGAGCCAGGTGAGCTCGGTGTGTTCCGGGACGTCGGACTGGACGAAGATGGTGCTCCGCTCCGGATCCAGCCCCACCGCAAGGAAGCTTACCGCCAGGTCGAAGACGCGGGTGGGGAGGGTCTCGGGATGGAAGTCCCCGGTGAGGGCGTGCTGGTCCACGATGCAGAAGAAGCACTCGTGCTCGTCCTGGAGACGGACCCACTGGCGGAGCGCGCCCAGGTAGTTCCCCAGGTGCGCCTCGCCGGAGGGCTGCATTCCGGAGAAGATGCGGCCGGCTGCGGGTTCCTTCGAAGCACCGGGCCCGGGGGAGCCGCCTTGAGTCCTGGTATCTGTGCCTTCGGCCATGGTGTCGTCCGATTCTCTGCTGAAGACCGCCTGGCTGAGGCGGCTCGATGGGCATTGGACCAGCCTCCGCGGCCCCCGGGAGCACATGGGGGGAGCACTCTGGAATGGAAGGCGGTCCCGGCGGGGGCTAAGTTAGCGACTCCGGGGACGGGGCTCCAACCGGGAGGCTGCCCGGGGCATGGAACTCACCTACACCGCTGGCGGTACCGCGCGACCCGCCGCGACCGGCACCGCCCCAGGCACCGCCAGAGGCACCGCCCCAGGCACCGCCACAAGCGCCGCTCCGTCCCGGAGGCGGACTCACTCCCCTCCGCTCCTTTCATACCACCTTCCGGATACATGATTTCTCCCTCTGACCTCCTGACCACGGCCCGGGCTTCGGCGGCGGCCGCCGCTGGAGTCCATCTGCGCTGGGCCCATCGGGTCGCCCCCGGAGAGGCGGTGGAGAAGGGCCGATCCGATTTCGTCTCCCAGGTGGACCGGGAAGCTCAGGCCGCCGCACTCCGGGTGATCCGGGATCGGCACCCGGACCACCGGATCCTGGCAGAGGAGGAGGACGAGCGCCCCAACGGGACGGAGCGCTGGATCGGGGAGGGAGACCCGAGCCTGCCCCTCTGGATCGTGGATCCCCTGGACGGCACCACCAACTTCCTCCACGGGCACCCCATGTATGCCGCCTCGGTGGGGGTGGTGGTGGAGGGCCGGCCGGTGGCAGGAGCCGTGACGGCGCCGGCGACGGGTGAGGAGTGGTGGGGAGCCGACGGTCAGGGAGCATACCGGAACGGCCGGGCCATCCGGGTCTCCGCCATCGATGACCTCACCCTGGCCCTTCTGGGTACGGGCTTCCCCTTCAAGCAGCCGGCCGAGGTCCCAAACTACGTGGAGCAGCTGGGGCGGGTCCTCCTCCGGAGCTCGGGGGTGCGAAGGGGCGGAGCCGCAGCCCTGGATCTCTGCTATCTGGCCCAGGGCACCCTGGACGCCTTCTGGGAGGCCCACCTGAGTCCCTGGGACGTGGCCGGTGGACTGGCCATCCTCTCGGAAGCGGGTGGGATCTGGATGCGCCAGGACGGCTCGCCCCTCGCGCTGCACGAAGGGGGATCGGTGCTGGCCGCCAACGGCCCCCACCTCCTCAAGGAACTCCGGAACCTCCTGGAAGGTCGCTGAAGAAACACGCCGCCCCTCCGACCACGAGGGGCCGGAGGGGCGGGCCAGGTTTCCCCGGATGACCGGGGGAGAAGGCCGAATCGGGAGATCGCAGGATCAGTTCGATTCCGTCCGGATCTCGATCTTCCGGCCTCGGGCTTCCGGCGCCTTGGGCATGTGGATCCGGAGCACGCCGTCCTGGAAGGTGGCAGAGATTTCGTCCGCCTTGACCGTTCGCGGGAGGGTGAAGGAACGCTGGAAGCCCCCCCACCGCCGCTCCCAGAGATGGTAGCGGCGTTCCTCCTCGGCGCCCTCGGTCCGGGTCTCCTCCTTCTGCCCGGAGAGCGACAGCACATTGTTCTCCAACTCGATCTCCACGTCCTCCTGGCGCATGCCCGGGAGCTCGGCGGTGAGGACCAATTCGTCCCGGGTCTCCTCCACGTTCACGGCAGGCATCCAGGCGGATCGACCCTGGGCCGCCCCGGTACTCCCGTCGTCGAACATGCGGCTCAGGCGGTTGGTCATCTCATCCAGTTCCCGCCAGGGGGAGATGGTTCGGGTGCGATAGGGGGTAATGGCCATGGGAACCTCCTTCTTTCTCCTTTCCAACTGGACTGACAAGTCCCGGAAGCAGAGGGACTCCCCTGTCCCCCGCTCCGGTGGGGTCGACGACCCCGGCGATCACCCCTTCCGAGGTGCAGAACGCGTGCCATCCCGGAGGACCCACGAATCTGCCATCCTTGCATACGCCAACGGCTTGACCCCCTCACTCCCTGCCATTCCGACCGATGGATGAGGCCGACGTCCGGGGGCCAGTAGGGCAGGAGAAAGGGCGGAGGTTCGGTTCGGGCCGATGGATCCTCGCGGCCCGAAGGATCACTCCAGAAGGGCGAGGGCCATGCGGGCCGCACCCATGGCGGGATCGGGCGCGGATTCCCGGGCCACCCCTCCCAGCGCCTGAATCCGGCGAAGGAGTTCGGACCGGAGGGGCCCGCCCGGAACCACCAGCCCGCCCACCAGGGCCACCGGAATCTCGTCGGACCCACTCCCCTCCTCCCGCCAGGCGCGGATGAGGGGGGGAAGGTGGGCGGCCAGTGCCCCCGCCGCCTGGGAGAGGAGGGTTCGGCTCGCCGGATCGCCCAGGGCCGCGGCCTCGGCCACCCGAGGGGCCAGGGCGGCGACGTCTCCCTTCTCCGCAGCCCAGAGGCGGTCCATGAGAGCCCCGGGGTCGGGAACCTGGAAGTGGTGGAGGGCGGTCTCCAGGAGGAGCGTGTCCGGCGCCCGGCCGTCCACCGCCTGGAAGGCGACGTGGAGCGCCTGGATTCCGATCCACCACCCCGACCCTTCATCTCCCGCCACCGCGCCCCACCCCCCCGAGCGGAGGGACCGCCCTGAAGGAGTCTGGGTGAGGGCCACGGAACCGGTCCCCCCCACCAGGAGGATCCCGGGGCCCTCCCCGAAGGCATCGTGAAATGCCACCTCCACGTCGGTCTTTACCTCAATCCGACGGGCGAGCCCGGCCTTCACCAGCCGCTCCTGGATGGCCTCCCGGGTCTTCGTCCTGCCCACCCCGGCAAGGCCCGCTACCAGGACCTCCGGGGGGCCCGGCTCCCCCGCCGCGGCGAGGGCCGCCGCCACCAGGTCCCGGAGGGCCACCAGGGTCGCGTCCTCCTCCCCGGGCTTCACCAGGGCGGCGCGCCCGGTGGCTCGGGCCCGTTCCTCTCCCGACGCCGCCAGGACCACGGCCCGGCTCCCCGTCCCCCCGCCGTCCACGCCCAGGACCACCCTTCCCCGGCTCATCCCGTCCTTCGCCGGCTCATCCCCTCTCGTCCCGGTCTCCGGCTTCCCTGGGAGGAATTCGGCTCACCCCGGCCCCCACCGACATGGTCACCGCCGTTCCGATGAGGACGAACCAGGGCCACCCCACCAGGTGGGCCGCGAAGACCCAGATGGAGGTCACCACCAGGATCCCGGTGGCCATTCCGGTGATGACGCCCCGCTGGTTGGCCCGGCGGTCCGCCATCCCCAGGAAGAAGGCGCCCAGGAGCCCGCCGTAGACCAGGGAAGCGATGGTGAGGGCCACCTCCACCGCCGCCGAATCCTCCGCCATGGGGATGTAGAGGATGGCCGCCCCCACCAGGAGGATGGCCCACACCACCGTCAGCGTCCGCCCCGCCCGGAAGATCCGGAACTCGTCTCCTTCCGCCCCCACCAGGGGAGCGTAGAAGTCGTAGGAGGAGGCCGAGGCCAGGGCGTTGATGGAGGAGGAGAGGGTGGACATGGCCGCCGCAAAGATCCCGGCGATGAGGAGTCCCGTAACCCCGGGGGGGAGTTCCTGGATGATGAAGGTGGCGAAGATCTCGTCAGGGCTGTCGAAGGGCCGCCCCTGGTAGAAGGCCCAGAGGCCGATCCCCACCATGAGGAAGAGCGCGAACTGGATGATGACGGCGAAGCCGCTTCCGATGAGGGCCTTCTGGGAGGCCCTCAGGTCCCGGCAGGTGAGGAGCCGCTGGACGATGAGCTGGTCGGTGCCGTGGGAGGCCATGGAGAGGAACCCTCCCCCCAGGAGCCCCGCCCAGAAGGTATAGGGGACGGCGGGGTTCGCGGAGAAATCCAGCCATACCAGCTTTCCCTCGGCGCCGGCCGCCGAGAGGGCCGGCCCCCACCCTCCCGGGAGGACGGACTGGAGGACCGCCATAGCGATGAAGGCACCGCCCACGTAGAGGATCATCTGGAGGACATCCACCCAGACCACCGCCCGGATCCCCCCGAAGTAGGTATAGACCAGGGTCAGGACGCCGATCACCGCGATGGAGAAGCTCCACGGCCATCCGGTGAGGAGGGCCAGGGGGATGGCGGTGGCGAAGAGGCGCACCGAGTCCGCCAGGAGCCGGGTCACCAGGAAGATCCCCGAGGTGAAGCGCCGGGTCCCCACCCCGAAGCGGGTCTCCAGGAGGGTATAGGCGGTGGCGATCTCCCCCCGGTAGTAGGGGGGGAGGAGAACCAGGCTCACCACGATCCGGCCCGCCAGGTACCCCAGGGTGAGCTGGAGGAAGCCCAGATTCCCCAGGTACGCCACGCCCGGGATGGAGAGGAAGGTGAGGGTGCTTGTCTCGGTGGCCACCACCGAGAGGCACACCGCCCCCCACGGCAGGTCCCGGTTCCCCAGGAAGTAGTCTGTCCCCCCCTTCTGGTTGCGTCCCAGCCACGCCCCCCAGGCGGTGACGCCCAGGAGGTAGGCCAGGAGGACCGCGAGGTCCAGGGAGGTGAAGGCGGTCATGGCACTCCACGAATGGGAGGGCGGCCCGCCGGCGCGAGGAGTGAATGGGCGGGGCTGGGGTCGAACCGGCGGGAAGTCTAGTCCGGGGGGGCGGGATGCGAAAGGCAGGAGGCAGAGGCCAGGCGTCCGCCCGTGGGCAGCCCGGCATCTCTGGGAACGGGATCCAAAAGGGTTCTACCCCCTACCGCCCACACCCCTCCGTCCGCCGCGTATCCGCCAGGGAGATCATCCGCCACCCCAGTTCGGGCATCCGGACCAGCTGGATGGAGTCGTAGCCGCAGTGGCTGAAGGTGTCGCCGGCGTAGAAGTGGTAGAAGATCCAGACGTGGGCCAGGTTCCCGTCGATCTCCACCACCGGGTCGAAGTAGGGCTCATTCCAGGGGTCCCCCCCCTGCCCCACCGCGTCCACGAAGGTCTGGATCTCCCGGACGGCGATGGTTGGACGGCCGAGTTCGTCGCTCCCGGTGCTGATGAGTCGGGCCTCGGGGTGGAATACCGATGCGACCATGGCGCCGTCCCGGGCCCGCATGCCATCGAAGAGCCGGTCCACAATGGTCAGGACTGCCGCCTCCTCCGGGGTTTCGGCGTCCAGAGCGCTGGCGGGCGGCCCCAGGGGGAGTTCCTGGGCTGCGGCTCCAGGGGCGAGAGTCAGGGCAACCGCCATCCCTGCCAGCAGGAGAACCGGGAAGGTACGCGCACTTTCGTCACGCAAGCGGAAGAACGCCCACATCACGGGCCTCCAGGAGAAGGAGTGGAATACGGGCCGGGATCGTTCCAGGCCACAGAAGGTTCTACGACGCCGCGCTGCTCCGGGTTTCCCCGCCCCGCGCTTCCCCGCCCCGGACCTCCATCCGCCGGGCGTCCGCCTCTTCCCCCCGGTCCTCCTCCATCCGGGCCAGGTTCCGGGCGATCCAGGAGAAGGCCACCACGGCGATCCCCAGGAAGAGGGCCGCCTGGCCCCACTCCCCGAAGATGACCTTTCCGGTGCCGAAGAGGGTCGCGTAGACCGCCGTCACCCCCGCCGCCCAGTTGGTCCAGTTCAGGACTCCGCCATCCATCCCCTCCCGGCCGAAGCCGAGGCGCTGGGCGATCCCATACCATCCGGGGCCGCCCGGTCGGACCCTCCGGTAGAACCGGTCCAGGGTGGCGTCGGACTCCGGGGTGGTGGCGTAGGTGACCACCACCCAGGCCAGGGTGGAGATCCCCACCGTGGCCATCATGATCCAGGCCCACTGGGTGGGATCGTCGGGATCCAGCCCGGCTCCGAACCAGAGCCAGAGGGAGGCCATGAGGGACACCGCCATGGCGGTGATCTCGGACCAGGCGTTGATCCGCCACCAGTACCACCGGAGGATGAGGACCAGCCCGGTCCCGGCCCCGATGGCCAGGAGGAAGCGCCAGGCCCCCTCGATGGAGGTCATGAAGTAGGTCACCACCAGCGAGGCCACCATCAGGAAACCGGTGGCGATCCGGGAGACCGCCACCAGCTCCGGGTCCCCGGCCTCGGTCCGCCAGAAGCGGCGGTAGAGGTCGTTCACCAGGTAGCTGGCCCCCCAGTTGAGCTGAGTGGAGATGGTGGACATGTACGCCGCCGCGAAGCCCGCCAGGAGGAGGCCGGTGAGCCCCGGGGGGAGGAGGTCCATGATGGCCAGGATGTACCCCTGCCGGGGGTTGTCGACGTCGGTGTAGAGGACCACCGAGACCAGGGCCACCAGGATCCAGGGCCAGGGGCGGATGGCGTAGTGGGCGATGTTGAACCAGAGGGTGGCCAGGAGGCCGTCCCGCTCCGTCCGGGCGGCGAAGATCCGCTGGGCCACGTATCCGCCGCCCCCGGGCTCCGCTCCGGGATACCAGGAGGCCCACCAGTTCATCCCCAGGTAGACGGCGAAGGTGAGGGCCGGCATCCAGGCGGCGCCCATCTGGGGGAGGAGGGAGAGGGCCGCCTCCGAGGAACCGTACACCTCTTCCAGCCCGGCCTCCAGCCCGGCAATCCCCCCCACGGCGTTCACCGCGAAGATGGCCAGGACGATGGCGCCCCCCACCGCCAGTACGAACTGGAAGAGGTCGGTGACCACCACCCCCCAGAGCCCAGCCAGCATGGAGTAGCTCGCCGCCAGGACAAAGCAGAAGAGGAGGGCCCAGAGGCGGGGGATGTCCAGGGCCACAGCGGCGATCTCCACCATGGCCAGGTTCACCCACCCCATGATGATGAGGTTGATGGGCAGCGCCAGGTACGCCGCCCGGAACCCCCGGAGGAGGGCCGCAGGCTTCCCCCCGTATCGGAGCTCGGTGAACTCCACGTCCGTCACCACCCCGGCCCTCCGCCAGAGACGGGCGTAGAAGAAGACGGTGAGGATCCCGCTCATCACCATGTTCCACCAGAGCCAGTTCCCCGCCACCCCGTGGCGGGCGACGAGCTCCGTCACCGCCAGGGGGGTGTCGGCGGCGAAGGTGGTGGCCACCATGGAGGTCCCGGCCAGCCACCAGGGAAGGGCCCGACCCCCGATGAAGTAGTCGGAGAGGGACCGGCTTCCCCGCTTCATCATGGCCAGCCCGATCCCCGTGGCCAGGACGAAGTAGAGGGCGATGACGACCCAGTCGAGTCCGGTCATGTGGAGCCGGGGAGGAAAGGGTCCGGAGCATTCCAGACGTAGGAGGGGCGGCCCGGAACCCCTCCCGGAACATCGCCCAGAACGGGGCCATGGTACGGGGGGGGCGGGGGGAGGAAAAGGGGCACGGGAGAGTTGGACGCCGCCAGGAACCCCGGTGCCCGTAGCGGAGTGGCCAGAACCCTTCCATCCATGGTATGGTAGAAGGTAGATCGTTCATCTTCCATCTACCATCCGTGGAGGGGTCCGGAAATGGCTCTGAACATCAAGAATGAGGAGGCCCATCGCCTGGCGACCCGATTGGCCGAGATCCGGGGCACGTCCCTCACGGAGGCCGTGACCACCGCCATCCAGGAGACCCTGGCCAGGACCCCCGAGGCCCCCGACGCCGCGGCGCTCCTGGCCGAGGTGGCCGAGATCCAGCGATTCGTGGCCGAACTCCCCGACCGGGATCCCCGCTCCCCGGAGGAGATCCTCGGGTACGACGAGCAGGGTCTGATCCCCTGATGGTGGTGGACACCTCCGCCCTGCTGGCCATCCTCCTGGGCGAACCGGAAGCCGAAGCGCTGGTGAGGGCCCTGGCCGCCGCGGAGCACGCCGTCATCGGGGCGCCCACCCTGGTGGAGGCCTCGGCGGTGATGCGGGCGCGAAAGGGGCCCGGGGGAGAGATCGCCCTGGACGCCCTCCTGGAGCGCCTGGGGATCAAGGTGGAGGCGTTCTCCGTGGACCAGGCCAGGATGGCCCGTCTGGGATATGGCCGCTTCGGGAAGGGGGTGGGGGATCCGGCGGTGCTGAACCTGGGCGACTGCTTCAGCTACGGCACGACCATGGCGCTTCGGCAACCCCTCCTGTGCAAGGGGGATGACTTCGCCAGGACCGACGTGGAGCTCGTTTCCCACCCCGCGGCGGGTTGAGGCAAGGCTCTTCCAGGCCCCCATCGCGTTGCTCCGCAGCGAGATGAGCCGTACCATGCCCTTCTGGCGGCGGCCCGTCCCGCCCCCGACGACCCCGTTCCCCGAATCCAGGAGCCCCTTGGCCATGCGGTCCACCACCTTCCGGGCATCACCCCCCCGTCAGCCCACGGCCCTCTCCCTGGCGGTGGTGACCACCCTCCTCGCCGGGGGACTCCTGGCGGGGTGCGGCGGAGAGCCGGGGGATGCGCCCGACGCCCCCAGCGGGGAGGGACTCACCTTCGAGGATGGGACCGCCGTCCTGGCCTACCACCAGTTCAGCACCTCCCCCTCCCTGGCCTGGGGGCAGGGCTCCTCCGACCCCCTGGATCCGGACTATGGGGCGCTCAGCTTCTTCGTAGCCACCGTCCCGGAGCGGACCGGCACCCTGGACGGGGACCGCCGCGTCGTCCTGGAGCTGGCCGACGGCCCCGCCACCGCCGCCCAGGTGGCCGCAGGGGAGGTGGCGGCCGCCCATGTCTCCGGCGGGTCCCTGAACCCCGCCTGGGGCTTCCTGGTGAACTCCATCCCCTTCGGCCCGGACTTTGGGGACATGGCGGCCTTCCTCTACGACGGCGGGGGTCTGGAGATGGTGAACGATGCCTTCCGGGGCCAGGGAATGGACGTGGTGGCCCTTCCGGTGGTGGGGAGCCCGGAGCAGATCGCCGGCTACTTCCCGAAGCCCCTGGGGATCCCCGACTGCCCCGAGGGGGACGAGGCGTGCCTGGCCCACGGCGACGGGATCGGGATCGCCGGCCTATGTGCGGAACCCTGGACCCTCCGCTACCTCCCTCCGGCGGAGACCATCCTGGACCAGGCGTGTGACCGGGTCGGGGGGGAACGTCGGATGGACTTCGTCCAGGCCATCCCCGGGGGATCCGCCTTCCTCACCGCCGTGCAGCAGGGGACCATCGACGGCTTCGAGTTCGCCACCCCCATCGATGACTGGGACGCCGCCCGGGGAGGCTTCTTCGCCAACCCCTCGGCTCCCGAGGGAAGCGACGGCCGAAACCTGGGGGAGATCGGCCTCCGGTACGTCCACCACCCCGGGTGGCACCAGCCCTTCTTCATGGGTTGGATGGTGATGAGCCGCTCCCGGGTGTGGGACGCGCTGGACCCGGAGCAGCAGGACGCGGTCCGGGCCGCAGGGCGGGAGGCGCTGGTGTCGAGCCATCAGGCCACGGACTCGGTCCAGTGCCACTACTTCCGGCAGATCATGGAGGCCACCCCGGGGACCCTGCAGCGGGGGCCCGACGGCGAGACCCGGGACGAGAGCGCCGAGTTGGTCCTCACCCGGTGGACCGAGGACGACCTGGCGCTCCTCAAGTCCGTGGCGGTGGAGGTCATGGAGGCAGGGCGGGGCGGGGCTTCCCCATCACCGGACCAGGCGGACTACGGCCGGATCCTGGACGCTCTGCTGGCCCACCTGGGACATGACTCGGTCCAGGAGATGACGGACCATTGGTTCGGCGCCGATGGATCGTCCCCCCTGGCGGCCTGCCTGGGGAGATAGTCGGAAGGGCCCACCCCCTGTCCCCTGACCGCCCCCCTGATCCCCCCTGATCCCCCCTGACGGGCGCCGGAGAGCGGCGGTCCCGCCAGGGGGCCCCGTGGGGGTATTCAGGGGGACAGGGGGGACTCAGACGGGAATCAGAGGGGCTCGAAGACGGCTTCGTATCGGGTGTACCAGAGCTCCGTCCGGGCCTCGAAGCCCGAGTCGGTCCCCACCAGGAGCCAGACGGCCCCGGTGGCGTCGGTGGTGATCTCGAAATCCTCTTCGGAGACCAGTGTCTTCAGCTCCCAGACCCGGTCACCCACGCAATCCGAGGCTTCGTTGGCCACATCCCCGATGAGGAGCGCGTCGTCTCCCCCTGCGGCCTGGTTCCCCTTGTCCAGATTCATGGTCCAGTAGTCGCCGCCCATGTCACCCACCACCGCCTCGGGCTGCTCGAGGACGGCTCCCACCTTCACCCACACCGCCTCTCCCGGAGGACCGCCCACCCCAACACACCCCGCTGGGGAGTCGGTGGCGAACTCCACCTCGAATCGGACCCGGTAGCGGGTTTCCGGCTCCAGGCCATCGACCTGTCCCGTCCAGTACATGAAGACGTCGTCGGAACGGTTCGTGGCCCCGATGAAGAGACCGTGTCCCTCCCCCCCCAGCCCCTCAGGGAGGGGGCGGTGCCCGGCGTCCAGCTCCATGGTCTCCTCCCACCCCGGGGCGAAGTCGGAGAAGCCGGCAATCCAGCCCTGGGCTCCCTCCCACGGTCCGACGCCGGCGGGCTCCGAGGAGCTCGAGGCGGACACCGCCGAGGTGAAGTCGAACTGGAAGGTCTTCGCCGGGGGGGGATCCCCCCCGGGAGGGTCATCTGCCGGCGACGTGGGTCCGCTGTCACAGCCCACCATGGCCAGGAAGGCCAGGGCGCAGGCGGATACGAGTCGTATGGACATCCGTTCTCCTCTGTTCGGGGTTCGTCTCTCGAGTCACGGGCGGAAGCCCGCGGTGGGCCCGACTCGATGCCAGGCTCCAACCGAGGAACGAGCGAAGGGAGAGATCGTGGACGGGATGTCTCCGGACTTGTGGAAGAGCTGCGGCCAGAGATAGACTGGTCTACGACTGGTCTATTCGAAACGGAGGCATCCATGACCGAGGTCGGCGCCTACGAGGCCAAGACCCACCTCTCCGCCCTGATCCGCCGGGTCGAGGAGGGGGAGCGCATCGTCATCACCCGCCACGGCGTCCCGGTGGCGGAGCTCGTCCCCCCCGGTGGAGGAGCCCGGGTGGCCGGTCGGGATGCCCTGTCGGAGATCCGACGCTTCGGCGACGGGCGGACCCTGGGACCGGACCTCACCCTCCGTGCCCTCATCGACGAGGGGCGGTCCCTGTGAGTCTGGTCCTGTGAGCCTGGTCCTGTGAACCTGGTCCTGGACGCTTCGGTGGCGCTGGCCTGGGCCTTCGAGGACGAGCGGGGCGGCATGGCCACTGAGGTCCTGGAAGTCCTGGCGGGGTCGGAGGCGGTCACCCCGGGGATCTGGCCCCTGGAGGTGGCCAACGGGCTCCTCACTGCGGAGCGGCGGGGGCGGATCTCCCCCCAGGACGCAAACCGCTTCGCCGCCCTGCTGGTGGAACTCCCCATCGTGGTGGAGCCCGGGGACCGCCGGCGCCCCTTCGAGTCCGTCCGCCTCCTGGCTCGGAGCCACGGCCTCAGCGCCTACGACGCCTCCTACCTGGAACTGGCCCTCCGCCTGGGGATCCCGCTCGCCACCCTGGATGGCCCACTGGCGACGGCCGTCCGTGAGGCGGGCGGGGAGGTCTTCGGAGGGGAAAGCGTCTGAGGGGAGCGCCTCAGGAGCGTCTCAGGAGCGCCTCAGGGCTCCCGGAGCACCACCGGACGGTCCCGCACCGCCCCCGCCACCGCGTCGTGGACCGCCCGGCGGAAGGGGATATGGCGACTGTTCTCCCGGGTGGGGTTCACCCGGTTGGTGAGGAGGACCACCCAGAGGTCCAGCTCCGGATCGATCCAGATGGAGGTCCCGGTGAACCCGGTGTGACCGAAGGAGGCGGCGGAAAAGAAGTCTCCGGCGGAGGAGCGGCCCGACGGGGTGTCCCACCCCAGGGCCCGGGAGGAGACCGGATCCTCCCTGCGAGCGAAGGCCCGCACCGTCTCCGGCTGGAAGAGACGCACCTCCTGGTTCCGGGCCCGGGCGCAGGGGACGCCCCCGGCGGGCTGGTGGGCGCAGGCGGGAAGGAGCCCCTCCCCCGCCAGGAGGGCGGCGAAGACCGCCAGGTCCTGGACGGTGGAGAAGAGCCCGGCATGCCCCGCCACCCCGCCCATGGTCCAGGCGTTCTCGTCGTGGACCTCGCCGTGGACATGTCCGCCAAACCGGTTCGCCACCACCTCGGTGGGGGCGATGCGGGAGCGGAACTCCATCGGCGGGTTGAACCGGGTATCCTCCATCCCCAGGGGGAGGAAGACCCTCCGGTCCAGGACGGACGGGAAGGACTCCCCCGCCACCGCCTCCACCACCCAGGCCAGGGTCTTGAATCCAATGTCGGAGTAGACCATCTCGGTGCCGGGGTCCCGGGCCAGGGGCAGGTCGTACACCGCTTCCCGCACCTCGGCCGGATCCCGGTACTCCAGGAAGAACTGGCGGAAGGGAGGCAGTCCGCTCCGGTGGAGGAGGAGGTCCCGGACCGTGACCGCCGCCTTCCGGGGGTCGCCCCGGTCGAACCCGGGGAGGAATCGGGTCACCGGCGCGTCCAGATCCAGCTCCCCCGCCTCCACCAGGGCCATGACCGCCGCCGTGGTCCCCACCACCTTGGTGAGGGAGGCCAGGTCGTAGAGGGTGACCGGGGTCACCGGAGAGCTCCCGGGTGCCCAGTCGGTTCGTCCGTACCCACGGAGGCGGACCAGGCGATCCCCCCGCCCCACAGCCAGCGCCACCCCTGGCGCCACCCCGTCCCCGATGGCCTCCAGGACCAGGGCGTCCAGGCGCTGCAGGGCCGCCGGGTCCATCCCCGCCGTGGCCGGATCCACCTCCAGGGGAGAGAGGGTCCGCTCCATCCACTCCATGGGGATGGGATCGCCCGTGGGCGGGGGGGGCGGCTCGATCCGCCCGTCCGGGGGGGGCGGCGGATCCCCCGGGTCGTCCCCCGGATCATCCCGGCGGAGGAGCCCCGCCTCGTCCAGGGCGTCCCCTCGCTCCTCCTCCCGGTCCGCCATGAAGGGGAGGGCGGCTCGGGCGAGCCCCTCTCCTCGCTCGTGGAGGGGGGGGATGGAGATGGGGAGGGTCCCGTCGATGGGACGCGCCCCCACCAGGGCCCGGGCCGCCGCCCGCTGGCTCACCTCCCGGTCCCCCCAGGCCAGGAGATAGCTCCCCACCTCCGGCACCGCGGTGAGGAGGTAGGGGTTTCCGAAGGAGGTGAGGACCACGGGAGCCTGGGCCGCCAGGCGGGAGACGAACTCCCGGAAGGCCGGGGGGAGGGCCACCGATCCGGCCCCCGCCCTGGGGGGGAGGTAGACGTTCACCAGGGTGAGGTCCACCCCCTCGGCCCGCTCCAGGAGCTCCTGGAACTCCGCCTCGGTGCTGGTGGGTCCCACCCGGAAGGGGAGGGACATCCCCGGGAGGAGGGCGGCCAGCACCGCATCGAACTCCCGTCCCGCCATGAGGTCGTCGGGGGCGGCCCAGGTGATGGAGAGGATCTGCCTCAGGTTCAGGGGGTCGGGGGGGACGAGGCCGTCCCGGTCCCGGACCAGGGTGATGGAGCGGGCCGCCGCCTCGTCGGCCAGGGCTCGGTGTTCCTCCCGCCCCACCACCCGGGTGAGGTCTTCCAGGGAGACCTGGGCCCCCCGGTGGAGCTCCAGGCGGGCCTTCGCCTCCAGGATGCGCCGCACCGAGGCGTCCAGCCGCTCCCGGCTGATCCGCCCCGACTCCACCGCCTCCACCATGGCGTCGATGGCCCCGGGGACGGAGGCGGGGATCACCAGGACGTCGGCCCCCGCCTCGAAGGCCAGGACCGCCGCCTCCCCGGCCCCGTAGTGCTCGGTAATGGCCCCCATGCGGAGGGCGTCGGTGAAGAGGAGCCCCTGGAAGCCCATCTCCTCCCGGAGGATCCCCGTCATGATCTCCGGGGAGAGGGTGGCGGGGGGAGCGTCGGGGCCCAGGACTCCGGGCATGGCCACGTGGGCGGTCATGACCCCGTCCACCCCCGCCGCCACCGCGATGCGGAAGGGGCGCAGCTCCACGGCGTCCAGCCGCTCCCTGTCCGCCTCCACCTCCGGGAGGACGAGGTGGGAGTCCACCCGGGTGTCCCCGTGGCCGGGGAAGTGCTTCGCCGTGGCCATGGCGCCCCCCCGCCACGCCCCCTGGATGAAGGCCTCCCCCATCCACCCCACCGTCTCCGGGTCCTCGCCGAAGGCCCGGGTGTTGATGATGGGGTTTTCGGGGTTCGAGTTCACATCCACCACCGGGGCGAAGAGGACATGGACCCCCACGGCCCGGGCCTCCCGGGCGGTGGCCTCGGCGAAGCGCTCCACCAGCTCCAGCTCCCCCACCGCCCCGAAGGCCATGGTGGGGGGGAAGCTGGTCCCTCCGCCCTGGGGGAGGAGGGAGGGGAGGGCGTAGGAATGGGCGATGCGCATCCCTGGCCCCCCGTTCTCGAAGTCGGAGGTAACCAGGAGGGGGACTCGGGCCCGGCGCTGGAGGGCGTTCAGCTTCGCGGCGTAGGCGTGGGGGGTGCCGATGGAGACCACCACCCCGCCGATCCCCTCCTCCTCCACCCACCGCACCGTCTGGAGGAACTCCGGGTCATCCTCGGCGGCGTAGGCGCCGGAGATCCAGGGGAAGACGAGCTGCCCCACCGCCTCCCGGAGGGTGAGGGAGGCCAGGATCCCATCCGCCCACTGGGCCCCCACGGGGTCGGGTTCCGCCAGGACCAGGGGAGGAAGGGTGTCCAGCACGATGGGAGGACCCAGTTCCATCGGTGGCCCCGGGGGGGGCTCTACCGGGGGGGTGGGGGCGCAGGCGGCGATTCCCGCGGCCAGGAGAAACGCCGTCATCACCCCCCAGGGGGGAGCGGAGAAGGGGCCCGGAAGACTTCGCCGGAGTTCGGGCCGGAGGTCGGGCCGGAGGACGGGAAGGAGGACGGGAAGGAGGGCGGGCCGGAGGGCGGGAAGGATTCGGAGGCACGGGAAGTGGAGGAAGGACGGCGCCATGGTCTCAGCCTCCGCAGAGGGCTGCGGCCCCGGGGCGGGATCCGGTCCCCGAGCGGGCCGCCACTGCCGGCCCGGGCAGGGAGATCCCGGCGCCGATCTCGAAACCCGGTGGGATCCGGGTCGGGGTCCGTCCCCGGATGGCCACATCTCCGAAGAGGGAGCCGGCCGCCGCCCGCTGGCTGGCCTCGGAGCCGCTCCACGCCAGGAGGTAGGCCTGAGCCGTGGGGAATTCCCTCAGGAGGTACGGATTTCCGAAGGAGACCACCACGTGGGGAACCCCGGCGGCGGACAGGCGGGAGATGAGACGGGCCAGCTCCTCGGGGATGGCCACGCTTCCGGCATAGGATACGGCGGTGACGTGGAGGGAGATCACCACCAGGTCCGCAGCCCGTCCCCGCTGGAAGAGTCGCTCGTACTCCGCTGACGGGGTGTCCTGTCCCAGGATCGTCGTCTGGAGGCGGGGATAGGTCTGCCGGAGGCGGGCATCGAAGGCCCGCCCCCCCATGATGTCGTTGGTCCTCCGATAGGTCAGGGAGAGGACGTTGGCGGTGCGGGTGCCCCGGAGGGGGAGGAGGTTCCGGTCGTTCTTGAGGAGGGTGAGGGAGCGTTCCGCCACCTCCCGGGCCACCGCGGTGTGGGACGGCACACCCACCGTCCGGTGTACCGCTTCCAGGTCCACGGTCCGCTCCCCGTGGAGATCCAGATCCTCCTTCTGACGGAGGATCCGTCGCACCGAGGCATCAATTCGGGCTTCGGAAATCCGCCCGGAGAGGACGGCGTTCATGACGCCCCGGATGGCCACCTCGGGATCCGGCGGCATCAGGAGGACGTCGGCGCCGGCCAGCACCGCCCGGACTGCGGCCTCCTCCCGGGAGTAGAGCCGGTCGATGGCGTTCATGTCCATGGCGTCGGTGAAGACCAGTCCCTGGAAGCCCCAGTCCTCCCGGAGGAGTCCGGTAAGGACGTTCCGGGAGAGGGTGGCAGGGAGTCGAGCCTCCTCCGTGAGCGCCGGGAGGGCGATGTGGGCCGTCATGATGGCCCCCATCCCCGCTTCCACCGCCGCCCGGAAGGGAGGCATCTCCACCCGGTTCAGCCGCTCCCGGTCCGCCCGGATGATGGGAAGGGCCAGGTGGGAGTCGGTCTCCGTGTCCCCGTGCCCCGGGAAGTGTTTCCCCGTGGCCACCGCCCCGTGCTCCTGGACACCGCGGATGAAGCAGACGCCCAGCTCCGACACTCGGGCCGGGTCCTCCCCGAAGGACCGGGTGTTGATGATGGGGTTGTCGGGGTTTGAATTCACGTCCAGGACGGGGGCGAAGGGAACGTGGATCCCCACCGCCCGGGCCTCCTGGGCGGTGATCCGCCCCATCTCGTAGGCCAGGAGCCGGTCGTCGGCGGCCCCCACCGCCATGAGGGAGGGGAAGTTGGTGGCGCCCCCCAGGTCATGGACGCCGGGAAGGTAGACCGCTCCCCGCATCCGGAATCCGGCCCCGGTCTCCAGGTCCGCCGCCACCAGGAGGGGAAGCCGGGAGCGTCGCTGGAGGACGTTGAGTTTCGCGGCCACATCCAGGGGGGTCCCGACCGAGACGATGATCCCCCCGATCTCCTGCTGCTCGATGAGGCGGGCGATGCGATCGAACCCGGCGCTCCCCTCCGGGGCGAAGTCCCCCAGCATCCAGGGCATGATCATCTGCCCCACCTTCTGACGGAGGGTCATCTCCGCCAGGGTCGCCTCGGTCCAGGCGCCCGTCCCAGCGCCTGAGCCGGGGCCGGTGGGGAGTTCCCGGTCCCGCCACTCCACGGGGGTCCGGTCCCCGGGGCCCACCGGCGAATCCCGTGGAGGCGCGATTCGGGCGTCGGCGAGGGTGTCCTGGACAGGTGCCGGGGGAGCCGCATCCCCGGTGGGGGCATCGGGAGTGGACGGATCCATGCCCGGTTCCTCTCCCGGCCCGGGCTCCGTCTCCGGCACTGCCGCCACCACGTCTCCCGGGGCGGCCTCCCCCGGGTCCGCCACCAGAGAGGAAGGCGCGCTGGCGCAAGCCGGCAGCGCCAGGAGCGTGGCCACTAGGAGGTAGGAGAGAACGTGGTGACGAAACATGCCGATCCGGTTGTGGGAGAGCGGTTCGGGGATGCCGAGCGACCCGTTACAAAAGGTAGGAGGGGGCCTACACGGGGACAACGCGGCTCCGGGGCTTCTCCGGCGAAATCCGTGGGCAAGCGCCGGAGCAACGGAGTCCCTCTCCATACCCCCGAGGCATCGGAATCCCTCACCACCCCCGGGGGCCCGGATCCCGATCCAGCGGGGGATGCAGCCGCTGGTCCAGGAAGGAGACCGGGTCCTCCACCGGCTCCAGGTGGGTGAAGATGGTGGATCCGGGGATCTGCGCCCGGATCTGCGCCTCCACCTGCTCCGCCAGGTCGTGCCCCTTCTGGACGCTCCATTCCCCTGGCACCAGGACGTGCATGGAGACGAAGCACTGGCGCCCGGCCGTCCGCGTCCGGAGGGCGTGGAATTGGATCCCCCCCGCTTCGTACTCGGCAAGGACATCCTGGATCCGAGCCAACTCCTCGGCGGGGAGGGCGGTATCCAGCAGTCCCAGCGCCGACCGCCGCACCAGCCCCCACCCCACCCAGAGGATGTGGGCCGACACCAGGAGGGCCGCCACCGGGTCCAGCCAGTTCCACCCGGTGACGGCCGCAGCCGACACGGCCCCCACCACCCCCACCGAGGTCCAGACATCGGTCATGAGGTGCTGGCCCGAGGCCTCCAGGGTGATGGACCCATGACGCTCGCCCGCCTTCAGGAGAATCCGGGCCACCCCCAGATTCAGGAGAGTGGCCGCCAGGGCGATCCCCACTCCCAGCCCCACGGCGTCCAGGGGGCGGGGATCCAGGAGCCGGGCGACGCCGGCCCACGCGATGCCCACCGCAGCCACCAGGATCAGCCCCCCCTCGAAGCCGCTGGCGAAATACTCCGCCTTGGAGTGGCCGTAGGTGTGCTCGTCGTCGGGGGGCTGGGCGGCCAGGGCCAGCATGAGGTAGGCCATGATGGCACCGGCCAGGTTGGCCAGGGACTCTGCGGCGTCGGAGAGGAGTCCCACCGACCCGGTGACGTGCCACGCCAGCAGCTTGAGGCCGATCACCGCCAGGGAGGCGAGGATGGCCAGGGCGGCGAGGCGGAGGAGGGAACTGTTCATGGCACGAAGATCTACCAGAGGGTCGGCAAGGAAGTTCATCCCACTCAAGGGACCGCCCGACAGGAAGGGCGCCCGTTCCTCACCCCTCCATCGCCCCAGGTCTGCATTGCCCGCCATGCCTCCCACACCTCCGAGCCCGGGTCCCAGCCCGAACCGCAGGGCCTGCTCCTCGCGCTCCCCGCGCTCCCCAGGCCCGGCGCTCCTCCAGGTCCTTGGGCTCCTTGCCACCATGACCTTCGCCATCGGCTGCACCACCGAGGGAGATGGCGCGCCGCCGTCGGCGTCGGCATCCGCATCCGCATCCGCATCCGAGGGAACGGTCGTCGATGCGGCCGCGCAGGAAAGCCCGGAAGCCCGCTCAGTCCGCCCCGGCCTGGAGGTCCTCCTGGCCGACTCCCTCCACCTTGTGGCGGGGCGTCGGGTGGGGCTCGTGACGAACCACACCGGGTTCGACGGAGGGGGGATCTCCTCCATCGACCGGCTCCACGGCCACGCCCAGGTGGAACTGGTGGCCCTCTTCTCTCCGGAGCACGGGATCCGGGGGACGGCGGAAGCGGGGGAGCTGGTGGACCACACCCGGGACGAGGCCACCGGCCTCCCCGTCCACTCCCTCTACGGTGAGACCCGGAAGCCGACGCCTGCCATGCTGGAGGGGGTGGAGGTCCTCCTTTTCGACATCCTGGACATCGGGACCCGCTACTACACCTACGTCTACACCCTCAGCCTGGCCATGGAGGCCGCTGGCGAAGCGGGGATCCCCTTCGTCGTCCTGGACCGCCCCAACGTCATCGGGGGGATGCAGGTGCAGGGGAACGTCCTGGACCCGGCCTTCGCCTCCTTCGTGGGGCTCCATCCCCTCCCCATCCGCCACGGGATGACTCCGGGGGAGCTGGCGCGCTACTACCGGGACGTCCTGGGGATCGAGGCGGAACTCCACGTGGTCCCCCTGGAGGGATGGCGTCGGGACATGCATTACTCCGAGACCGGCCTCCCCTGGCGCCCCCCCTCCCCCAATATGCCCTCGGAGGAGAGCGCACTTCACTACCCCGGCACCTGTCTCTTCGAGGGGACGAACCTCTCGGTGGGTCGGGGGACGGACCGGGCCTTCCAGCAGGTGGGGGCCCCGTGGCTCGACGGAGAGGAGCTGGCCCGGCGGATGGAGGCCCGTGGGCTCCCCGGGGTCCGCTTCGAGGCGGTCCGCTTCACCCCCCTGAACCCCGGGGACGGGAAGTTCCCGGGGCAGGAGGTGGAGGGGGTGCGCCTCCACGTCACCGACCGGGAGGGATACGACCCGGTGGAGGCGGGGCTCGCCCTCCTGGTGGAGACCCGGCAGATGAGCGGCGAGCGCTGGGGCTGGAATGCCTCCCACTTCGATCGGCTGGCGGGGACGGACCGGGTGCGCCTGGGGATCGAGGCCGGAGTGGAGGTGGAGGCGCTGCAGGAGGGGTGGGAGGAGGAGCTGGCGGCCTTCCTGTCTCTCCGGGAGGGGGCGCTCATCTACCGGTAGGCGCCGGCGCCATCAGGAGACCGGGGGGTCACCCCATCCACCAGAGTGCGAGCCCTCCCCCCAGACCCGCGTAGAGGAGGGTCACCCAGAGGGTGCGACGGAGGATCTCCCCCTCGCGCCCGGCAAGCCCAACGGTGGCCCCCGCCGCTACCACGTTGTGGGGGCAGATCATGTTGCCCACCGCCGCGCCGAACCCCTGGGCTCCCACGATACCCGCCACCGGGAGACCGAGGAAGACGGCGGTCTCCTGCTGGAAGTCGGTGAAGAGGATGTTGGAAGCCGTGGCCGACCCGGTGACGAAGGTCCCCAGCACCCCCACGAAGGGGGCGAGCCCCGGCCACACGCCCCCCGCCCCCTCGGCCGCGGCCACCGCCAGCGTGGTGGTCATCCCCGCGTGCACCATGATCCGGGAGAGGAGGAGCATGGCCACCAGCGCCACCGCCACCGGGACCAGCCGCTGGGTGGCCTCGACGAAGGCGCCCATCATCGCTCGGCGGCCGGCCCCCTGGAGCCAGGCACCGGCCAGGAAGCCGACGAGGAGCATGCTGCCGGGGTGGTAGAGGGGCTCCATGGCGCCGCGGAAGACGTGGTACAGCTCCCACCCCACCTCCACCCCCTGGAGAAGGTCCCGGAGCGGTGGCACCAGTCGGGTCGCCAGAACCAGCCCCACCAGCGTCAGGTAGGGGGCCGCCGCTCGAGCCACCTCGGCGGCGGTGTGCGGCTCTCCGGGGAGGCCGGAATCCGGCGACGGGGTGCGGCCTCGTACCTCCTTGGGGGAGTCCGCGTTGACACCGAGAGTGCCGATGCGCCGCTCCAGCGAGGCGCACCGACGAGGAATAGCACCGCTCTTGGGAGGAGGCGCAACGACGCTGGAGCGGATGAAGCGGCGCTCGAATGTACGCGGACTCCCCCAAGGAGGTACTGGCCAGCGGAAGAGGAGCACGAAGAGGACCCCCCCGAAGAGCGCGCCACCCACCGTGGGGAGCTCCGGCCCCACCAAGGCCCAGAGCAGCGTGTAGGGGAGAAGAAAGCAGGCGGCCGCCACCGCGGTCCACCCCCAGATGCGGAGGGAGTTGCCCCCCGGGGTGGTGCGGGTCACCATGGCCACCATGATCACGAGGGGGACCCAGCCCAGGAGGGAGTGGTAGGGGCCGGTGGCCCGGGCCAGCTCCAGGCCACCCAGGCCGGTGGCCGCCACCTGCGGTACGATGGGCGTGCCGATGGCCCCGAATGAGACGCCCACCACGTGCCCCACCAGGGTGATGGTCACCGCCGGCACCGGGGCGAAGCCGGCGGCGACAAGGAAGGGTGCGGCCAGCGCCACCGAGGCGCCGAAGCCCGCCGCCCCCTCCATGAAGAGCACGAAGAACCAGGCCACGAGGAGGGCGAGGATGCGGGGGTCCGGCGCCAGCGAGGCCAGGGCCGACCGCAACACCTCCGCCGCCCCGGTCCGCATCTGGAGCTGGTGGATGCCCAGGGCGGGACCGATGATCCAGAGGATGGTGAGGGCGGTGAACCCCGCCTCGGCGCCGGTGCCCACGAGGCCCTCCCCCAGCGCGAGAGCGGGATCGGCATGTCTGGGAAAGGCGAAGACCACCACCCCCACGGCCAACGCCACCCCCATCCCCACGCTCCCCGCCAGGGCCGCCGACCAGCGGAGGCCCAGCATCAACACCAGGATCACCAGGATGGGGAGGAAGGCGAGGAAAGCCGTCATGGCGCCAGGCGGGATCAGGGGCGGAGAAGGGGGGCGACTCTGGAAGCGCGGGGGAGCCAGGCGAGGCTGACCCGGCCTTACGCCTTGACCGCCTCCAACGTGACCCCGTGCAACTCGCCCCCGCCGCCCTCGAATGCGGTGGCGTTCCCCAGGGTGGTGCCGGCGATGGCAGCCAGGGCCTCCCGGGTGAAGAAGCCCTGATGGCCCGTCACGAGTACGTTGGGGAAGGTGAGGAGCCGGGCGAAGACGTCGTCCTGGATCACCGTCCCCGATAGATCCTCGAAGAAGAGTTTCTCCTCCTCCTCGTAGACGTCCAGCCCCAGGGAGCCGATCCGGCCGCTCTTCAGCCCTTCGATGACGGCCCGGGTGTCCACCAGCCCGCCGCGGCTGGTGTTGATGAGCATCACCCCCTCCTTCATGCCGGAGACGGCGTCACCGTCGATGAGGTGGTGCGTGTTCGGCGTCAGCGGGAGGTGCAGGGCGATGATGTCCGCCTGGCCGAAGAGGTCGTCCAGCTCCACGTAGCGGGCCCCGAACTCCAGGATCTCATCGCTGGGATACGGATCGTGGGCCAGGACCCGGCACCCGAACCCGGCGGCGATGCGGGCGAAGATCGTCCCGATCCGCCCGGTGCCGATGACCCCCACTGTCTTCCCGTTCAAGTCGAAGCCCAACAGGCCGTCCAGGGCAAAGTTTCCCTCCCGCACCCGGGCGTATGCCCGGTGGAGCTTGCGGTTCAGCGTCAGCACCAGCCCCATGGCGTGCTCCGCCACGGCGTGGGGCGAATACGCCGGCACCCGGGCCACCGTGATGCCGCGCCCGTCTGCGGCCTCCAGCTCCACGTGGTTGAACCCGGCAGAGCGGAGGAGGAGGATCCGGGTGCCCCCGTCGGCCAGGGCGTGGACCACCTCCCCGTCCACCTGGTCGTTGACGAAGACGCAGACGCCCTCGAATCCCCGGGCGAGCTGGACGGTATCCGGGGTGAGCCGCGGCTCGAAGAAATGGAGCTCGTGGCCGTGCTCCTCGTTCGCCTCCTCGAAGGAGGTCCGGTCGTAGGGCTTGGTGCTGAAGAGGGCGATGCGCATGGGAGAGGGGTTCGGGGTGGAGGTGGGCGGAGACCGCTTCCTACTCCTTCCCCTCTCTACCGATCCAC
This sequence comes from Gemmatimonadales bacterium, assembly GCA_007695225.1. Taxonomy (GTDB): domain Bacteria; phylum Gemmatimonadota; class Gemmatimonadetes; order Longimicrobiales; family Gaopeijiaceae; genus T3Sed10-66. The sequence continues at coordinate 46,355 of REED01000159.1, forward strand.
CACAGGGTGACCCCGGTACCCCCCAGCGGCCCCGGTCCCCGCCGCGCGCCTTGCGCCGTTGTCCCCCCTACCCCCCTCCCGATCCCACCACCCGGAATGCGGCCCCGGGCAGAGGTAAGACCCACTCGGCGCCTTCCGGGAGCACCCGCTCCATCCGCTCCAGGAACGTACTCAGGTCCAGGGTGGGGACCGGCCGGAGCTCCTCGGTGCGGGATCGGAAGAAGTCCTCCCAGTGCCCCAACAGGACCAGGGAGGGGGCGGTCCGCTCCAGGATCCCCTCGGGGTAGCGCTCCACCTGTTCGAAGCCGGGGGGACAGAGGATCACCAGGTCCACCGGGACCCCGTCCTCCAGGGGCGGGGGGAAGCCATCCGGCGGCTCGGAAGCGGCGTCCTGGTAGTGCACCCGGAAGACCACCTCCCCCTCCGGTCCAAGGAAGTCGATGAGGTAGGCCAGGGTGAGGCCGTCCACCCACTCCCCGGCGGTCTCCGGAAGCCGGCCCCCCGGCGTCTCCCTTTCTCCCCTGTAGAGCTGGATGCCGAAGAGGTGGGGGGCATGCCCCGAAGCCAGGGGCATGAAGCGGATCCGTCCTCCTGGGAGGTGGGTCCACTTCCCGGCCCGCTGGTGGTCCCCCGCGAGCCCATCCACCGCAACCCGCCGCTCCCCCGGGATCTCCGGGTCCCCGGCCACCAGGTTAGCCACGGTGGCGCTTCCGTAGAGCCGGGCCTCCGGTGCATGCCGACGGAGGATGTAGGGGACGTCCATGAGGTGGTCGTAGTGTCCGTGGCCCACCAGGAGGGCGGAAACGTCCCGGACCGGGGGGAGGAAGCGGTCGATGGCCGCGGTATCCGGCGCGATCCCCCCGATCCCCACGTCCACCAGGGAGGGATTGGAAAGGAAGGGGGCGGTGAGGAGGGCGTCGCCCCCGAAGCGGAAGAGCCAGCCCCCCACCCCCAGGTACTGGAGGGTGATCCCCTCCGACCCCCGGGCACAGCAGAGGGTCGTCCCGCCCTCCGCCGGCTCCACCGGCCCCAGGCGGGCGGGGACGCATCCCACCAGGAGGAGCGCGGCCAGGGCGATGGGAACCAGGGGTCGGGGGATGAGGGGAGGAGGGATCAAGGTGCGAGGCATCAGGGGCCGAGGCGTCGGGGGCCGGGGTGTCGGGTTCAGGCGCACCCGGGCCCGTGGGACGGCGTCATGGTCCCCCCCGGGGTCACCGGGCTCCCGCCCCCACGGGATGCTCCACCCAGCACTCCCGGGCCACCAGTTCCAGGAATCCCTCCTGGATCTCCCGGGTGACGGGTCCCACCTTCCCGTCCCCCACCGGCTTCCCATCCACCTGCACGGTGGGACGCACTTCGGTGGTGGTGCCGGTGAAGAAGACCTCGGTGGCGTCGGGGAGCTCCGTCATGGGGATGGGGCGCTCCTCCACCGGGATCCCCCGGGCCCGAGCCGCCTCCAGCACCGCCTCCCGGGTGATCCCGGGAAGGACCTGGTTGGAGAGGGGGTGGGTCACCACCCGGTCCCCGAAGACCACGCAGAGGTTGCTGTGGGCCCCCTCCAGCGCCAGCCCGTCCCGCACCAGGAGGGCATCGGCCACCCCCGCCGCCCGGGCCGCCTGTTGGGCCATGACGTTGGGGAGGAGCTGGACCGTCTTCAGATCCGCCCGGGCCCACCTCAGGTCCGGGACGGTGATGGCCCCGAACCCCTTCTCCCACTCCTCCCCGGAGGGACGCTGGAAGGCCCGGGCGTAGGCGTAGACCGTGGGGGCGGGAGCCGGGTCGGGGAAGTGGTGCGTCCGGGGGGCGGCCCCCCGGGTCACCTGGAGGTAGACGATGGCCATCTCCGCTCCCTCCAGGCCATTCCGGACCAGGATCTCCTCGTGGAGGGCCTCCAGGGCCTCCAGGCCCTGCGCCTCGATGGGGATCTGGAGGGCGGCGAGCCCCCGTCTCATCCGGGCCAGGTGGCGAGGAAGGCGGAAGGGGACGCCCCCGTAGAAGGGGGTGACCTCATAGACCCCGTCGCCGAAGAGGAACCCCCGATCGTCCACCGGGATCCTGGCCTCCCCCTTTGGGAGGAATGCGCCGTTCAGATATACCTGTTCCATGGTTGCTCCGGATGGTTCCTGCGGTTCAGCCCGCGTCCTTTCGCTCCAGCCGGTCGAATTCCTCCAGGAGCTCCGCCTCGCGGATCTGGCTCCCGGTCCGGGAGCCATTCTCCGCGGCATCGCCGGCGTCCTCCTCCTCCTCGGAAGCGAGACCGTCCCCGGCGGAGATCTGACGCGGTCCTTCCCCCTTGGGGAGGAGCCCCATCTCCTGCTTCAGCGCCAGGAGCCGGGAGTCCATGTTGTCCCCCGTCTCCAGCATCTTGAACTCATCCTCCAGGGTGTCGCCGGTGAGGGCCTCGGAGACCTCGGCGGCGGCCAGACTCCGGCGCTCCGACTCCTCGATACGGTCCGCCATCCGGTTGAAGGCGTCGAAGGCAGAGGTATCGGAGAGACCGGACATGGTCTCATGGATCCGCTTCTGGGCCTGGGCCCGCTTCTGCTTGGCGATGAGGAGGTTCCGCTTCCGCTTGGCCTCTTCGATCTTGTCGTTGAGCTGCTTCAGGGAGCCCTTGAGCTTCTCCGTCTCCTGAGCCTGGGCCTGCCAGGTCTGCTCCAGGGATCGCGCCCGGTCCCCGTGCTCCTGGTGCCGGAGCAGCGCCTGTTTGGCCAGGTCGTCCCGCCCCTCTCGAACGGCGAGCATGGCCCGGCGCTCCCAGTCCCGGGCCTGCTTCGACTCGTCATCCACCTGGGTTCGGAGCTTCCGCTCGTCGGCGATGGCCGCGGCCACCTCCCGCTTCGCCTTGGAGAGCTGGTCCCGCATGTCCAGGATGATCTGGTTCAACATCTTCTCCGGGTTTTCCGCCCGGGCGATGAGGTCGTTGATGTTGGACCGGAAGAGGGTGGATATCTTCTGAAAGATGCTCATGGGGTCAGCCCTCCACAGGGGCGGTGGCAAGCGTTCGGATGCGGTCCATGTGACTGGAAGCCGCCATCTGGATGCTCTCCAGGGCAGCCTGCAACTCGGGGAAGTTGAGGTTCTCGAGCTGGAAGGTATGGCTCAGGATGAGGTCCCCCTCCTCGATCCCGTAGGCGCCATGCATCACGTCGGTGGCGTTCAGCTCCAGGAGGGTCCGATAGAGCTCCTCCCGATTCCCACCATCCTCGGGAAGGTCCATGATCTTCAGCCGGACGATGAGGAGGGGAGGGGAATGATTCACCACCACCGGAAGCTCGTCGGTGCGGCTCCTCACGATGTACATCCCCTCGGCCACCTCTTCGTGGTCCAGGTTGTTCCCGATGAGGAAGTTCTCCAGATCCTCTCTCGTGACCATCTCCCCTCCGTTGGCTGGGGCGAATCCGGCCCCCTGGGATACCGCGTGGGATATCCCGTGGGGTACCGGCGCCTGTGGTTTCCCCCCTCCGAACGAAGTCCGGAAGAACTCCGGGGGCGGATCGAGCTGCCTCTGCCTAAGTCTACGGGGGATCCCCCCCAAAGGATTCAACGGCGCCGGAGACCGGCTCGGTCTCCGGCCGGGACGCCGGTCCGGATTCCGGAACCGGCCCCGGGACCTACACCGCTACCGGTACACCCAGGACCGGACCCAGATAGCGTCCGGTGGGGGAGTCCATCTGCTCCGCAACCGTCTCCGGCGGTCCCTCGGCCACCAGGGTCCCTCCCGCCTCTCCCCCTTCCGGACCCATGTCCAGAATCCAGTCGGCCGTCTTGATCACCTCCAGGTTGTGCTCGATGACCACCACGGTATTCCCCCGGTCCACCAGGGTATGGAGGACCTCGAGGAGCACCCTGACATCCTCGAAGTGGAGCCCCGTGGTGGGCTCGTCCAAGATGTAGAGGGTGTTCCCGGTGGCCCTCCGGGAGAGTTCGGTGGCCAGCTTCACCCGCTGGGCCTCACCTCCCGAAAGGGTCACCGCCGACTGTCCGAGCTGGAGGTATCCGAGGCCCACGTCCTGGAGGGTCTGGAGCTTCTCCCGGATGCGGGGAACGGCCTCGAAGAAGTCCAGGGCATCGTCCACCGTCATGGCCAGGACATCGGCAATGTTCTTCCCCCGGTAGTGGATGTCCAGGGTTTCCCGGTTGTACCGGCGTCCCCGGCAGACATCGCAGGGGACGTAGACGTCGGGGAGGAAGTGCATCTCGATCTTCACCAGCCCGTCCCCGGAACAGGCCTCGCACCGTCCCCCCTTCACGTTGAACGAGAACCGCCCCTGGGAATAGCCCCGCATCTGGGCCTCGGGGAGTTCGGAGAAGAGCTGACGGATGGGGGTGAAGACGCCGGAGTAGGTGGCGGGGTTGGACCGGGGGGTCCGTCCGATGGGGGACTGGTCCACCTCGATCACCTTGTCCACTCCCTCCAGCCCATCCAGACCGTCGAAGGGAAGAGGGAGATCCTTGGACCGATGGAAGTGGCGGGCCAGGGCCCGGTAGAGGGTCTCGTTCACCAGGGTGGACTTCCCCGACCCGGAGACCCCGGTGATGGCCACGAAACACCCCAGGGGGAAGGCGGCGTCCACCCCCTTGAGGTTGTGGCCTCGGGCGCCCCTCAACTTCAACTGGCGGTCGGGGTCCGGGGGTCGACGCCGCTCCGGCACGGGAATGACCCGCTCCCCCCTCAGGTAGGCCCCTGTGAGGGATCGGGGCTCCGCGAGGATGTCCTCGATCCGACCTGCCGCCACCACCTCCCCCCCGTGGCGCCCAGCCCCCGGTCCCAGGTCCACCACGTAGTCGGCGCTCCGTATGGTGTCCTCGTCGTGCTCCACCACCAGCACCGTGTTCCCCAGGTCCCGGAGGGCCCGGAGCGTCCCCAGAAGGCGCTCGTTGTCCCGCTGGTGGAGCCCCACCGAGGGCTCGTCCAGGACATAGAGGACACCCACCAGTCGGCTCCCGATCTGGGTGGCCAGGCGGATTCGCTGCCCTTCCCCGCCGGAGAGGGTGTGGGCGGACCGGCCGAGCGTGAGATACTGGAGCCCCACGTCCTCCAGGAAGCGGAGCCGCTCCCGCACCTCTTTCAGGATGGGGCCGGCGATCTCGGCGGAAAGGGGGGGGCCTGGAAGGGGCTCGGACTGGGTAGCCACCGCAGGGCCAGGGGTCGCAGAGCCAGAGTTTGCAGACCCAGGGGTCTCACCCCCGTCCTCTCCCGCCACGGGCACGGCATTGAAGAAGTCCCGGGCCGCGCCGATGGAGAGGTTCGCCACCTCCCCCAGGTTACGGCCGGCCACGGTCACCGCCAGGGATTCGGGACGAAGGCGAGATCCGCCACAGGCTCCACAGGGGAGGGCCGTCATGTACTGGGCGAGCTGCTCCCGGACGGCGTCGGAGGAGGTCTCCGCATAGCGTCGGGCCAGGCTGGCCACCACCCCCTCCCATGGCTCGGTATAGGCCTTGTCCTTCCCGCTCCGGCGATAGGGGAAGCGGATCTTCATGTTCCCGGAGCCGTGGAGGACGGCGTGGCGCGTCTCCTCCGGGAGCTTCCCCCACGGGGTGTTGGGGTCGAACTCGTACGCCTCGGCCAGTCCCGGGATCACGGACCGGCGCAGATGTCCGCTGGGTTCCCCCCAGGGGAGGACCACCCCTTCCAGGATGGAGATGATGGGATCCCCCAGGAGGAGATCGGCGCTCACTTCCCGGCGCGTCCCCAGCCCGTCGCACTCCGGACAGGCGCCGTAGGGGGAGTTGAAGGAGAACTGCCGGGGCTCCAGCTCCGGGAGGGAGGTGGCGCAGTGGGCACACGCATAGTGCTCGGAGAAGAGGTGGGAGCGGGGCTCTTCCCCACCCTTCCCATGCTCCAGGACCTCGAGGACGCCGCCGGCGGCCTGGAGGGCGGTCTCCACCGAATCGGCCAGGCGGGCCCGGTCCGACGACCGGATCACGAGGCGATCCACCACGACGGAGACGTCGTGGTTCTCGTACCGATTCAGGGCGGGGGGGTCGGAAAGATCATGGGTCGCCCCATCCACCCGCACCCGGACGAACCCGTCCCGGCGAGCCTTCTCGAAGAGCTCCCGGAACTCTCCCTTCCGTCCCCGGACCAGGGGGGCCAGGACCTCCACCCGAGCCCCTTCCTCCAGGCGGAGGAGTTGATCCACCACCTGGGTGGAGCTCTGTCGGAGGACCGGGCGTCCGCAGTCGGGGCAGTGGGGGATGCCCACCCGGGCCCAGAGGAGGCGGAGGTAGTCGTAGATCTCGGTGACCGTCCCCACGGTGGACCGGGGGTTCCGTGAGATGGTCTTCTGCTCGATGGAGATCGCCGGCGAAAGCCCCTCGATGGCGTCCACGTCGGGCTTCTCCATGAGCCCCAGGAACTGCCGGGCGTAGGCCGACAGGGACTCCACGTAGCGCCGCTGACCCTCGGCGTAGATGGTGTCAAAAGCCAGGGACGACTTCCCCGAACCGGAGATTCCGGTGATGACCACCAGGCGCTCCCGGGGGAGCTCGAGGGAGATGTTCCGGAGGTTGTGCTCCCGGGCCCCGCGGATGACGAGGGTGTCCCGGCCTGCGCGGTCCGGGGTCAGAACGTCCCCCTCATCTCCCGGAGCTTGGCGATCCGCTCCTCGGTGGGCGGGTGGGTGCGGAAGAGCTTGGTGAAGGCCTGCCCCCGCACCCCTGCCAGGGGGTTCACGATGGCGAGCTGGGCCCCGGCGGGATTCACCTGCATGGGAATCCGCTGGGCGTAGCTCTCCAGGCGCTGGAGTGCGCTGGCCAGCCCGTCGGGGCTCCCGGCGATCTCGGCGCCGGTGCGGTCCGCCTGGAACTCATTCACCCGGGAGATCCCCATCTGGACGATGACCGCGGCCAGGGGTGCGATGATGGACAAGGCGATGAGGACGATGGGATTCCGGTCCCCGTCCCGCCCACCACCCAGGATGGCACCCCACCGAGCCACCGAAGCCAGCATGGCCACGGCGCCGGCCATGGTGGCGGCGATGGTGGAGACGAGCATGTGGTAGTGCTTGATGTGAGCCAGCTCGTGGGCCACCACCCCTTCCAGTTCGCGTCGATCCACCAGTTTCAGGAGCCCCGCCGTGACGCAGACCACGGCCTTCTTGTGGCTCCGTCCGGTGGCGAAGGCGTTGGGCTGCTCCTGGGGAGCAATGGCCACCACCGGCATGGGGAGGCCGGCCCGCTGCCGGAGTTCATCCACCATCCGGTAGAGTTCCGGTGCGTCCTCAGGGCTCACGATCCGAGCCTTGTACATCTTCAGCACCGCTTTGTGACTGAACCAGAACATTCCGAAGTTCATGACGGCAGCGATCCCGAGGAAGAGGACCGCGCCACCCTGGCCGAAGAAATAGCCGCCGAGCACCACCATGAGGGCAGTGAGACCGGCCATGAGGAAAAAGACCTTAGCTAGCTGCATGTTGCTCGTCCGTCGTCGATTGGGGTTCCTGCGGCATCGGGGTGCGCTGCCGCCTGGAGTTGGGAGTGCCCATGAGCGGGATTCCGCTGTCCCGGGACCAATCCGCCTCCGATATACCCGAAGGGGGGGCGGGGGTGCCCGGAGAAGGGCGTGCCCGGATCGGGATCACGAGAAGGGCGGGGCTTGGCGGCTTCAGTACCCCCATTCCCGGTAGAGTTCAATTCCGAAGATACGGCTCACCTGGAGGCCCGCCTCGCCGAAGGTATAGACCCCCTGTCGACCGAAGCGATCCTCCACGTATCCCTCCATGGTCCAGGTGTCGCTGAAGCGCCATTCCAGGCGCGCGCCGGGGAGTTGGGCCTGGGTGCCGCCGATCCCCTGGAGGGGCCGAAGCACCAGAGCCAGGAAGAGGTTCTCCCGGAGGTACTGTCCCACCTCCACCTGGGTACCGGCAAAGGCGCTCCCCACGGTGGGTGGGAGCCCTCCCACATCGGATTCCTGGGCCTGGGTGATGGTAAAGAAGTCCAGGCCGATCTGTCGGGCCAGGACCTGGGACAGCTGGGTGGCGATGGTTCCTGTCACGGCACTCACACCGGCACCGGCAGCCCCTTCCAGCACGGACGTCTCCCCCGATCCCAGGGCGTAGGAAGGACGACCGAAGATGAGATAGCTGATCAAGTCGGACTGGGCGATGGGCGGCTGGGCCTCCGAACTCAGGGAGACGCGAGGATTCAAGAGGTTTCCGCCCACTGATGCGATGATCTCCAGGGGCTGTCCTCCCTCCCGGCGAAGGCGGTGCACCGCCTCGATGTCCAGGGTCGGATTCACCCCTGGCGTCCCCACGAACTCCACGACTCCCTCCCGGACCTGGAACTGACGCCCGAAGGCTACATAGTTCCCCCGGGTGGCTTCCAACATTCCCACCAGGAGGATGTCCCGACGAGCCCGATCGAAGGCCACGATGAGATCTCCCCCCATTTCCACGTTGATCTCCCGGCTTCGGAGCCAGAAGTCCCGCTGAATCGACAGGTCCACGTCCACCCGGAGATTCTGGAGGAAGGGGTTCTGGGCCGCCTCCACCACGGGGCGAACGGCCACCAGGGTGGTATCCACCACGTCGAAGAAGGCGGGATCGGTCAGGTCCACGACCTCAGCCGTGCGGGCGAACTCCTCCAGGAAGATGACCCCCTGCTCCACCCGGACGTTTCCGGTGACCCGGGGGCGGGTGAAGCTCCCGGACAGGTTCACCTGCCCGCCCACCCGGGCCTCCAGATCCCGACGCTCCACTGCCTGGAAACCAGAGGCATCCACCCGGAGGTCGAACGCGGGATCGGTAAGATCACTGAGATCCACCGTGCCCTGGACCCGGGCAGTCCCCCTGGCCCGGGCCTGGGCGTCCACCCGGATCACGCCATCGGGCTCCACCGTGAAGTCCGCCTCGATTCCCCGTGGGTGGAGACCGATCTCGGGAAGAGACAGGGCTCCCCCGGAAAGCCGGAGGGATCCCGAGGGCCTCAGATTCCGGGGCGGCCCCCGGAGTTCCATCTCCCCGTTCAGAACGCCCTCTACCTCCTCCAGGACGTCGAGCATGGCCAGCAGGGTGGCGGCGGGGAGGGAGTCCACAGAGAGGACCAGATCCACCTCCTGATCCGAAAGGCGGGTCTCCACCTCGGTGAATGCCAGGTCCACCGGGTAGGATCCGGCAAGGCGAAGGAGGCGTCGTCCATCCTGCTCCACGCCAAGCTGGGTGCGCGCCACCCGATCCCGGTATTCCAGGGTCCCTTCCACCCGGGAGACCTCCAGGTCTTGCATCGCCAGGTCCTGGATGAGGATCCTCCCATCGATCACCGGCGCCTCGGCCGCCCCCTCCAGCTCAAGTTCAAGGTCCAGGGTGCCGGCGATGTTTGGATCGAACTGGAGAATCCCCGCGAGACGCTCCAGGTCCACCCCCTCGGCATCGACCCGGAGTCGGGAGTCTCCCTCCAGGTCCAGGACGCCGGCCACCCGCATCCGTAGGGGTCCATCGGCCAAGCCCTGGGCCGGATCGGGGCGGCGGACCTCCAGGTCATCCACCTGGAAGCGCCGACCCTCGACCCGGATCCGGGCCGGCTGGGCCAGCGTCCACTGAACCGGATCCAGGTTCAGTTCCAGGGCCTCCAGATTCACATCCACACCCGCCGTGTCATGTGCGAACCGGCCCTCGAACCGATAGGACTCGTCCTCCTGGCGGAAGAGGGTCACCTGGGCGCTTCCCTCCCCTGGCGCGTAGGCCATTTCGCCTTCCACCTGCCGGAATTCCCAACGATCCCAGGCCGGTTCCTCCAGTTCGAGCCCTCCCTCCACGCCCCGGAGTTCCCGCCCGGCGGAGCGGCCGTGGAAGTCGAGTCGACCCTCCTCCAGTCGCGCCTGATCCCACACTACCTCCGCCATCTGGATCCACCCCTCGAACGCCAGGTCGGGAATGCTTCCCCGAAGCTGGAGTTCCCCCTGGGCCCGGCCCTCCAGCGGAGGGCCCCGGGTTTCCTCTAGGGCATCGGGATCGAGCCCGTCGAAGGCGAGAATATCCCGCTCGAGCTGTGTCAGGGTATCGGCCACGATGAGGGTGTCACCGATGAGGAGGGGGCGGAGGCTGTGGAAGTCTTCCACTTCCCATGCCACCTCCAGGACGCCCGCCCCCGGTACGTCGCCCGCCTCGGCCCCCGTACCTGCGCGCAGGCCCAGTTCGCCTCGGGCGGTGAGGCGGGCGAGGGGGGAAATCAGCTCCAGTTCCTCGATCTGGAGGACGCCGTCCCGGGCCTGGATCCTTGCCGTCACCCGGTCCACCACCGCCTCTCCCACACGGCTCTCCGAAAGCGTCAACTCCCCGGACCCTTCCACCGTCTCAAGATCCAACCCCCGCCCTTCCGCCTCCAGGGACCCGCTCACCACCGAGGGGCTGGGAAGGTCCGGGAGGAAGGCGGTGAGATCCAGTTCCGAGGTGGCCGCCACCACTCGATACCCCGCTCCCGGATCCCGGACATCGGTCCGGACCTCGACGGCCACCACTCCGCCGGGAGTCTGGACCCGTCCATTCATCTGGAGGTCGGAGAGCAGCCCTTCCAGTCGAAGCTGGGCCCGGACCTCCCCCTCTGCCGGAATCTCCAGGGACGTGGCCCGGGAGAGGCCGTCCAGGGAGAGGGGCTCCAGGTTCCCATCCACCGACAACCGAAAGTCCCCATTCACCTGGCGCACCGAACCGAGTGCCAGGACCCGGGATTCCAGGCCGTCGACCTCATGTCTGGCATCGGCGGTGAATCGGAGCCCCTGGGTCAGGCTCCCCGAGGCCTCCACCCGGAGGGTACCCTCCCCCTGGATGGGAACGTCGGGAAGAAAGGCGGACAGTGTCCCATAGCGGAAGGGATCGGCGACAAGGGAGAGCTCCGTAACCCCCAGAGGATCGCCCAGGTGGAGGGTGCCCGTCGCACGGACGGTGGACGTCGGGAGGTCCACCGCCGGATCGGAGTAGGTGAGATTCCCGTCCACCCGAAGTGCCCGGAAAGGACCGTCCAGCCGGGCCCGCCCCTGGAGCCGTCCTCCCACGGGAAGGGGCTCGTCCAGCCAGGAATCCAGGAGGGAGAGCTCCAGCGGAAGGAACTCCAGGTCCGTGGCCGCGATCCTCAATTCCGCGCCCAGATCCACGCCGGCCCGCCCGCGGATCCGGCTCGACCCGGAGCGGATGTCCACCTCGGTCAGGCGCCACTGCCCGGCGTCCAGGGGACCCTCTCCAGCAAGGGTGAGACGCCCCTCCCCCTGGGGAAGCCGGGGTTCAACCCACCGGAAGTCCTCCAGTCGGACAGGATCCGCCTGCATGGCCACCGCAAGGGTCATCCCCGCCGCTTCGCCCCCCCAGTCCAGGGCCAGCCGCCCATCCAACTCCGTCCCCTCCAGCCTGAGATGCTCCGCCTCCAGTTCCAGTCGTTCCGCCACCCGCCGGATCTCGCCTCGGAAGTCCTCGATACGGAAGGGCTCATCGAAGATCTGGCCGATGAGGGAAAGGGCACCGACCTCGAACCGCTCCCCCGCCGGAGCCAGGAGTTCTGCCCGGGACAGACGGGCCTGGATCTCATGGAATCGAACCACCTGGTGGAATCCCTCGATCCCCGGCACTTCCTCCACCTGGATCCGGGGCGCCGGTTCCCCCTCCACCGGTGTGCGGACGATCAGTTCACCCCCGTGGATGGCCACCCGTCGAAGTTCGATGCGAAGGGAAGGACCCTCCTCCACCGGCTCCACCGCGGGCTCCTCCACAGGAATCGTATCCGGGGGAAGCTCGTCGGGCCCTTCCTCCTCCACCGGGGGCGCTGGATCGGGGACCGGCGGCGGCACGAAGATCCGTGCCAGATTGGACCGGGGTTCCCCGTGGAGGGTCTCGATCACCACCCGAGGGGCCCAGAGATCCACGGGATTCAGGACCACCTCTCGCTGGAAGAAGGTGCGGACGGAGTACGCAATACGTACCGAATCCGCCTCGAGGAAGGGTCGGCCTCCAGCATCCCGGATGGCGATCCCCCGGAGGGTCATCCCCCGGAGGAGGCCGTCGGAGTGGATGGAGGCCACCTCCATTCGGCCCTCCTGCAACACCCGGTCCACCTGGCTGAGGGCGGTACGCAGGACCAGGGTCTGCCCCGGACCGGTCTGGAGGAGGAAAGCAAGGAAGACCCCTACGACCACCACCAGGACCACGAGCCCTGCCAGGAAGACGCCCAGCCCCCGAAGGAGATGCCGGGACCCCTTCCGCCGCGGGCCCTGTTCGGATCCGCGCGGGGGCGACTTGGACGGGGGGGCGTTAGAAGGCATGGCCGATGGCGAACTGGAACTGGAGGCGCCGAAGGCTGAACCCGGTGGCCTCCTCGAAGGTCACGGGTCGCTCCAGCCGGGCCAATGCATCCACCAGGACCCAGTCGAGGGGATCGCCCCCGTTGGGCCGGAGACGCTGTCCCGGATCATCCTCGTCGGGGCGGAAGGGGCGGATGGAAGAGGTGATGACGGGTAGTTCCTGCCGGGCGGGGGGACGGTAGGCCACATCCACACGGATGGGCCCGATGGGGGTGGCATAGCGAAGGCCGATGCCAGGGGTGGCCACCAACTCGCCCAGATTGAAGTCGCGGGCCTCCGGCCAGACCTGTCCCACATCCACGAAGGCCACTCCCCGGAGGAAGGGCGCCCAGACGGGGAAGCGAAGTTCCAGGTTCCCCTCCATCACCGTGCTTCCCCCGGTGGGCCGGGACTCGAAGGCCCCCTCGGCCAGGGCTCCAGCGTCACAGCTCAGGTCCGCGATCGCCTCCGGCGCGCAGATGGCCTCGGACGCGGCTCCCCGGGGAAAGACGAGCTCCTCCACACCCACCGTCATCACCCGGGGACCCAACTGGCTCTGGGCATAGCCCCGCACCGAGTTGGCGCCTCCGGCGTAGAAGCGCTTCTGGGGGTGGGCGATGCGGATGGACTCCCGGGCCGTGGAGCGGAAGCCCCGGAAGGGAGAGGCATTGAGGAAGCCTCCCCTGAGCCGGGCCCCCAGGACCATGTCCCCGGGAAGGGGTTGGAAAACGGTACCCTCCGCCACCAGGCGCTCGAAGTCAAAGTCGGAGGCCGTCGCCTGCGAGGCGTGTTCCACCTCCGCTGCCAGGGTGTGCCCACGCCTGGGGGACACGGGGCTGTCCGTGGCGTCGTACGAGAAACTGAGGGCCACAGGCGCCAGACGATTGCTCCGTTCCAGGAGCTCGATCTCCCCTGGACTGCATACCAGGAAGTTGGTACAGAAGAAGACCTCGGCGGCGCTGAGCCGCCCCAGTTCGGGCCGATAGGCGAGGCTGAGGGGAGCGTTCCTGCCGAGGATCCGGGTCATGGAGAGATTCAGCCCCAGGGCTTCCCGGATGAAGACATCGGGGACACTCTGGCGTTCCGCGAAGGCCCTCCCGTTGAAGGTGTTCCGGGGGGAGAAGATCCAGGGCTGGGTGAACTCCGCCGAGGCGAGCCAGTTCAAACGGGCGAACTCTCCCGTGCCTGCGCCGGAGCAGATGGACTCCTCCAGGGTCGGGGTGAGGACGTTGGACACCCGTCCCCTCAGGACGAGGCGGCGGGCACCACCCATGAAGTTCCGGCTCGCCCATCGGGTCTCGGTGGTGAAGCAGTCGGCATTGTTCCACCCGCCCCCCGCCCGTACCCGGCGAGCGTTGCCCTCGTTGACCTGAACCCGAAGGGGCACGATGGAGTCGGGCAGGTGGTCCAGATCCTCCACCACCGCGGCGTGCCGGAAGATCTCCAGGCTGAACAGGTTGCGCTGGGCCTGGAAGATGGCCTCTCTGGAATAGACCGATCCCTCCTGGAAGGGGAGCATCCGACGGACCACCAGTTCCGAGACCTCTTCATTCCCCTCCACCTGGATCTCCCCGAAACGGGCGAGGGGACCGGTGTAGACATCGAACTCGACCTCGGCCTCCCGGGGGGTGTCGGTGGGGATGAAGATGTTTCGGAGGACGTCTGCGTGGGCAAACCCCCGATCCCTGAGGCGCTGGGTGAGGGTGTCCCTGGCCGCCTCCAGGACGGTCATGTCGAGGGGATCCCCCCTCCGGATGGGAAGATTCTGGTCCAGGGGGGAACCGGGGAGTCCGCCAGTCCCCCGGAGTTCCAGCGAGTTCACCCGTACCGGCTCTCCCTCCCGGATCTGGAAGGTCAGAGACACCTGGGTGGGCGTCTCCCGGTGGATCACCGTGTCCACCTGGACCTCCCGGAACCCCCGCTGGCGATAGAAGAGCTGGATTCGGACGAAGTCCTGAGCGAAGACCCGCGGATTCAGGAAGGAGGGATCCACCGCGAAGTCGGCGCCGAGCCAACAGAAGGGCTGGATGACGAAGGAGCGGCAGACCGTCTCCCGGGTGAGAATGGAGTTGGCCAGCGCCCGGTCGGGAAAGGACCGATTCCCCTCGAATTGGAGGGAGAGGATCTCCGGCCGGTTCTGGGTCTGGCCCGCGGCCTGTTCCGGGGCCAGATGGAACCCGATAACCAGAAAGAGGAGCACGCCGGTCAGGGTGCGGACCCGACGGACGAGGTCCGGCCTTTCCGTTTCCATGGGATTCCTCGTTCCCCGCCCTGTGCCACCCCTCCGTCGATCCCGCTCGGGATCCCTCATTGGGTCCGCCCCGGGGCCGAGACGGACGGGCCCCACGCGTCTCCCAGCCAGAGGGCGGGAGCGCGGGGAAAGGTATGGTCGGAGAAGGGCTGGAACGCTCCGGCCTCCTGGAAGTGCATGTAATGGACCACCTGCACCCGTTCCTCGGAGATCCGGATCACATTGAAGGAATTCTTCGCCTGCTCCCGGGCTCGTCCCCGCCGGGAGGTGCTGGTGCCACTCTGGACGATGATGATCCCACGCCCCCGATCAGCGCCCGGATAGACATCCAGGGAATTCCCGATATACGCCCGGTGGAGGTGCCCCCCCAAAACCATCTGCACGCCCATCCCCTTGAAGGCGTCCAGGATCTGCTTGGCCCGAGGAAGGGGCGAGTCCCCCTCATAGTCCGGCGCCGGGGCCAGGTGGTGATGGGCCACCACCGTCTTCATGTCACCGGGAGGGGCCTCGGCGAAGGCGGCCCGGGCGAAATCGAGCTGCTCCGGGCGAATCCGCCCATTCACGATGGCCCGGCGGGGGGCCGCCGAGTTCAGGGCCACCACCGTCAGGCCAGGAATCCGGGTCACCGTGTCCAGCTCGGCGTGGAT
This sequence comes from Gemmatimonadales bacterium, assembly GCA_007695225.1. Lineage (GTDB taxonomy): Bacteria > Gemmatimonadota > Gemmatimonadetes > Longimicrobiales > Gaopeijiaceae > T3Sed10-66. The sequence continues at coordinate 61,527 of REED01000159.1, forward strand.
GTGTTCCCTGTAGTTCCGGTAGGGGGTGAAGATCCGCTCCATCACCCGGTACAGCGGAACGTCATGGTTGCCGGGGGTCACTACGAGCGGGGCCCCGACCCGTTCCGCGAACCGGTCCAGGTAAGCACGGGCGGCCCGGTATTCCTCCACCTTGGCCCGCTGGGTGAAATCCCCGGAGAAGACGACCAGATCCGGTCCAATCTCCTCCGCCCGCGCCAGGAGGGCCTCCGCCATCTCCGGGAAGTGGGGCTTCCCGAAGTGGAGATCGGACCCGTGGAGGACGGTGATCCTCGCGCCAGACTTCATGCGCCCTCGATCCCCGGGAAGGCGAGGCCTGGGAAGGCCAGGGCCGAGTCGGCGGTAAGCTCCGGTGCCGCCATGTCACCCCGGTGGAAGCGAAAGTGGGCCGCACGGGCCACCATGGCCCCGTTGTCCACCGCCAGGCGCGGGGAGCTCACGAAGACCTTCCCCCCGGACCCCAGGCGGCGGGCCATCTCTTCCCGGAGGCTCCGATTCGCCGAGACCCCCCCGCCCAGGAGAACCCGGTCGCACCCGGTGAACTCCACGGCCCGGAGGGTCTTGGACACCAGGGTGTCCACCACCGCGTCCTGGAAGGCGGCGGCCATATGGGGGCGCTCTTCCGCCAGCGTCCCCTCTTCCTGGAGTTGTGCCACCCGGGTGGCCACCGCCGTCTTGAGTCCGGAGAAGGAGACGTCGAAGAAGTCCGGATCGCCCGGAAGCTGGTTCCCCCGGAGCATGGGTCGAGGCATGCGGTGTCGGGCGGGGTCTCCGTCCCGGGAAAGGCGTTCCACGTGGGGGCCGCCGGGATACGGAAGATCCAGGAGCTTGGCCACCTTGTCATATGCTTCACCGGCAGCATCGTCCCGGGTCTGCCCCAGAAGGCGATAGTGGCCCCATGCCTCGGCGTGGATGAGGAGGGTGTGCCCCCCGGAGACCAGGAGGGCGACGAAGGGAGGCTCGGCCCCAGGATCCTCGAGGGAGGGGGCGAAGAGGTGGGCTTCCATGTGATGGACCGCCACCAGCGGCCGATCCAGGGCGAAGGCCGCGCCCTTGGCCCAGCTCACCCCCACGAGAAGAGCACCGATGAGACCGGGTCCCGCAGTGACACCGAACACGTCCACCTGGTCAAGGGAGAGCTCCGCCTGTGCAAGCGTCTCCCGGACCACGTCGTCCACCACGGCCAGGTGAGCCCGGGCCGCCAACTCCGGGACCACACCGCCCCAGATCTCGTGGACATCCTGGGAGAGGATGACATGCCCCAGGAGCTCCCGCCCCCCCTTGAGAAGGGCTGCGGAGGTCTCATCGCAGGAGGTCTCGAGTCCCAGCACCATCGTCTCCGCCTGTCCACTCTCCTTCCCTGTATCCTGCCGACGGGCTCCGTGGGCGACCGGCCCCCTCATGGGAATCCCCTCTCTCCCCCGCCCTCTCCCCCGCCTCCGGTCTCACCTCCGTCCCCACCTTCCTCCTGGTTCTCCGGCGGTCCATCCTCATCCTCGGCCGGATCGGCCTCCAGGCGGCGCACCGTTGCCTCTCCAGGCTCCGGGACCCCCTGGACAAGATCAGGAATCCCTTCCAGTCGGAGGGGGAAGTCGGCTTCGTCTCCGGGCTCGGGCCATTCCCGCCCATCGAGATCCACCACCAGCCGCAGGCCGGTGGGGTCCACCCGTTCCAGGAGGCT
>REED01000056.1 GCA_007695225.1 Gemmatimonadales bacterium
CTCCTCTGCACCGCGGTGGTAGAAGGACATGATGCCCTCCACGGCCGTCTCGCTCACGGGGCGCCGGTGGGCTTCGGTGGCCATCCGCCGGAGGATGGATTCGGCGCAGGCGACAGCCTCGTCTCCCCGGTCGGGGTGGCAACTGAAGATCCGACTCCGGCTTTCCGTCTCCGAAATCCCGGTGGGGTTGAAGGGCCCGGAGATGGTCATGGTCCAGAGATGGGGGAGGTTGGTGATTCCGTACCCCGCCGATTCACCCTCGCCTGCCAGCGACCACTCATGGGGCCGGAGCAGGTCTTCGTAGGGTCCCTCGAACTTCCGGACGAAGGCCGCGGAGACCCGGTGCTGTCCCGCCGGAAGGGTGATGGGCTCCGTACGCAGGGAATAGCCACCGCCCCGGTTCCCGCTGGCCAGTCCCGGCTCGAAGGGGAGAAGGGCGATTCTCTCGCCGTTGATGGAGACGTCGATGTCCTCGAAGGTGGCCATGGATCCCGAGCGGGTCTCCATCTCGAATACGTACTCCCCGTCGGCGGGGAAGTCATGAACGGTCACCAGTCCGCCCCGGGTCCCAAAGGGGGCGCCCTCCACGTGATCCCAGTTGTGCTGGGAGACGAGGGCGGGCTGGGTGTAGGTGCTGTGCGTCGTGGGGGCGTTCGGATTCCCCACCGCAATGCGGCTGATGGTCCCTGCCGCGGTCAGATAGGCGTCCAGGAGGGTGGGGGAGAGGGCCTGGGCGTCGGCCATGTTGTCGAAGTTCCCCAGATAGCTGTCCAGGGGGAGCCAATTCCCCGCATCCACATCCAGTCCGAGGAGGTCCCGGATGGCCCGGGCGTACTCGGCCCGGTTCAGTCGCTGGAACACCCGTGTTCCGGGATCGGGGTTGTCCGCGGCCACTTCGTCGATCTTCTGCTCCAGCGTGGCGGCGAGGCTCATCAGGGAATCACCCCCGGGGCGGGGGATCCCGGGAGGAGGCATCATCTCGAGGCGGAGCTTGGTAATGACCTTTTCCGCTCGCTCCACGTCCTCATGGGCCCGGGCCACATCGAAGCCCTGCAGGGAGAGGTTCCCTGTCCGGAGCTGGTCGTTGTGGCAGGTCATGCACAGGCGCTGGGTCATGGCCGTGAGCGCTTCGTCCTCCACCTGGGGGAGATCGGCGTCGGACCGGCCGCTCCCGGCGCCCCACGCGTAGGCGTCACCTGAGCGGGAGGCCCGAACGGAGGCGTAGAGGGCCGATGGGTCGTCGCTGGGCCCCCACGCTCCGCCTCCCCCCTGGGCGCCGGTTCCCGCCAGCGTAAGGGGAAGGGGCGTCCCGGAATCCGTCGGTTGCGACGGCAGGGTGTAGAGGACGAGTCCAGCGGTGAGGGCCACCAGGCCCGGCAGGAGGAGTAGCCTCATTCTATCTTCCAGTTCCCATGAGAGGACCCATCAGGCCCGGTGCATCGATACACACGGACCTGTCCGGCGGACACACGCCGGCCGGAAAAGCTGTTCCAGAGTACATCCAGAAGGGTTCGGGACACAAGAAAAATCGCTCTGCGTGCATGTTTGGGCCGCACTTCACCGCCGGCGGGAGTCGATCCCCGAGTCTTTCCAATCGCTCGAGCGCCGGGTATCCTCCCTGGGGTGCTCCCGGAGTAGCCCGGTCCCCGGCCCCATGGCCTGGGCGGGTGCAGCTGTGGAGTGCCCGACTGATCCCTGACCACCTTACAGTAAAGACTACGGAGCTCTTCGTGAGCACGGACGCCATTCCCTCAGGGCCCTCAGGGCCCTCGGCTCTCATTCCCGCGGCGGCCCGCCGTCCCGGCGACGATCCCATCTTCTCCCTGAACGCCGAGGCGGCCCGACGAGCGGCCGGGGGGGAGTCCATCCTCAACGCCACCCTGGGCGCGCTGGTCCGGGACGATGGACGACTGGCGGTGATGCCTGCGGTGGCCGAGGTGATGGCCTCGGTCCCTGCGGAGCAGGCGGCGGCCTACGCGCCCATCGCCGGGACGCCTGACTTTCTTTCCGGGGTCATCACCGATGTCCTGGGGACGGGGGAGCTCGCGGCCCAGGCGGTGGCGGCGGCGACCCCCGGGGGCTCCGGGGCGATCCACCATGCCTTCGTCAACTTCCTGGAGCCCGGGGAGTCCGCCCTCACCACGAGCTACTACTGGAGCCCCTACCGGGTCATCGCCGACCACTCCCGACGTGGGGTGGAGGTCTTCGAGATGTTCGACGGCGACCTCCGCTTCAATCTGGAGGCCTTCGAGGCCGGACTCCGGGAGATCATGGAGCGACAGGGACGGGCGCTGGTGATCCTCAACTTCCCCTGCCACAACCCCACCGGGTACTCCCTGGACGAGGGGGAATGGGCTGCGGTTGCGGAGATTGTGGCGGAGGCCGGGAAGCGAGGCCCGGTGGCCTTCCTTCTGGACTGGGCGTACGAGCGATTCGGCTCGGGAGAGCGGCACGCCTGGCTCCGGGTCCTTCCCCGGATCCTGGAGTCGGCTACGGTCCTGGTGGCCTGGACGGCTTCCAAGGCCTTCACGCAGTATGGCTCACGGACCGGCGCCCTGGTGGCGCTCCACCCGGATCCCGAGGAGCGACGTCGTCTGGGCAACGCCATGAACTACTCGTGCCGCGCCACCTGGTCGAACTGCAATCACAGGGGGATGGTGGCGGTGGGCCGCTTCCTCCTTGAACCGGAGCTCCAGGCACGGGCCGCCAAGGAGTTGGGGGAACTGGTGAAGCTCCTGGATGGAAGGGTGGAGGCCTTCAATCAGCACGCTTCCCGGGCTGGGCTTCGTCACCCTCGCTACGCGGGTGGTTTCTTCGTGGCCGTGCTCACTCCGGACAGCGCCCGGACCGCAGAGGTGATGCGGGAGGCGGGGGTGTTCGTCGTTCCCATCGACGGGGCCGTGCGGGTGGCCCTCTGTAGCACCCCCCGGGAGCAGATCCCTCGGTTGGTCGCCGCCCTCGAGGCCGGGGTCAACGCGGCCGGCTGACGGGTTCCGCCGGGAACATGGTTGGGGTCGAGCGGGCCGTCATCCATCGGGTTCCATCCGATCCGGCCGCCTCGCCATGAGGCTCGTCGACCCCTTCCCCGTCCCTGCTCGGCTCCGGCCCCTGGGGTACGACGGGATCTCCCGGGGTTTCCGGGGCGACCTCGTCGGCGAGGGCGCGGCGGACGGCCAGCGGGACGTCCCGGGTTGCGATCTCCGAGAAGCCGGAGCTCCGATAGAGCTGCACCTCGTTGGCGATGCGCTTCTTGTCGGCGGACCCCGCGTCGGCGGCCACCTTCATCCGGACGAAGAGGCCGGCCTCCGTCTCCCCTTCCACCGGCGGGTCACGACGGAGGGAGCGGAGGAAGTTCTGGCCGATTCCCACGCCCCAGAGTCCCGGCGGGACGTAGAAGTCGTCCATGTTCCAGGCCAGGTACCCCTCCCCCCGTGCGACCACGATGTGGGCGGCCTGTACGGAATAGACCCGGTCGAGGTACCGGAGGCGCATGAGGTAGGGGAGGAAGTATCGGTCCGGCGGCAGGGGCCCTGGGCGTTGCTGCCGCCACGCGCTCATGGCGAATCCTTCCAGCTCCCGGCTGAGGCTCCCCGCGACGCCGTCCACCGAGCTTCCCGGCCCCGCCGTGGGACGGACACCGAATTGCCGCTCGACGAAGCGGGTGAAGGGCTGGGGGTACATGGTCTTCAGAAGGGGCCACCACATCCGGAAGAGGGGGGCCGAGGTCCACCGGGCGAAGTAGTTCATGAGTCCCAGGTGGAGAGGGTGGTAGGCCCGTTCCTCCAGGTTCTCCCGGGTGTAGATCTCCTGCATCAGGAGGAGGCATCGCCGGATCAGGTGGAGGGACGGACCCAGGTCCGCTGGGTCCAGCCCGTTGGCTCGGGGCGACGGGGACCGCCCATCGGGGGCGTTCGCGTTGTCCTCCCCCTCCATCTCCGCCGCGTCGGGGTCCCGGGTCAGGTCGGCCAGCTCCCGGAACACCTCTCGCCGGAGATTGGCGCACTCCGGATCGCGGAGGAGGGCGTCCAGCTCCCCGATACGATCCGCGAAGTGGGAAAGCCGGCTTCCGAAGCCCTCGGGGACCGGCTGCCACTCCCTCCGGGCCCGGAGGAAGAGCTCATGGACGGAATCCCCCACCGCTCCATCCAGGTCCTGGGCCACGCGCCGGAAGGCGGCATGGGCCACGTGCTCCCCGAGCCGACGGTAGGACTCCCACTGGGCCTCGTCGTAGAACTGGTCCCGGGTGGATTCGTGGGGGAAGACCGGGTTCCGGGTGCGGTACTGGGCCACATCCGCCGGCTCGCCCCCGGTGATGGTGGGCTTGATGAGAAGGAGGATTCCCGTGTCCCCCTCGGGATAGTGGATGTCCCCCGCCACCATGGGCTGTCGGGAGATCCCCTGGGCATCGGGACGGAGGGGAGCCAGGTCGATCTGGATGTCCACCCCGAAGTCCATGCGGACCCGACGGACCAGATTCCCGAAGTCGTTGAAGCTCACCGATGGATCCATCCCGCAGTCGGAGGCGACGATGAAGCGGCAGTGCCGCCGGATGAGCTCGTAGACCGCCATGTTCTCGAAGTGGCCGCCGTCGGAGAGGTGGACGTGGCGGCCCCGGGCATTGGCCAGGCCGAACATCTCCCTGAAGAAGGGGAGTCCCACCAGGACCCGCTCGGCTCGTGACCGACCCCGGTTGGGGTCCCCGTGGGTGGAAGGTCCCGAAAGCCACATGCCCAGTCGGAGATTGAAGGCGGCCATGAGAAAGGTGACCGCGGGCCCAAGGGCTCGGGATCGATCTCCCATGAGGGGATTGAAGGCCGCGGCGGAGGCCGTCACCGCCGCACTCAGGGTGGGGCCGGAGACGTCCGGTTCCCAGGGTCGATACCGTTCCCCAACCGAGAACCCCACCGGAGACAGGACGGCGCTCCGGGCCCCGCGGTGGAGGTCTCCCAGTTCCCGGGTGGAAAGGTCGTTGGCGGCGCAGCAGATGAGGTGGCAGGGTCGGGTGGCGGGCACCTCGCGAAGTTCCACGTCATCGTCTTCGCGCTCCTCGGTCTTCCAACGAGCCTCCTTGTCCGGGTTGGAGGCACCCAGGTAGGCCCGGGCGATGCGAGCCCGGTAGAAGGTGTGCAGTCCCACCTCGTTGGGATCGAAGAGGAGGGCCACGAGGGCCAGCGCGAGGGCTGCGGCTGCAGCCAGAGCCAGGGGGGGGTGGAGGGTCAGGTCGCTTCGGTCCAGGCCTACGATCCCCGCCGTGATCATCACCACCAGGAGGGCCAGAGCCAGGTAGGCCAGGGCCTGGGGGAGGATCGGGCGGAGCCGGCTCAGGAGGGTGGTTCCCACGGAGGTGGTGAATTCTCCACTGAGCCGCTTCTGGACCCGGGAGAAGAACCAGACCACCAATCCCGTGGAGCCGACCAGCCCGGTGGCCACCTCCCCGTGGAGTCCCACCTCCGCAACCCCCCACAGGAGGGCTCCCGCCCACCAGAGGGCCGTCACTCCCGTCCACACGACGGAAAGGAGGAGGATCCGGGCGTGGACCCGGTCGAAGGCGTTCCGCCGGACCCGGCGCAGGTGGCTCCGGGACCAGCGGGAGCGGAACCAGCGCCAGACCGACAGGAAGAGGCTCGCCCCGGCCCAGGCGCCCACCGGCAGCAGGAGGTAGAGCCACTCGGACGGGGGGGCCTGGTCGCCGATGACGGGGATCCGTTGTCCCTCGCCATACCATCCCCCTTCCGCTCCCCAGAAGCCCATGGACAGGAAGAACCAGAGAAGGCCGGAGGTCACCAGGGCCACGGTCCAGGCTTCCCCGTACCCCCAGAGGTCGATCTCCTCCTCCTGTTTCCGCCAGAGCGCCTCCATCCACCCCAGGAGGGAGGCGGTGATTCCCAGGAAGATGGCGGTGGAAACGGGAGGCGTGGGGGCCAGGAGGCCCCAGGCCGCCAGGCACCAGAGGAGTACCGCCAGGGTGAGGACGGAGAGGGCGGCGAGGAGAGACGGGATCATGGACGACGCCACCGTCACCACCATGCGTCCGGTGTCCCAGCTCAGGAGGCCCAGTCGCGGAGCCAGGAAGTTGCTGAACTCCCGGAGGTGGGGGACGGGACGGGGCGCCTCGGGGTCGACTCCGGTCGAAGGCTCAGTGAAGGGGGTGGGATCCCGGTCCGTCTTCCCCCGGGCCCGCCACGCGCTCCAGCAGCTTCCGATGTATCCGCCTCCCGAGACGGTGGAGAGGTAGTCCAGGCGGTCCAGGAGGCGGAACCGGGCCAGCCCCTGAAGGAGCCCCAGGTTGAAGGTTGCGCTCCGGATCCCTCCCCCCGAGAGGGCGATCCCCACCAGGTCCCGGGGAGGTACGGTGACCCGTCCCGCCTCCACCTCCAGGGGGGAGTCTCCCGGGTTCTCTTCCACCTCGAGGTGGATCTGGCGCTCCAGCGTCGGGTCGGGGATCGTCATGGGAGGGCCGGGCAGGGGTCAGTGGACGTTCACCATCTCCACCTCGAACACCAGGACGGCGTAGGGTGGGATCACCCTCCCCGCCCCTGCGGATCCGTAGGCCATGTCCGGCGGGATCACCAGGGTTCTCCGGCCCCCCTCCCGCATCCCCGGGACCCCGTCATCCCACCCGGGAATGACCTGTCCCGCGCCGACCTGCACGAGGAAGGGCTCGCCCCGGGGTCGGCTGCTGTCGAAGCTCTGACCATCGGGAAGGTACCCGGTGTAGTGGACGCTGGCTGCGCTCCCGGCCACTGCTTCCTCGCCTTCCCCCACCACCTCATCCCGCCAGTACACGCCGGCGTCGGTGCGCTCCATGGTGTCGAAGTCGATGCCCAGTTCGGGGGCGTAGGTGAGATCGGTGGGATCCACATCCGGACCGAAGGGGGATTCGTCTCCCGGCGGGGCGTCGCCGCAGGCGGAGAGAAGGAGGAGGGAGACAAGGAGGGCGTAGCGAGGCATGGCCAGGGTCATCCGGGTCCGGAGAAGGCGTTTCGGGTACTGGGAACAGATGGCGTCCCGTCGGCGTTCGCGCCACCCCCCCGCCGCCGCAGGCGGTCTTGTCGTCCGAAGCGTTTCGGCATAGATAGGGACCATGCCCAACCTCAACCTGCTCGTGCCGGGAACCGGCGGAACCACCCTCATGGATCAGTACGGCGCCGACATCGGATACCCGGTGCGGATGCGCCTCGGCGTGGCCTCTGACGGTCTGTTGGGAACGGGGGCCGAGGCCTACAAGGAGCTCCTCAGCATGGAGCACGATCCCCATCAGATCGCCCCGGTGAAGACGTCGCTGAGAGAGGGGACCTCCCTGCGTCCCGGCCACGTCCTGAAGGTGGCCTACAACCAGATCCCCGACCGGTTCAACCACTTCCTCTACGATTGGCGGGCCGACCTCCGGAGCAGCGCCATCCGGCTCCTGGAGTTCCTGGAGGAGCGGAAGCCCCGGGACGGACGCTGGAACCTGGTGGGCCACTCCCAGGGAGGGCTCATCATCGTGGTGGCGAGCCGGCTTCTGGACGATCCTGAGGACTTCGCCGAGATGGTGCGGAGCGTGGTGCTGGTGGGTGCGCCCCTGGCGGGGACGGTGAACTCGGCGGAGGCCCTCATCACCGGTGAAGTGGCCGGGAAGCCGGCAGCACCCCGGTTCCAGGAGATCCTGAGGACCTGGCCCGCCCTTTACCAGATGCTGCCCCAGTGGCCGGCCATGGTGGACGAGGAGGGGAATCCCCTTCCCGACGATCTGCAGCTCCTGGCCCCCAGCGGTTGGAAGGGGGTTCCGGGAATCCGAGCCGACTTCCTGGAGCGGGCGGAGGAGGTCATCCCCCTCCTCCAGGACCCTCTGGCGCACATGAAGGGTGACATCCGCGTCACGCTCATGAAGGCCAGGAACCGGGACACCACCATCCATCTCCTCCACCGGGACGGGGGCCCCACGGCGGAGGCCCAGCTCCGGGAGAAGGGCGACACCCTGGTCCCCTTTCGGACCACCATCCGGTGGCTCGGGGAGCGGGTGAGCCGCTTCGTCGTGGCGTGTGAGGGGCCGGTACGGGAACACTCCTTTCTCCTGGCGGATCCCGGCGTATGCAGCGATGTGCGGAGGCTGGTGCGATGAGGGCCGTTCCCAGGCGTTGGGCCCTGCTGTTCGCACTCTTCCTGGCGGTGCCGGGAGGGGGCGCGGCCCAGGCACCGTCCGAATTACCGGAGGCCCGGGCCAGTCGCAGCCTCTTCCTCAGCGAGGTCACGTTCCTGGGGACATCTCGCCCGGCAGTCCTGGTGGGGGGGCTGCATCAACTCTCCGTTCGGCCCAGCCGCACCGTCCTTGACGAGGATGGGATCCGGGTTCGCCAGATGCCGTCGACCTACCTCCACCTTGCTGCATCCGGGGGTTGGTCCTTCGAGAGGGATCCGGGAGGAGGAGCCGTGGCCCGGATGGGGGCAGGGGTGGTCCATCGGATCCAGCCAACCCCCATCAGCGCCCTGGGCCCGGTGGCCGGTGTGAGCTTCGGGGAGCGGAGCTACAGCCTGGCCCTTCGCACCGAGCTCCTGGACAACATCGGGGTGGAGGTGGGGTGGGTGCACCGGGACCGAGGCGGCCAAAACCGACTTCTCCTCTCGGTGGATGCCCTCCACTGCATCCTCCAGGACCTGGGGCTCATCCAGCACTGCCCCGGATCCCCAAGGTAGGAGGAGCCGAGCTTTCCCCCCCCCTGCCTTTGCTACCTTCGCCTCGTCTCCACCGAAATGACCCCGGAGGCGTGGCCGGTCCCGTACAGGGAGGTGGCTTCCGCGGGGCTCAGGAGCCGGGCCTCGAAAAAATCGGTGGCGGGGATGTCCTGGAGGGTCTGGATGCTTCCCCGTCGCTGTCCGTTCAGGTACACGATGGGCGGCCCCAGCGCCCCTCGCCCCCGGAGCCAGAGGGAGCGGTGCCGCTGGATGAGTTGATAGACATCCTGCAGAGAACCCATTTCCACGTCCTCCGCCAAGAGGACCGTCCGTGAACTCCCGCCGCTGGAGCCGCCGCTTTCCCCCGTGTGGGCGCAGGCCGGAAGGAGGGCCATCGTTCCCATCATCAGGAGAATGAGGAGGAGGGGGGCCGGCCTGGACGGATCCTTGCTGTACATGGTTTCCGCTCGGTTCGAGGGGGGGGCGGACCCCGGGTGGGTCGCCAAAAGGGATCAGGCGGACGTCAGCCGCCGGAGACCTCCACGGGAACCGTAGCGCGCAGGTCCATCCAGTCCGCCACCACCACCGCCTCCAGCCGATAGGAGCCCGGGACACTCGGGGCCTGGAGGGATTCCTCCCATACCAACGGCTCCGATCCCGGACGGAGTTCCTCCATCCCCAGCGCCTGGGTGAAGCTCCGGTCTTCGCTCCAACGGTGGATTTCCTCTCCCTCTGGGGTGAGGAAGATCAGGTCATATCGCTGGCCAGTGCGGAAGAACAGGGCTCTCTCCTCCTCCAGGACGTTGGCGACCTCCATCCGGACGCGGATCGTCTCTCCAGGGTCATAGGTTCCCTGGTCGATTCCGACGCGGAAGTGGATGCCCTCGGAGGGGTCCACCCCTTCCTCCGGAGCGCCCGGCAGGGCGTCCGGTGGGGCTTCCCCGTTCCCACACCCGGCCGACATGGCCAGGGCAAGGGCACCGGCCATCAGGGCACGGGCACCGACCATCAGGGCACGGGGGAGCAGGAGGCGGCTGAAGCCCCTCATGGCAAGGGGGAGACCTCAACTCCCTCCAACTCCACCATGGAAACCAGCCGAAGGCCGTCGCTCCCCAGGAGCGCATCGTACTCGGCGATGTCGCTGATGTCCTCCACGGCGGCGTAGTTCTCGTAGTCCTGCACCACGATGCCTCCCACCGACCTCCGATTCACGGCCCGGCGAAAGCGGGTGCCATCGCTACCCGGGTCAAATCGGTAGGCCAGGTAGTCGAGCGTATGATCCCTGGCATGGAACCAGTAGACGAAGCGATCCTCCCAGTCGCCTCCTCCCCCTTCCTCCAGGAAGGTGACCTCGATCTTCCGATACGGTTCCCCGCCCACCTCGCCTTCGCCCAGGTCCCGCAGGACCACCGCGGGATCGTCCAGCCGGAAGGGGAGGAACCCGAAATAGACCACGGAATTCACCGCGGTCTCCACCCGGGCGCGGTCCTGGGAGGAGAGGGGCGTCCGCTCCCCCTCCACCTCCCGCCAGGTCTCGTCGTTCTCCATCCCCTCCCGGACCAGCCGACCGTCGCTGTCGGTGAAGGTTCGCTCATACAGAAAGCGGCCCTGATCCCGAATGACGCGGAAGTCCGCTCCCCGGAACTGGAAGGTGACCTGGCTTCGTTCGAACTCGGCTCCCCCGTGGGTCCGGATCGACTCCTCCACCGCCTGGGCTGCGGGGTCCCCGGGGCCTGCACAGGAGAGGGCCAGAAGGGGCAGAAGGAGCAGAATGCCCCGGATGTGGGTCCCACGGTGGCGTGGGAGCGGGAAACACATGTCGTCTCCTGAAGAGGGTCACCCTTGTCCCGCCTCGAACGGCGGCACTATCGTTCCCTATCTCAATTAGAGAACCCCAGGTGCAACCCTGCCGTTCCCCCCTGCCCCGGCCCCCGGCATGAGCCCAACCTCCCCTCGCTTCAGGATCCGGGATTCTGAAGGTAGGGAGATCGAGATCCCGTCCGTCGAAGATCTGGCGGATCGGATCCTGGCGGGGGAGGTCGGGGTGGAGACTCCTCTCTTCGACGCCGGGACCGGCCAGTGGAACCCCGCTGGAACGGTCTCGGTCTTCCAGTTCGTGGTGGAGGAGTTGAGGGCGGAGGGTCGACTGGAATCCAAGGGGTTCCCAGCCTCTGGGACGGAGGCGGACCCGGCCGAAGGGGGTCCAGGGGAGCCTGCCGAAGACCCGGTCGGTTCCCCCCCGGTCGGTCTCCCCATGACCCCGGACCCATTTGAACTCCACCTACCCCTTCGTTCCAACATCCCCGGTTCGGAGGAGTCACCGGAGGATGGGAACGCGGGGGTTGCGGAGGAGTCGGCCTCCGATCCTCCCCCGGAGTGGACAGAGGATCTCCTCCCTGGGGAGCTTCTCTCTGGGTTGAACGAGGGGTTGGATCTGGTCGGGGAGGTTGAGGAGGAGTCCGGCGGGGACGATCCGACGGACCCCGAGGTGCTGGGACTGGAAACGGAGGGGATCACATGGGGCCTCCCACTGCCTGCCCGGACTCCGGACCTCGTCCAGCCAGATTCGGAGAGCGGGGAGGATCTGGCTTTTTCGGATACAATGCCAGGGGGGGCGGAGGAGGATGCGCCCCCTCCTTTCCCCCTGGAGCGGGACCGGTCGAGTCGCCGCCCCCACCATCCTCGCCGGGAGCGCCCGGATCGGGAGGCGGATGAAGACGCATCGGACTCCTGGGGATCTTCGAGCCCGACGCTGGATGCCGGCCGGCATCCCACGGAGACGTCCGGAGACGACCCCCCGAAAGCGGCCCCCCGCCCTGAAGCTGTCCGTCCGGTCCGTAGCCAAAGGGATCGTAGGGTGCTGGTCGCCTTCGGCGTCACCGGGATCCTCCTGCTCCTCCTGGCCTCGGTGATCCTCCTCTTCTCTGACGAGGGTTCTGCGCCCATGGATACCTCCCCTGGGTCAGCGGTCGAGGAGGCGGAGGAGGAGCTCACCGGATTGATGGCTGTTGTCCCTCCTCCTCCGGGGCTGGAACCCTTCACGGATCAGCTCATCCGGGGGCTCTCGTCGGAGTTGGGTCGCTGGACCGACTCCCTCCGGATGGAGGCCGGACTGGCCTCGGGGCCTCCGTCAGGCTGGTTGGGTGGCTTCTATCTGTCCCACGCCGGAAATTTTCCTGAGGTGCCGGAGTTCTGGCAGCAATACCGTGACTTTCTCGGGGATCTTCGGGATCTCGACCGGGAGGGGTATCGGGAAGCGGTACTCCGGGTCGTGGAACAAGGGGGTCTTCCACAGGTCGATCCGGGAGAGGTGAGCCGCTACTTCGAGGAGCGCTATGCCGTCCTCGGTCCCCTCCGGGACGATCGCTATGCCCAGCTCATACGGGTTTCTGAGGTGGCAGAGGAACTCCACCATTTCCTTGCCGAAGCCCAGGACCAGATCGCCCATGCCCCGGCTGTAGGGCAGGGGATCTCCCCCGATCCCATCCTGGAGGCCGTCCCCCTGGACGAAGAGACGAGGTCGCGCCTGGATCAGTTCCTGGACTCCCTCTTCCAGGCCCTGGATCGATCCAGGGGGGGAGGGGCACCCTCCTTCGAAGGGCTCCGGGACGAGCTCTACAGCCGGTTTGGCCACCCGGTCTGAATCTCCTCCGGGCCTTCTAGGCTGGTGTCCCGGGCACGGTGACCAGGCAGAGGACCCGGTGGCCGATCCGGTTGGGCCGATGGGATCCAATCACCGTTCCCCCCGCCGCCTCCGCGGCCCTTCGCCATCCCTCTTCCTTCCGGTAGGCGATTTGCATACGGGTGGAGACGAGGGGACGGTCATCGCCCTTTCCGCTCCGCCCGGAGTTCACCCACCGGTCCAGGTGTTCCAGGAGCCACCCCTCGAGACGCCATCGGAAGGTGGATTCCAGGATGACCACCCGGTGACGGGCAACCCGCATGGCCTCCGCGAGCACCTGGTCCGGATCCCGGGCATGGTGGAGAACGAAGGAGAGGAGCACGGTGTCCACGCTTCCCGAAGGAAGGGGGATGGCTTCTCCTTCCCCCCGAAGCCGTGGGAGTGAATCGGGTGCCTCGGCCCGGTTCGAGGAACGGGTGGGGCTCGCCTCCGGATCCAGAACCACCACTCTCACCCCGCCCCTGGCCAGGGCCTCTCCCAACGCTCCTTCAGCGCCCCCCACATCCAGGAGGGAGGAGCCCTGAACGTGGGGCAGGATCCAACCCGCCTTCCGATCGGCCGCCAGCCGACGGAGCGGTCGGAGGATCCGCTCTCGGCTCCCATGGAGGGCCAGGAGCACCCACCCGCCCCAGAAAAACGCTGTCAGGGCTTCGTGGGAGACGCCCAGGTAGGTGAGATAGGTGGGGAGGGCGGCGAACGAGGCCCAGAGCCATGCCTCCCGGAGGGTGCTGGTGAAGGGGAGCAGCGGGAGGACCCAGAGGAGGTACCAGGGGTGGACCGTGGTGGCGGTGACCAGGTGGAGAGAGTGGATGAGGAGGACTCCCCGGGCCACCGAGGAGAGGTCTCGCACCGGGTGCCGCAGGGCCAGGAGTGTCCCTCCCACGAGGAAGAGGAGCCCCAGGGCCGGGCCCACCCGGTGCCCCCATCCCTCCCCGGTCAGGGCCCGGGCGCTTTCGGTGAGTGCCAGGTAGAGTCCCGCGTTGTACTCGAAGAGTTGGACATAAAGACGGGCCGATTCCGCCACCCGGACCAGGTCGTCGGGGCGAAGGAAGAGGAGGGTCAGGGCTCCCGCCAGCCCCAAGGGGAGAAGGGCGGCACGGACCACCTGGGAGGGGGAACGGGTTCGGCGGAGCGCCCGCCAGATCAGTGGCGCCAGGAGAAGGGGAAACCCCTTGGAGAGGACGGCGAGGGCCCAGCCGCTCCAGGCCATTCCCGGTCCCCCACCGCCGAGCCCGGCCAGGAGAAGGGCCAGCCCCAGAACCAGACCTCCCTCGGTATGGCCGCCCCCGGCCACCACCAGCAGGACCAGGGGATTCCAGGCATAGAGTGCGGCGCCCCGAACCGGGAGGTCGCTCCGGGCCAGGGTTCGGACCAATAGGAGCACCCCTGCAGTTTCCAGGAGGAGGAAGCCACCCTTCACTGCCAGGGCCGAGGCCGGCCACCCCCAGAGCCCGTGGATCCACCCTCCTGGAAGGAAGACCAGTTGCGAGAGCGGTGGGTAGATGGAGTGGTAGTCCGGAGAATTCATCTTCCGGAAAAGCACGGAATCCTGGAAGCCGACGAGCGCCGGATCCGAGGGGACATAGAGGAACGGCGAGATGCCCCGACTGGAGAGCCAGCCGTCCCAGACGTAGCGGAAAAGGTCGTCGGAGAGGTCCGGCAAGGTGGGAAGGAGGAGGATCCGGAGAACCAGGGCTCCTCCCAGGATCACCCCCGGACGGTCCAACCAGGTGCCGTGACGGGACCAGAGAACAAAGAGGGCGGCCCAGGCCAGCACCCATGGGAGGAGGGCGGGGAAGAGTAGCGCCCGGTTGGGACCCAGAAGGGCCAGGGCAGCCACCGACCCCACCAGGAGGAGGAACGCGGGCCAGGGGGATGGGGCGTTGGAGCGCACAGGGGAAGGGTACCCCCCGGAAGGGCGCCCGTCCATCCCTGGAGCGACCGGTCCATGGACACCCAGGCGTCCTCGATAGGGGACGGTGTTGGACGCGGGAGTGCCGATTACGGAGATGGCGCCTGCGTAAGAGATTTGCAGTTATGTTCTTAGGGTTTTGGCGGCGCCACGGCACTGCTCTTGCTAAGATTGAACTTTGACCGCAGGCGGCCGCCGGACCTTCTGCTGAGTGGCGGAGGGAGCCCGGGTCCATTCCAGGAGGTGGGAGATGGTTGCACAACCGCGCAGGGTCCGAGCCGGAGGAATCTGGGGATTCGGGGCGGGCGCGCTGGGATGCCTGCTCCTCGTCGGCCTCCTGGCTCCCACCGCCCACGCCCAGGTCCAGGCAGGGGTGGTCATCGATCGGGATGGCCTGCGATCCATCCATCTGGCGGTGGGTCAGGTATACGGGATTCCCGTGACCAGGGTGTCCCACTACGCGCCCACCTGGCTCCACCCTGAAGAGCTTCCGGTAGTCTACCTCGTGGCCCGGGAGGCCCGGGTGAGCCCTGAGATCGTCATCGCCCTCCGGGAGCAGGGATGGAGTTGGGTCGACATCACCTATCACCTGGGGATCAGCCCGGGGATCTTCGTGGCTCATCTCCCCACCCGGATCGGCCCACCGTATGGACACGCCCACGGGTACTGGAGAAAGAGGGGCCGAAGCCATTATCGGTACCTCACCGATCGCCACGTGGTGGACTACGTGAACGTCTACCTCTGGGCCCAGTACCATCGGCGTCCCGTCACCGAGGTCATCGTCATCCGTGAGCGCTACGGGGACTGGATGAGATTTGCCAGGAGTCCTTCGTGGCGGGCCGCACCCCCGCCCCGGGCCACTGCGGTCCAGGGGATTCCATCGGATCGGGGCCGGACCGCGGAGCCGCGCCAGGCCGTTCCCCGGGCGGGAGCCCCCGCGCCGTCTCGTGCGGCCCCTGCACCCGACCGGGCTCGCCCGGCTCCGTCCAGAGCCGCGCCAGCGCCAAACCGCGCGGCCCCGGCGCCCTCTCGTGCGGCCCCAGCGCCTTCTCGTGCGGCCCCAGCGCCTTCTCGTGCGGCACCAGCCCCATCCCGGGCCGCGCCCGCGCCGTCCAGGGCCGCTCCGGGGCCATCCCGTGCTACGCCTGCCCCGTCCCGGGCCGCCCCAACGCCCTCGCGGGCTGCACCGGCCCCTTCCCGGGCGGCACCGGCACCCGGCCGGGCTGCACCGGCCCCTTCCCGGGCGGCACCGGCACCCGGCCGGGCTGCGCCGGCCCCATCGCGAGCCGCCCCAGCCCCATCGCGGGCTGCACCGGCCCCTTCGCGAGCCGCACCGGCCCCTTCACGCGCGGCTCCGTCCCGACAGGCTCAGCCCCGGAGCGCCGACACCCCCAGAGCCTCTCCGGCGGCGCCGCAGAGGCGCGCGTCGCCTCCCGGCAGATCGGGCGGGGGTTGAAAAGGGTCCTGATCTGAGTCCCTGAGGGCCTGCAAGGCTGCAAGGCCCTCAGGGAAGGGGTGCGAGTCCCGACAGGTCCAGCCGAAGGGGCTGTCCCCCGAACTCCTGGCGGATGAGGATGTGGGGGGCGTCCCTTCGCAGGAACAGGGTCAGGCCTGCCTCGCCACCCGTGACCTGCACTCGCCAGGTCTGGTAGGTCCCTGCGGACACGGTGATCTCCTCCTCCCCCTCCACCCGGGCCTCCAACGTGGTGGTCGAGCCCTGAACCACGTCCAGGTACGGAATGGTGAAGCGGGCGCCGGCTTCGAGGGGTGCCACGGCGAGGGCGAACTCGTCCATTCCCGGGAGAAGGGTCCCTGGCGGCATCACCTGATCGTATTCCCTGTCCCCCCCCATCTGGGGTGGTAGCTCGACGTCACCCATCAGCCGTCCATCCACCACATCCAGGGCCACCGATATCCGGACGGGGCCCTGACCCTGGTCCTGGCGGATGGAGTGAGGAAGGAAGTCCTCTGCCCCGAAGCGCAGGACGGTCTCCTGGCTTCCTGCCATGGAGGTGATTGTGGTGGTGGCGACCCACGCATCCCCCTGTCGTTCCAGGCGGTACTCGGCGTTCCCCATGGGATTCCCCTGGATGAACAGCTCATAGCGTCGCACCCCCTCCTCCAGGAGGGTGGCGTCCCAGGAGGCGGGCTCTCGTTCCCCGACCAGTTCTTCCCTGGGGAGGAGTTCCCCGTCCACATCCATGATCTCCACCGAGCCCAGTCCCAGCGCCTCCAGTGGGGCCAGGAGTTGCGTTCCGTCTCCCACCACGACCACGGTGGTGCGGTCCGGGTGGAGATACTCCCGGGCCACCCGCTGCACCTCCTCCGACGTCACGCTCCGGATCTGATCGGGATAGCCGGTGAGGTCCTCCAGAGGGAGTTCCAGGAGCAGGGTGCTGGCCACCTGCCCTCCCACCTGATCGGCGGTCTCCAGCCCCAGGGGGAAGCTTCCCGCCAGGTAGTTGCGTGCGGCATCCAGTTCTTCCTGGGGGACCGGCTCCTCCTGGAGTCGGCGCATCTGCGTCAGGAGTTCCACAACGGTGGAGTCGGTGACCTCCGTCCGGACCTCGGCCACCGCAGCGAAGGTCCCCCGCTGGGCGGGCCGGTTCAACTCTGAGAAGGATCCGTACGTCCAACCCCGCTCTTCCCGCAGGATCCGAAAGAGGCGGGAGTCGGCGCCTCCACCCAGGATCCGGTTCATGACCAGCAGGGGGAAGGCGTCGGGATTTCCTGCCTGGATCCCCAGGTGTCCCACCAGGACCACCGACTGGGTGGCCCCGGGACGATGGACCAGGTGGACACGGGTCTCCTCAGCCTCGCCAGGGGGCGGGGGTTCCGTTGCAGCCTCCGGTCTGCCCTGCCACCCGCCCAGGTGCTCCCGGACCAGGGCTTCGGCCCGCTCCCGGCCCAGGCGCCCGGCCACCACCAGGAGCGCTCCCTCGGGCCTCAGGATGGCGTCTCGATAGGCCATCAGCTCCTCCCGCTGGATTTCCTGGACGGTCCCGGGGGTGGGGCGCACGCCGTAGGGATGATCCGTTCCGTAGACCGCCCGGGCGAAGTGGCGGGAGGCCACCGCCTGGGGCTGGCCTCGCTGGGCCTGGAGGGAGGAGAGGGTCTGCCGCCGAGCCAACTCCACCTCCGACTGGGGGAAGGTGGCCTGGAGAACGGTTTCTCCCAGGAGTTGGAAGCCGAGTTCCGCGTGGTCCACGAGGGTGACGGCGGAGACGGAGAAGAAATCCCGGGAGGCGGAGGCGGAGAGCGAGCCGCCCACCCCTTCGATGGTGGCCGAGATCTCCTCGGCGGAGCGGCGCTCGGTGCCCCGGGTCAGCACGGTTGCGGTCATGGACGCGACCCCGGCCCGATCCGGCGGATCCGCGGCCGTTCCGCCAGGGACATAGAGTCGGAGGCTGGACACCGGCTGGGTACCATGATCCAGGAAGATGACCCTCAGCCCATTGTCCAGGGTCAGGGACTCGAAGGCTGGAAACTCGATGGTCTGGGCCGGCAGCGGCGGAGGGGGACTTTCCGAGGGGCGGGGCTCCTGGGCGGCGGCTCCTGCAGCTCCCAAGAGGATGAGCAGCGCCGGGGAAAGGATGGCGCGAAGGTTCTTCATCGGTGATCCTCCTGGCCGGTACCGGGACGGGTCCGCACCACGGCCCGATTCCCAGGGGTGAGGTACTCGTTGGCCACCCGGAGAACATCGTCCAGGGTCACCCGCTCCACCGCCTCCACCTGGGTGCGGATGGCTTCAGGGGAACCGTAGAAGTGGTTGGCTGACTGAAGGGCCTCGGCCCTTCCCATCACCGTCTGCCGGGAAAGGATGGTGGAGGCTCGAACCTGGTTGCGGGCCCGTTCCAACTCTGCCTCGGTGACCCCCTCGCTGCGGATCCGCTCCACCTCCTCGTCAATGGTCGCCAGGAGGGCGTCGGTCTCCACCCCCTGGTTCGCCACGGCCAGGAGGGTGAAGAGCCCCGGGCCCAGTCGGAGGGTGGCAAAGGCGCCGGCCTGGAGCGCCACCTGATCCTCTCGCACCAGTCGCTGGTTCAGGCGAGAGGACTGTCCCGAACCCAGGATCTGACCCAGGACGGAGAGGGCCGGACCATCGGGGTGGGCCCGGGGGACGGCACCGTACGAGATCCACACCGCCGGAAGCTGGGCGTTGGGATCCGGGACCTCCATCTCCACCGGGAGGTGGGAGAAGGGATCCTCGCAGCGAACTTCGGGCGGGTCAGCCCCCCTGGGGATGTCGCCGAAATAGTCCTGGACGAGCTCCCGGGCCACCTGTGGATCGAAGGCGCCGGATACGGTGAGGGTGGCGTTGTTGGGGGAGTAATAGAGATCGAAGAAGGCCTGGACGTCGGGGAGTTCCGCCGCATCCAGGTCTTCCATGGAGCCGATGACCGAGTGGGCGTAGGCGAAGCAGGAAGCGGAGTCGTACGGGGCGTAGTAGTAGGCCTGGAGCTGGGTCCCTCCGTAGGGTGCGTTGTCGAAGGTGAGCCGCCGCTCCTCCTTCACCACCTCCACCTCCCGCTTCATGGCCTCCTCGGTGATCTGCAGGGAGCGCATCCGGTCGGCCTCGAGCCAGAGGGCCAGGTTCATCCGCTCCGGGGGGAGGGTCTGGAAGTAGTTGGTCCGATCCTCTGTGATGGAGGCATTCAGGTTCCCTCCGGCCCGCTCCACGTATTGGAAATGCTCTCCTTCCCCTACCTGCTCCGATCCCTGGAACATGAGGTGCTCGAATAGATGGGCGAAGCCCGAGCGTCCCGGAGGCTCATGGCGGCTCCCCACGTCATACCAGAGATTGACGGCCACCGCAGTGGCGCCGGGATCCGGTGCCAGGATGACCTTGAGGCCGTTCTCCAGTTCAAGGCTCTCGAAGGGGATGTCCCCCGGCACCTGTCCCTGGACATCCAGGGGAGCCAGGCCTCCGAGGACGCCGGCGCCGAGGACACCGGATAGGAGGAGGGCGACTCCCCGAGGAAGGCCGAGAAGAGGGGATACGCAGGTGGAACGGGTGGAGCGCGGCATGGAGGTCCGATCGGGTTGAGGAGCCTGAGGGGTACATGGAGAAGTACCGGAACGAGGGTCGCCGCGTTCCGGGGGCTGCACGAGCCGGAGACCCCGCCGAGGAACAGGGGGACAGGGAAAATCGCCCCTTTCCCCTTTCCCCGGGCCCCGGACTTTCCGAGGTTGGTTTCATGTGCGGACGCTACACCCTCACCCAGGAGCAGGAGGCCCTCCAGGCGGCGCTCGGCGTGGCTGGTCTCCTCCACCCTCGTCCCCGATACAACGTGGCCCCCACCCAGGAGGCGCCGGTGATCCTGGCGTCTCCATCGGGACTCCAGTGCGAGGTCATGCGATGGGGCCTCATTCCCTCCTGGGCCGAGGATCCGGCGATGGGGAGCCGGATGATCAACGCCCGATCGGAGACCGCACACCGGAAGCCTTCCTTCCGGGAGCCCTTTCGGCACCGCCGCTGCCTCGTGCCCGCCGACGGGTTCTACGAGTGGAGCGAGGAAGGAGGACGAAAGGTCCCCTTTCTCATCCGGCTGGCCTCGGGAAACCCCTTCACCTTTGCCGGTCTATGGGAACGATGGGAGTCTCCGGAACGGGGAGAGGTCCGGACCTTCACCATCCTCACCCGGGACGCCATTCCGGCCATCCATGCCATACACCCCCGCATGCCGGTCCTGATCCCATCCGGGGAGCGCGAGCGATGGTTGGACCCGGAGACCCCGGTGCCCGACCTCCAGGACCTGCTGCTCCGTCCCAGAGGAGAGGGAGACGAACTCTCCCCGGGGGAT
>REED01000225.1 GCA_007695225.1 Gemmatimonadales bacterium
CCAGGAGACCCGGCCCAGGAGACCCGGCCCGAGCTACTTGCCCTGGAGTCGGCGGGGCTTTGGACCCAGGTCCGTTTCCCCACCATCCAGCCGAGTCTTACTCGGGTGGCAAGTCTTACTCGGGTGGCATGAGAAAGGCGCACCGGGGACCGGTGGCACGGGCGAGCCTGGCGTCGAGGGTGGCCAGGGGCGCCTCCAGAACCTCCGCCAAGGCCACATAGCAGGCATCGTAGGCGGTCAGGTTGCTGCGAAGCTCCCAGACGCGCTCTGCGAGTGGGGCATAGGGGAAGAGGCTGACGGGGAGAGACAGGAGGTCGGCGTGGGCGAGGCCTGCGACGTCGGACGAGAGCTCCCCGGCCAGGACGGCGCGACGGAGGATGTTCGCAACCTCCGTGGGCATGAGGTGGGGGGCGGCCAGCCCCTCTACGGTGAGCAGTTCCTCGGCCCAGCGCCCCTCGGGCCCCACGTCCATCAACGCCGCGGTCACGGCCGAGGCGTCCACCACGAGGCTCATCGCCGGTCGGCGTCCCGGTGTGCGAGGATCCGGTCCCGGGAGAGGCGGGTCCCCGTGGTTCTCTTTCGATCGCGAATGCGCTGCACCAGGTCCTCTGGATCCGGTCGGGTTGCGAGCTCGATAAGCCGCCCCCGGAGGTATTCCTGGAGGGAGCGGCCGGAGCGTGCTGCCCGAGCCGCCAACTCGTCCCGCGTCTCCTCGGGCACGTCCCGGATCGTGATGGATTTGGCCATGCTGGTAATCTCACAGAGAAACATGCAGAATGCAAGCACCGGCTCCGCCTCATCCCATGCGACGAAGGTTGGTGTTGGGAAAGCTCGCGAACGCGGGTTTCGCTCCGATGACGAGGGGAAGGGGATCCGGTAACGGTGCTTCCATCCTGGCCGCCGTGCCCCCAGGGCGGGGGAGGTGCTGCGGGATCTGTCGGAGCGCCGAGATCCCCTGGTCATCCCCTGGTCATCACCCAGCACGGCGAGGCCAAGGCCGTTCTACAGGACGTGGCCTTGTACGGGGAGACCCAGGAGACGCAGGCGCTCCTGAAGGTGCTCGCCCTTGGCCGGCGTGAGGTGGACGGCGGAGAGGTCAGCCACACGACCGAAGCGGTGGACCGGATCCTGGAGACCGCAGAAGGGCTCGGCCGGGCGCCCCCTCAGTCCCCTTCCATCCACTCCACCACCCGCTCCATCTCCGGCTGCTGGAAGAAGGCGCTGTGGTGGACCTGGCGCTCCGGGGGGAACTCCACCACCCGGGCGGGGGGGAGGGTGAAGAAGGGGGTGGCGGAGACGCCCTCGGTGGGAACCACCAGGTCGTTCGGGGTCCCGCCGAAGATCCGGTCCATGGCCCCGGCTCGCACCACGTCCACCAGGTTCCCCGAGGGACGGTATGCGGCGGTGAGGGCGAACCAGCGGTCGCCGTTCAGGGGCGAGGCGCCCAACTCCTGCTGGAGATCGCTCCCGGGGACCTGGTCCGACAGGCCGGGGAGACGGGGGAGGGTGGCCTCCACCGTGGCCGCCGCCAGGGCGAGGAGCGCCCCCGCAGCGATGACCGGCGCCGAGTCGGGGAGCCGGTTCACCACGTTGGTCAGCCGCTCCACCAGCCCGGGAATCCCCTCGGGCCGGGCCATGACGGTACCCGCGTTGGGGGTGGCCACGAAGGCGATGCGGTCGATGGAGAGCTCCACCCCCTCCGGGGCGCGTAGGGAGAGCCCCCCCAGCGTTCCCCCTGCGCTCCGAGCCGCCAGGGCCCGGGCCAGCAGCCCTCCCCGGCTGTGGCAGAGGACGTCGAAGGTGTAGCGCCCGGGGGCGTCCTGGAAGGCGTCCAGGAATTCCTGGACGTTCTCCGCCACGGAGCGACCCATGGTGTGGTGGTTGAAGCCCAGGATCCGGCCGCCGTACCGGAGGCGGAGACGCTCCAGGAGGGGCTCCTGGTCGGCCAGGCGGGCGAAGGCCCCCGCGGTGGTGCTGGTGGTGCCGTGGACCAGGAGGAGGGCCCGCTCCCCGTCCAGGCGGCGGAGGTCCCCCGGGTCCCCGGGGGTGGGAGCCAGGAGCTCGTGCCAGCTCCCGCCGTGGAGGCCCCGGTGGGCCCGGAACCGCTCCTCCCAGCTCCGGACCCCCCGGGCGGCCAGTCCTCCCACTGCGTCCGGGGCCACCTTCACCACGATCACCTTGATCACCTTCGAGGCGATTCGGGAGAAGAGCCCCCGCCCCCCCTGGGCTTCCAGGTCCCGGCCCTGCCGAAGGGGGACGCGGAAGGTGGGCCTGGTGGCCACCCCCCAGGAGCGGGAAGAGGGAAGGGGCTCTTCCGCCTCCGCTGGGGCGGCGAAGTGGAAGCTCGCCGTCCCCGCCTCGTCCAGGTAGAGGAGGAAGGCCCCCTCGTCCTGGGCCAGGGGGACCTGCAGGAGCACCTCGTCGTCGGCCACCGGGCCCCCGGACTGCCCGGTGGATCCCGACCGTCCCCCCGTGCCGGAGCCGGTTTCCGGGGTGGGGGCCTCCAGGACCAGGGTGAAGCGGTCCTCGCAGGCGCTCTCGTCCAGGGCCCGGGCCAGCGCGTCCTGCTCCCCCAGCGCGGAGCGTCCCCCCGGGTCCTCCCGGCGGGGGTGGACCGCCCCCTGCCCGAAGAGCCCCGGCGCCACCAGCGAGATGCCGCTCTCGTGGAGCTGGATGGGGGTGGAGTCGCCCAGGAGCTGGAAGTGCTCTTCGTTCACGGTTCGGTGGGGGTCGGGGGTGGGGAATGGGGGGGCGTCGCGCCTCCGGGGGCCGCGGAGGTGTCCACCCAGGCCAGGGGGTCGCCGTAGAGCACGTACGCCAGGTAGGTGAGGTGCCCCTCCTCCTCCCACCGGGCGCGGACGTCCCTGAGAAGCTGGCCCAGGGGCTTCCGGGCTCCCGGGGCCAGGGCGGTGTCGTAGAACTCCTGGGCGATGTGGAAGGCCCGCTCGTCGTTCACCACCCAGAGGGGCGACACCAGGGCCGACGCGCCCGCCTTCAGGAAGGCGGCGGGGAAGCCGGCCACCAGGGAGAGGGCCTCGGCGCTGCCCCCCACGTCGCAGGCGTTGAGGAAGACCAGGGGGTGCTGCCGCCCGAGCCCGTGGTCCCGCACCCTCCCCCGGGCCACGTGGGTGGGCCGGACGTGGTTCGGCGCGTCCTCCATCACCAGCTTCGAGTCGTTGGGGTTCTGGAGGGACATCTGGCCGTGGCAGGCGAAGTGGACCAAGTGGGCCGTCCCTCCCTCCAGGAAGTCCAGGACCGCCTCGCCCCTGAGCTCCACCCGGGTCGCCCCGTGGCTCGTTTCCAGGAACGCCCGCTCCTTCCCGGCCCAGGGCAGGGGCTGCGCGCCCTGGATCCCGTCGTAGTCCGAGGCCGCCACCGCCAACTCCCCCAGGGGGATCCGCTGCCGGGGTCCACCCACGTGCTCCGCCAGCCAGCGCCCCACGCTGTGCCGGATCCCCAGGAACTCCGCAGGCACCCCGTCCCCCCGCTTCGGGTCGTCCAGGCGCATGAGCTCCCAGGGGATGAAGGGCTCGTCCGTGACGATCTGGATGGAGGTGAACGGGACCCCCGCCGCCTTCGTCCACCGCCGGACCGTCCAGTAGCTGTCCTTGAAGTGGGTGGGGGTGGCCCGGTAGATCTCCTCGCCGATCCCCTCGATGTCGGCCAGGTCCATGCGCCCCAGGGGCCGGTTGGCCCGGGAGCCGAACTGCTGGCGGACGAAGGTGACGGCGTCGCTCCCCAGCGACATGAGGGCGTCGGCGGGATCGTCGGGCGGGGAAAGCTCCCCATGGGGGCTCAGGCAGGACCAGGTGTAGTGGCCCACGCCCGCGCCCCGCTGGATCCGCACGATGAGGTCCGGCGGGACGGCCCCCGGCTCCAGGGTGAGGCCCGTCCGCCAGGACGGACCCTCCGGGGGAGGGATCTCCGCCAGTGGGGGAACGGAGGCGTCGCGGCGAACGTCCAGGTTCCGGCTTGCCTCGCCGCACCACCGTTGCCCCAGGTAGAAGTT
>REED01000104.1 GCA_007695225.1 Gemmatimonadales bacterium
TCACCATCCCCGAGGGTGAGATCCCCGGGGCCCAGGTGGATCTCACCCTGGTGGGGGGAGAGATCCGGTACCGCAGATGAAGGAGAGGGGGGCGCCGGGAAGAGGGCCGCCCCGTCCTCAGCGGTCGCTGAGGAGGATGAAGTGACCGAGTCCGGTATGGTGCTCGGCGTCGAACCCCGTCCCGGGGGGAACCGGGTAGGCCACCACCAGGAGGGGCTCCTCCTCCGGGAGATACCCGTCCAGGTGCTCGGGCAGCCCCGTTCCGCTCTGTACGTGGAAGGCTCCCGCCACATGGACCACCCGGGCCTGGGGGTGGGACTTCGCCGCTCGGGCCACAGCCCAGGCCATTCCCGCATCCCATAGGTTCTGGGCCTTCAACAACGGGTCTTCAGGAGCTTCCGCAGCGGGACCCGCGTGTGGTTCCGCGTGGGGGTCGGGGTCGCTGTGGGGGGCAGGGGCCGGGTCCGTCCCTTCAGCTCCGGCTTCCCCACTCCGGTGCTCCATGATCGCCCCCATGACGGCGTTCCACTCCGCCCGGTACCGATCCGAAGGCCGGGCCACGGGGAGGGGCGGGAGGAAGGCCCGGGCCTCGGGAGAAAGGGCATCCAGCGCCTCCTCGCCCTGGCGGGCCACCAGGTTCACATAGCGACGGGGGGGATTGGCCGCCACCACCGGAAAGCCGCACTCCCGGGCCAGCTCCAGGTAGGGCTCGTAGTCCCGGTCGTGGTTCTCCCAGGGCCGAGCGGCCGCAAGGAAATGGTCTCGGGTGATAAGACCCGACTGGTACTCATCCAGCACCCCCTGGACATCAGTCTCCAGCATCTCGAGGGAGATGACGTGGGGAACGCACCCGCCTCCCATCCCCGATGTCTCCGCCCCTGGATCCGCCTCCCCGGGAACGTCGGCGAGGGCCCGGACCAGGGCATGGCGGGCACGATGGCCCAGGGTATCGTTGTGGACCTCACCCAGGAGGATGACCCGCCTCCGGGAGGCCTCGTCCAGAAGCTCGTCCCACGAGGAGGGCGTGCCGTCGGACCGGAAGACCCTCACCCCTGGGGGAAGCGCCGTGGGATCCGCCTCGGCAGCCTCCAGCCCCGTCGGGTCCGGTGACGGGGGAGCGTGCGGGGACCCGGCCCCGGTGGCGCACCCGGAGACCAGGAAAGCCAGGACCACGGCCCACCCCCACCCGTGTACCCGCCCCGGAACGGGGAGCATCAGACGTCGAGGTTCCGGACGTACCGGGCGTTCTTCTCGATGAAGAGTCGGCGAGGCTCCACCTCATCCCCCATGAGGCGGGAGAAGATGGAGTCGGCTTCGGCGGCACTCTCCATGGTGACCTGGAGGAGGGTCCGGGTCTGGGGGTCCATGGTGGTCTTCCAGAGCTGGTCGGGGTTCATCTCCCCCAGTCCCTTGTAGCGCTGGATGTTGAGCCCCTTGGCCTCTTCGCCCTTCCCATTGGTGAGGCGCTTGACGATCTCGGAGCGCTGGTCCTCGGAGTAGGCGTAGTGCTCCTCCTTCCCCTTGGCCACCCGGTAGAGGGGAGGCTGGGCGATGTAGATGTACCCGGCCTCGATGAGCTCCCGCATCTGACGGAAGAAGAAGGTGAGGAGGAGGGTCCGGATGTGGGCGCCGTCCACGTCGGCGTCGGTCATGATGATGACCTTGTGGTAGCGCGTCCGCCCCAGCTCGAAGTCGTCTCGGATCCCCGCACCCAGGGCGGTGATCATGGCCCGGATCTCGGTGTTGGAGAGGATCTTGTCGATCCGGGCCCGCTCCACGTTCAGGATCTTTCCCTTGATGGGGAGAATGGCCTGGAAGGAACGGTCCCGCCCCTGTTTGGCGGACCCCCCGGCGGAGTCTCCCTCCACGATGTAGATCTCGGTGAGGGAGGGATCGCTCAGGGAGCAGTCCGCCAGCTTTCCCGGGAGCACGCCCCCTTCCAGGGCATTCTTCTTCCGGGCCAGGTCCCGGGCCTTCCGAGCCGCTTCCCGGGCCCGGGCCGCCTGGAGGGACTTGTCGATGATGGCCCGGGCCGCCTTCGGGTTCTCATCCAGCCAGATGGCCAGCTGCTCGTTCACCGCCGCTTCCACGGCGCCTCGGACCTCGGAGTTGCCCAGCTTCGTCTTGGTCTGCCCCTCGAACTGGGGCTCCATGACCCGAACGGAGAGGACGCAGGTCAGCCCCTCCCGGACGTCGTCCCCGGAAAGCCCCTCGTCAGCCTTCTTGAAGAGGTTGTTCTTCCGGCCGTAGTCGTTGATCGTACGGGTGAGGGCCGCCTTCAGCCCGGTGAGGTGGGTTCCCCCTTCGTGGGTGTTGATGTTGTTCACGAAGGTGTGGGTGTTCTCCGAGAACCCATCGTCGTACTGGAGGGCCAGTTCGATCTCCGCCTCCGGCTTCTCCGTCTCGAAGTAGAGGACGTTCTCGTGCACCGCCTGACGGCTTCCCCGGAGGAAGGTCACGTACTCCGCCAGGCCGCCCTCGAACTGGAAGGTTTCCTCCACCACCTCGTCCGGACGCTCGTCCCGGAGGGAGATCTTCAGGCCCCGGTTCAGGAAGGCCATCTCCCTGAGGCGCGAGGTGAGGGTCTCCAGGCTGAAGACCGTCTCGGTGAAGATGTCCGCGTCGGGCTTGAAGGAGATCCGGGTCCCGGTGGATCCCGTCACGGGCCCCCGGTCCTCCAGCTCCTTCTCCTTGATCCCCCGGGCGAAGCGCTGGTGATGGATGCGCCCACCACGACGGACCTCCACTTCCAGCCACACGGAGAGGGCGTTCACAACCGATACGCCCACGCCGTGGAGTCCGCCGGAGACCTTGTAGTTCTGCTTGTCGAACTTTCCGCCGGCATGCAGGACGGTGAGGGCCAGTTCCACCCCGGGCAGCTTCTCGGTGGGGTGGATGTCCACCGGGATCCCCCGACCGTCGTCCACCACCGTGACGGAATTGTCCGGGTGGATGGTCACGTCGATGAAGGAGCAGTGCCCCGCCATCGCCTCGTCCACCGAGTTGTCCACCACCTCGTAGACCAGGTGATGGAGACCTCGACTCGAGGTGGAGCCGATGTACATCCCCGGACGCTTCCGGACGGCCTCCAGCCCCTTCAGGACCTGGATCTGACCGGCGCCGTACTCGTTCGTCTGGGGTTCGGTGGGTTGGTCGGCCATGGACGCTTTGCGTTGGAATGGGGAGAATGGAAGTGCCCTGGGAGGGACCTTCCAGACATTGAAATTTAGCGGAGTCCGGCCATTCTTGCCATTCCCGGGGAAGGACCCCTCAGGACCCCTCCAGGCGCTCCGCCAGGACGAAGACGATTCGCTCGATCCGGCCCTCTTTCTCCCCGGCGTTCAGTCGTCGAAGAAGCTCGTGGCGCATGAGGTTGAGCTCGTTCATCCAGGCGCTTGAGCGGACCTCCACGAAGAGGGTGCCGGAGGAAACGGCCCGAGCCCGGGTGACGCCTGCGATCCGCTCTCCCACCACGCCGGGCCATCGCTCCAGGGCTCCCTGGCGCGCCACCTCCCGGTCCACCCCCCATTTCCGGAGGAGACCTCCCAGGAGGTCGCCCACCCGGTCCGGCCGTCCATTCCCCGGCTCGTTCATGCCACCACCCCCTCCCGGACCGTCCAATGGGGAAGGCGGTCGCTCCGGAAGCGGAGCTCCGACTCCTTGGGGGCGGTGAGGATCACCTGACCCACCGCGGTCCGTTCCATGAGCTCCATGACCCGCTCAGACCTCGTCTCATCCAATTCGGCGAAGATGTCGTCCAGGAGGAGGAGGGGAGCTCGTCGGCGCCGTCCGGAGATGGTCTCGGCCTCGAGGAGGCGCAGGGCCAGGGCCGCCGTCCGGCGCTGTCCCCCTGAACCGTACTCCCGCAGATCCCGTTCCTGGCCCGTGCCGGGATGGAGGACCATGCGAAGCTCGTCCCGATGTGGGCCCGAAAGCGTGGTGCCCCGGCGCCGCTCCGCATCCGCCCCCTCGGAGAGGATACGGTGGAAGGTGGAAGCCACCTCATCCTCTGTGGCCTCCCCCCCCACCGGCACCGATGGAACGTACTCCAGGGAGGCCTCCTCCTCCCCCGAGACCTGGGCGTAGACCGATCGGAAGGTCGGGGCTCCATCCCGGATCCAGCGGGCCCGAATCCAGCCCACCCGAGCCCCGGCCTCTACCAGAAGGGGATCCCAGGCACCCACGGATGCCCCCCCCCGGCCCTCCCGCAGGGCGGCATTTCGCTGGGCCAGCGCCTGGCGGTAGCGCTGCAGGGCATCCAGGTATCCGGGGACGTTGATGGACAACAGGATGTCCAGAAAGCGGCGCCGCTCCTGGGGGCCGTCGGAAACCAGGCGGACGTCCTCGGGGGTGAAGAGGACCGCGCCGACCCTACCGATGGCATCGGCGATCCGGGGAGGCTCTCGCCCATCCAGTGTCACCTTCTTCACCCGACCCGCCTTCACGAAGGCGGCGGCAACGGTGAGGGTGCGGGGAGCCGCGTCCCCTGCGGCCTCCCCCTCTCCCCCTTCCCCGTCGCCGACGAGCCGCCCCTCCACCCGGAAATGCTCCGCCCCGAACCGAACGATCCGATCCTCCCGGGTCCCCCGGAAGGAACGGAAGATCTCCAGGTAGTAGATGGCCTCCAGGAGGTTGCTCTTTCCCTGGGCGTTGGGGCCCACGACGGCCACCCCCTCCTCCGGGAACTCCAGGGTCCCGTCCTGCAGGTTGCGGAATCCGGTGAGACGGAGCCGCTGGAGGGTCACTGACCCCGGAAGGTGGGCTTCCTCTTCTCCAGAAATGCCCCCATCCCCTCCTTCATGTCGTCGGTGGAGGCCAGGATCCCGAAGAGGGAGGATTCGTGGGTCAGGGCCTCGGCAGTGGTGCTGTCCAGGGCATGATAGATGGACTCCAGCGCCATCTGGATCGCGACCGGACCGTTCCGGGCGATGCGCCCCGCCATCTCCCTTGCCCGCTCCAGAAGGGCCTCCCGGGGCACCACGGCGTTGACCAGCCCCAAGCGCTCCGCCTCCTCGGCACCCACCTGTCCCCCGGTGAGGGTCAACTCCAGCGCCTTCCCCAGCCCCACCAGTCGAGCCAGCCGGATGGTCCCCCCATAGCCGGGGATGATCCCCAACCCCACCTCCGGGAGCCCGAATCGGGCGTTCTCCGAGGCGATGCGAAGGTGGCAGGCCAGGGCCAGCTCACATCCTCCCCCCAGGGCATAGCCGCCGACGGCTGCGATTACGGGTCGGGGGAAGGTCTCGATCTCCCGGAACACCACCTGTCCCTGACGGCTCACCTCCACCCCGGAGAGGGGGTTCATCTCCGCCAGGACACCGATATCCGCTCCGGCCACGAAGGCCTTCTCCCCCGCGCCGGTGAGAATGACGACCCGGATTTCGTCATCCGACCTGAGTTCCCTGAACGCCTTGCCCAGTTCGTCGATGACCTGGGGATTGAGGGCATTGAGCTTCTCGGGTCGCTGGATGGTAACGGTGGCGATCCGGTCTTCCCGGGAAACGTGAACCAGGCTCTGCTCGCTCATATTTGTGGATGGGGGGTGGAAGTGAAGGGGATTGCGGTGAGGCCACCGCCGGCGGTGAGGGGGATCCGGGAGGCCAGTCGAAACCCTCCCCCCGGAGCCTGTTCAAGCTACCCACCCCCGACGGAGAATGCCACCCGACAGAGGCCCCGGGGGATCCCTTCTTCCCATGGCCCGGCACCCGGATCCACACTACCTTGCGAATCGCCGGGTCTCTGGACCCGCCCGCCCCCTCCCTGAACAAATTCGAGACGCGAGGAAGAGATGAGCCGCTCCCTGAACAAGGTCATGCTGATCGGAAACGTGGGCTCCGACCCCGAGGTCAAGACCACCGGATCAGGCACGAAGGTGGTCAAGCTTTCCCTGGCCACCAACTACCGCTTCAAGGACCGGAGTGGTGAGTTCCAGGACAAGACCGAATGGCACCGCATCACCTTCTTCGCCCGCCTGGCCGACATCGTGGAGCAGTATGTCAGCAAGGGGGACCCCATCTATGTCGAGGGGCGAATCGAATACTCCCAGACCGAAGATCCCCAGGGCAACGTCCGCTACTGGACGGACATCGTGGGGAATGAGATGGTCATGCTCGGCTCACGAGCCGGTGGCTCCGATCCGGGCGGGCAGGGCGGTGGAGGACCCAGGGGCGGATACGGCGGGGGCGGTGGTCAGCGGGATTCCCAGGGTGGCGGGTCCACGCCCGACCTGAGTCAGCCCGACGACGACCTTCCCTTCTGATTGGGGTGTGACCGCGCGGTGTACATAAACACGGCGTGAGTGCAGGCAGGACGAGGTGTCCCCCCTGCAGAAAACGGCGGGCCGGAAATCTCCGGCCCGCCGTTCTCATATCCCCCCTTTTTCCTTCCCTGCATCCCCGGCTGACCCACTCGGGCTTGAGGGGGTCAGCCCCCGGACCCGGCCTTTGGTCCGCCCCCCTCCTCCAGTCCGGAGCGCCAGAGTCCGAGGAGTTCCCGCTCGATCCGAGAGGGATCCGCTCGGTAAGCCTCCACCCATTCCTCGAAGGGAGGGAGGACAAGGCGGGCCGACAACCGCTCGGTTGCCAGTCGCACCATCTCGTCGTATGAGAGGGGATCGCCTTCCCCTCGTCCCGCGTCGCGAGCCGCATCCTGGGCGAGGAGGTACATCTCGTCAGGCGACAACCCGAGAAGTACGTCGGCCACCCGAGCCGAGCAGTAATCCAGATACTTGGCCCGGAGAACGGCCTCGGAAAGTTCGTTGCGACCGGGATCCGGAGTGACGGTCTCTGGCTTTGTCACGTCCCCCTCCCAGGGGCAGGGTCAGGCCGAATTCGACGCCCGAATCAGTCGGACGGCGCTGCGGCCATCGCCTCAACCTGCGAGGGGGAAACGTATGTCGTCAAGCCGGAGAGGGAAAAGTGTTCCCGCTCACCCCGTCCCAGGGGCATCGGGATCCGGCTCCGGGATGAGGACGACCAGGGCCACGCTCCTCTCCCGGTCGGGGTGGAACCGGGCTCAGATCACGACGGACCCGGAGGGCGATGCGCCCTCCGCATCCTGATCTCCCCGCTCCCTGAGATGCTGATAGATGGAACGCCGGGTCAGGCCGTAGAGCACCACGCGACTCAGAAACTCCGGATCAGACTTCTGGACCTCCTCCGCCTGCTGGGCAAGTTCTCTCGGAAGGCGAACCTTGAGTTGGACGGAGCAGGTCTCCCACATGGGCGTTCTCGTTGTCACGGAAGGGTTCACAGGATGGATTTCCAGCTCCTGGATCGGATGCGGTGCGTCCCGGGCCGGAAGGCCCCGACGAACCGGCCGACGAGCCGGAAGGGACTCGATGATACGAAGGGATTTTGTAGCCCGCAAGGGCCTTGCGTAAGTCGTTGCATGCCAACACCTCTTTTGTAAAGCGATGCACAACAACGACTTACGAAAACGGGAAAAAACCAAATCCAGACGTTCCCAGAGTAAAGGCCGGGGGATTTTTTCCACTTTTTTTTCCGGGATCCCGAGACCTGGCGCACCTTCTCGGAAGACCTTTTTTTTGAAATCGGAATCGACCAGTAACGACTTTTCTACAAATTTCGTCAGGGGCCCGGAGGCGGAGAACGACCGAAGGCGAAGCAGGGAAGATCCTGACCCGGCCGAGAGGGGGGAATCGGTCTGGCTCAACCCGACTCGGGGGCGACGGAGCGGAGGAATCCCTCCAGGGTGTGGGCCGTGAACTCCCGGAAACTGTCGCGGATCTCCTCGGGGCTCTCGCCACGGAAGATGTCGGTGGTTCGGAACCCCCCGTTCCTTCCCGACTCCCCGGCACCGGGGAGCCCGGCGTCGGCCCCCATGTGGAAGGCGATGTGTCCCACCCAGCCGACATCCCGGCGCTCCATGTTCAGGTGAGCCCACCAGATGGCGTTCACCGGCCGGACCGCCACCGTCACCGGCTCCGAGCGCTCCGGGGCTGTGGCGATGCCCATTCGCTCCAGGAAGGCCGCTCGTCCGCTCACGTAGGCCTTCACCCATGACTCGTAGGGGGGAAGTGGGAGAAGGTCCCTGGCTTCCGCCCTGAGCCATTCCAGCGCCTCCAGGGGAGGCTCTCCCGGTCTCATCCGTCCGGAGTCTCCCGCCTCTCCGGCGAGGGCTCGCTCCCGGGCCCTTCTCCAGAGGCTTCGAAGTCCCTCCCGGGGAATGAGGGCCAGCAGCTCCCGGGCCTCTGTGTCGCAGTAGCGTTCGTAGAGGGATCGGAGGGTGTCCGGAACCCCGGGATCGAAGGGACGAGCACTTCCCCTTCGGATGCGGCTCCGGTCTGCGGTACCCCCCTGGGATGCGCCGCCCCCTCCGTCATTCCGGTACGTGTTCAATGGATCCCCCTCGGGCTTCGCGGTGACCCGGCGGGGCGCACCCATTCGCCCTGCCTTCGCCGCTCCCTGACCGGATCGCCCGCCAGGTAGGCCAGGGAGTCCCTCTCCCCGAAGGCGGTGGTGGCCTCCTTGAGGGCCTGATACCGATCCGCCTCGAAGCGGGCCATGAGGTGGAGGAAGCCCCGCCGAAGCCTTCTCATTTCCTGGCACATTTCCGGGAGGGAACGGCTCACCGGAAGCATGAGGTGGTAGTCATGGGTGCGTCGACCCTCGCCCCGGGTCGTCCGCAGGATCCTGCGGGAGGGGAAGGCGTCGGCAAGGGCTCCCTCCAGTTCCGGAGCCGGATGGCTTCGTCCGGTACGGATCACCAGGATCGACTCCTCGTAGTCCAGATGACACCGGATCGGGCCGGCCCCGGGGAGGGCGAGGCGAATCGCCGTGTCCTCGTGGAGGTCGATGTCCTGACAGATGTCCTGGAACCCCATGCGAAGGTGCAAGGGTCGAGTGAGGGGTGTGAAGCCAACCTGGGCGATCAAGCCCAGGGCCAGGGGCCGGGT
Organism: Gemmatimonadales bacterium; assembly: GCA_007695225.1. GTDB lineage: Bacteria > Gemmatimonadota > Gemmatimonadetes > Longimicrobiales > Gaopeijiaceae > T3Sed10-66. Next base: position 8,918 of record REED01000104.1, read on the forward strand.
GACGCGGACCAGCTCTTCGGCCCCTTCGGGCGCCTCCATTCGTCGGACCAGGTCTCGAAACAGGCGGGGGAAGACCCAGCCCAGGAGCACCAGGGGGCCACTCAGGTTCGGATGACGGACCTCCCCACTCCCCAGGTCCAGGACCCGGGATCGGGACGCATCGGGGTTCTCCAGGACCAGGCCAAGACCCAGATCCCGGATTCGGCCCCCGGGATGGGCCGGCTCCAGGGGGTCTCGGAAGGGCACCACCGCCCGGCTGAGGGAAACCTCGCATGTCCCCGTGAACATTGCCTCGGGATGGCGAGGCGAGGACGCGTTTTGGGTATCCGGTACTGGTCCGGCATCCAGCATGGGCTGCGCTCCATGGGCTTGGAGCTCCAACGCCTGGCGGGGAGCCCGACGCGATGCGTCGGATCCCCCCGGATGAGGGCCCTCCCGGCCAGCGGCGGGCGGGAGGGTGGGGTTCCCCGAGGGTCACCTCCCCCTTTGGGAAGCCGCGCCTTCGGGACACACTCCGGCCTTGACATGACGGCACCCCTGCGGATACACTCTCCCCCAACGAGTGAGGAAAGCCGTGGGTCGCCAGCCCGTGCCTTTCGGGAGAGCCTCCGGGTGCCAGCCGGGGGCTCTTTTTTTGTTTTGGTCCTTCCTGCACTCGCTCTTGACGTTGCGTTCCAGCGTGCTCTGTCGCAGGATCCGGCCGCCGCCCGACCCCGGAGTGCCAGTCCGGAGCGATCGGAGGCTTCAACTTCCCTGCGTCCCCATCATCGACCCATCTCGCCAACCGGCTCCCAACCCCGGGTCACCCTCATGGGGACGGGCACGATAACCCCCGCCTCCGAAATGGGGCAAGAGAGAGGATCGGGAGAGGAGAGCTCGAGGGGGGAAGGACCCTGGGGAATGGAAGCCGGGCTCTCCGGGGACGGACGCGGATCCCTTCCTTGTCCCCACTGGTCTCTTTCCGCATCTTTTCCATGTCGATCCGGCATGGCCCCGCGCCACCGGGCCGGCCATTCTTCCGAAGCCGTTCCCGGGTACCCGCAGTCCCAATCCTCCTGGAGGTGTGGTGCAGACCGACCGACTCCGTCGTCGCTCCGTGGGATTCCTGGACCGGGAAGGGGAACAGTGGTCCTGTTTCCTGGTCACCCACCCCGAGGAGAACGGGCGCTGGAAGGGGTATTTCAGCTTCCGCCCCCAGGGAGTGGAGTCGGAAGAGGACGAGATCCGAACCGCCGAGATCTTCGTGGAGGACTCGGAGGCGGAGATCGACCGAAAGGCCCGGGGACTGGGCCGCCCTCTTCTCAATGGCCTCCTCTCCTCGGCCCTCCACACCCGGGAGCGCCGGGAGAATGATCCGCCGGCCCTTCGCCGGTGGTTCCGCTCCATGCTCAGCTCCAACGCCAGGGAGCTCGCGAAGGACTGGGAGTCGCCGTCCGAGCCGGGAGGGCGGAAGACGCTGGCCGAGCTCCGCTCCATCTACTCCTCCTACCGCCTGGATCAGGTCACGCACCTCATCAGCCTCGTCGACCCGGAAGATTTCCAGGGTGCCGTGGACCGGATCCTGGACGGGCGAACCTTCGACTTCGGGGCCAGGGACCGGCTGCAGTTCGCCATGATGGTGGTGGAGCACCTGGAGCGCCTCCTTCCCCTCCCTCCGTTCGAGGTGTGGGCCCGGGACTACATGGAGAATTCCGAGACCTATCGTCTCTACACCCACGCCCTGCATCGGGAAGAGGAACTCCCCTGACTCTTCCCACCCCTTGAGTTGCCCGACCCGGGACGCACCGGGTCTGCGGCTTCAGAAGGCCCCGCGGCAAAGAGGTTGAATCCCCGGCCGTCATCCCCTATTTTTAAGGTCTGGCAGTTTTTCGGTCCCAACCTGAGGAGCGTGATTCCCTTGGAAGTGATTGTTCACGAAGGCGAGAACCTCGAGCGGGCGCTGCGCAAGTTCAAGCGGAAGGTGCAGCGGTCCGGGCTCTATTCCGAGCTTCGGAAGCGGCGCTTCTATGAGAAGCCCAGTGCCCAGAGGAAGCGTAAGCGGGAAGCCGCGATCCGGCGGGAGCGTCGGCGGCAGCGCCGGGATCCCCGCCCCCGCACCTAGGACTTCGGTCCCGGTTCGGAACCGGCTTTTCGGGAGACGCGGTTCGCTCTCGGAGCAGCGTAGGATTTGAAGGTTGCACGACAAGAAGGCCCTGCCGTCCCATGACGGCAGGGCCTTCTTCGTGTGCTACCCACACTCGCGGTCGGGCCCCTCGGGCAGCGTACAGACTGGCCCTCCAGCCCGGGGCCTCCTCCTCCGACTCAGATCGGAAGGGGAACCGGCCGGTCTCCTGAATAGTCGTAGAAGCCCTTCCCCGTCTTACGCCCGTAGCGTCCCATGGCCACCAGTCGCTTCAGGAGGGGTGGGGGGGCATACCGCTCCTCCCGGTACTCGTCGAACATGATCTCGGCGATGCGCAGCGTGGTGTCGTTCCCCACGAAGTCGCAGAGCACGAAGGGACCCATGGGATACCCGCACCCCAGGACCATCCCCTTGTCGATGTCCTCGATGGAAGCCACCCCCCGCTCCAGCTGCCGGATACAGTCCAGCATGTAGGGAACCAGGAGGAGGTTCACCACGAATCCCGAGTTGTCCTTCGCCGTGATGGGCTCCTTCCCCACCGCCCGGGCGAACGCGTAGGCCCGCTCCACCGTCTCCTCCGAGGTGGCGATGGTCTTCACCACCTCCACCAGCTTCATGACCGGCACGGGGTTGAAGAAGTGGAGCCCCACCACCCGGTCCGGCCGGTTCACCGCCGCCGCCATGTCGGTGACGGTGAGGGAGCTGGTGTTGGTGGCGAAGATGGTGTGCTCCGGCGCCAGCTTGTCCAGCGTTCCGAAGAGTTCGTTCTTCGCCTTCAGGTCCTCCACCACCGCCTCGATCACCAGGTCCCGGTCCGCCAACGCCTCCACCTCGGTGGCGAAGGAGATCCGGCCCATGATGGCATCCCGATCGTCGGCAGAGATTTTTTCCTTCTGCACCGCCCGGTCCAGGGACTTCCGGATCCGTCCCCGCCCTGCCTCCACCGCGGCATCATCGATTTCCCGGACCAACACATCCATCCCCGCCTTGGCGGAAATTTCGGCGATCCCGCTTCCCATGAGGCCGCATCCGGCCACACCCACCTTCTGAATGGTCACGTTTCCTTCCTCTGTGTATGTCCTCAATGGGTTCTTCGGCTCCTGGGGTTCTCCCCAGGGTGTACAAAGCCGTCAGTCGTGAAAGGCCTCCACCACGACGGCGCCTCCCTGTCCCCCTCCGATGCACGCAGACCCCAGGGCAAACCGACCTCCCCGGCGCCGGAGCTCATGGAGGAGATGGATGGTGATCCGCGCACCGGACGCCGCCAGGGGATGGGTCAGGGCGATGGCCCCGCCATTCACGTTGGTCTTGTCCGGGTCCAGCCCCAGTTCCTTCTCCACGGCCATGTACTGGGGTGCGAAGGCCTCATTGACCTCCACCAGGTCCAGATCCTCAAGGGAGAGGCCGGCCCGTTCCAGGGCCTGCCGGGCGGCCGGGGCGGGTCCGATCCCCATGACCTTGGGCTCCACTCCCACGAAGGCCCAGGAGACGAGACGCCCGATGGGCTTCACGCCCTCCCGCTCCGCCCATTCCCTGGAGGCCAGGAGGGTGGAGGCGGAGCCGTCTCCGATTCCGGAGGCGTTTCCTGCAGTGACCAGCCCATCCTTCCGGAAGTAGGGACGCAGCCGCGCCAGGGACTCGGCGGTAGTGTCGGGACGGATGTGCTCGTCGTAGGCGAACTCCTGCTCCCCCTTTCGCGTCTTCAGTGTGATGGGCACCACCTCCGCCTGGAAGCGGCCCTCGTCCCAGGCCGCCTTGGAACGCTGCTGGCTCCGTACGGCGACCGCGTCCGCCTCCTCCCGGGTCACCGAGTAACGGTCGGCGAGCTCCTCCGCGGTCTGGGCCATGGTGAGGTCGCAGTTGGTATCCAGGAGGGACTCCCAGAGGAGGTCCTCGAACTGGCTCCCCGCCGGCCCCAGCCGGAGGCCGCCCCACCGGGCCCCGCGGACCACGTGGGGTGCCTGGCTCATGGACTCGGTCCCGCCGCAGAGCACCACATCGGCGTCCCCCAGCAGGATCTCCTGAGCCCCCTGGGTAATGGCCTGGAATCCGGACCCGCAAAGGCGATTCACGGTAACGGCAGGGGTTTCCTGGGGGACGCCGGCCTTGAGCCCCACGTGTCGCGCCAGATAGATGGCGTCGCTGGAGGTCTGGAGGGCATTCCCATAGACCACGTGACCCACCTGGGCCGGATCGACACCGGCGTCTTCCAGGACGCCTCGGGCGGAGAAGGCCGCCAGGTCGGTGGCGCTGAAGTCCTTCAGGGAGCCCCCGAAGGTTCCGAATGCCGTGCGCTTTCCAGAGAGGAAGACCACCTCCCGGTCGTGACCCTGAGTGGGCATCTTGGAAAACTCCTTTTGTATGGCTCGATAGGAACTGTGGTTCAGTCGGGGCCCCCGGTACCCAGGGGTGCCCTGCCGGGGGATGCCCGGGCGGAGAGATTACCCGCCCTGCCACCGGGGGTTCAGACGAACTCCTGTTGCGGCGGCTCCTCCTTCAGGTGGGGCCGGAACTGGGCCTTGTTGTTGGCTTTGATGTAGGCCTCCCGGGGCTCCACCACCCCGGACATGAGGTACTCCATGATGTGCTGATCCAGGAGCTGCATCCCATCTTTCTTGCCGGTCTGGATCATGGAGGGGATCTGGTGGAGCTTCCCCTCCCGGATCAGATTGGCCACCGCCGAGGTGCCCACCATGATCTCCATGGCCGCCACCCGTCCCTTCCCCCCCTTGGTCCGAAGGAGGGCCTGGGAGACCACACCCTTCAGGGACTCGGCCAGCATGGACCGAATCTGGTCCTGCTGATCCGACGGGAAGACATCGATGATCCGGTCCACCGTCTTCGGCGCAGAGTTGGTATGAAGGGTCCCAAAGACCAGATGCCCGGTCTCGGCCGCCGTGATCCCCAGTTCGATGGTCTCCCGGTCCCGCATTTCCCCCACCAGGATCACGTCCGGATCCTCACGAAGCGCGGCCCGGAGGGCGCTGGCGAAGCTCTTCGTATTCGTCCCGATCTCCCGCTGGTTCACCAGGCACTTCTTGTTGGGATGGGTGAACTCGATGGGGTCTTCGATGGTGAGGATGTGGTCCTCGCGAGTCTCGTTGATGAGGTCCACCATCGCCGCCAGGGTGGTGGACTTCCCCGATCCGGTGGGTCCGGTGACCAGGACCAGCCCCCGGGACAGCAGGCAGAGATTGCGCACGGCCTCAGGAAGCTTCAGGTCGTCAGCGGTGAGGATCTTCGAGGGAATGGTCCTGAAGACGGCCCCCAACCCCTTCCGCTGCCAGAACACATTCACGCGAAAGCGCGCCAACCCCTTGATCTCATAGGCAAAGTCGAAGTCCATGGTATCGAGGAAGCGCATACGGGCCTCCTCCTCCATGATCCCATAGACCAGGGTTTCCATGTCCTTGGGCGTCAGTTCCCGGAAGGGGAACGGCTTCAGGTTGCCATGGAGGCGCATGATGGGCGGAGCGCCGGTGGTCAGATGGAGGTCGGAACCGCCACGCTCTGCCAGGATTTTCAGGAATTGATCGATCTGGGCCATGAGGCTGGACCGCCGCTTCGGGTTCGTCGATGGGAAGAGTTGAGGTCAGACCTCGAGGGGTCTGACCTCCCAATCCAGACGTCCTCCCGCCTCCTCCCGCACCCGAAGCCGCCAACCAATCCCGGCCTTGAGAAGGTCGGAGCGGATTTCGGGCTCGGAGAGGGATACGAAGACAACAGAGGCGGCTCCTGCCACCCCGGCAAGCCAGGCTGCAGGGTCCCCGGGCAGGGAGGCGGTGATGGCATCGAAGCGGAACGCCCGCAGGTCCCGGAGGAAGATGTCCCGGTCCTCCGAACCCGAAGGGACCGGCAGGGTGAGGACGGCGGGCGCGACTCCCTCCGGGGGAAACTCGGCCTCATCCGTCAGGTGGACCACCCGATACGAGGAACCCAGAAGGAGGGATGGAAGCGAGGGGAGGAGCCTCGCCCGCAACTCCGGTGGGTCGGTCGTTACGACGAACCGGGCCACACCGGATCGTGCCAGGAGTCGCACCTCCCCCACCACGGAGGACGGCGGGGGGAAGAACCGATGGTCCAGCGGTTCCTCTTCCCTGACCGGGCGGATGAGGATCTCCCGCCCCCGCTCCGCTTCCAGGCTCCGGACCTCGACCCCGATCTCCGCTCCCCGGTAGGAGAGCCGGGCCTCCCATTCGGCCTGATGGGTCTCCCCCGCCCTCTCCCCGCCTCCCCCTGGGGAGAGGCGCCGCTCCAAGGCATCCTCCCAGCCCACGGTGAGATGCCGGCGATGGATGGTACCCCGCTCATCCCACCATCCCAGGGCTCGGTGGGACCGAACCGAGATGCCAAAGAGCGCGGCGCTTTCCGCCACAGCCAGATCCAGGAATTCGTCCAGCGTCAGGGCCGGACAAGCCGACGGGGATTCGTCGGGTGTCGGCCCCCGCTGGTAGACCTCACGGATCAACTCACGGATCTTCGCCGGCGAGGCAATGGCCAACTGGATCTCCAGCCCGGTCCGTCGCTCCAGTTCCTCCAAGGGTCCGGCCTTGATGGGAGAGTCCACCACCACCGTGAGGCCGTAGCCGCTCCGGGCGATGGGGATCGCCAGATGGGCCAGCGCCCACTCGGGGGAGACCAGTTCGGCCGCCTCCCGGTCCACGGAGTCGGGGTCGGGGAAGACATAGGGAAGATCGAACTGGGTCGCCAAACCGAATTCCACCTCCTCGCTGGTGACCAGCCCCAGCGCCAGAAGGGCTTCTCCGAAGTATCCCCCGTGGGTGCGCTGGTACTGGACGGCCGCCTCCTGGTCCGATTCGTCGATGCGCCCGAATCCCCGAAGGACCTGTCCCAGGTTGGGTCGTTCCGTCATCTTGCGATTCCTCCTCAGTCCGCGGCCGGACTGTGCCCGGGCGCCGCAATGCGATGGGCAAGGCGCCCGGCGATCCACGCTCCCACCTCCTCGGTGGTCTTCCCTCCGCCGAGGTCTGGCGTGGTAATGTCCCCCGCCAGCGCCTCGGTCACCACCTCCTCCAGTTGCACACCCACCTCCTCGTGCCCCAGGTACTCCATGAGGAGTCCGACGCACAGGATGGCCGCCATGGGATTGGCCGTCCCGGTTCCGGCGATGTCCGGAGCGGAACCATGCACCGGCTCGAAAAGGGCGTGCCGGCCGGGATGGAGGTTGGCAGAGGGAGCGATTCCCAGCCCCCCGGTGAGGACTGCGGCCAGATCGCTGAGGATGTCGCCAAAGAGATTGGAGGTGACCACCACCTGGTGGGCATCGGGATTCCGGACCAGATCCATGGCCATGGCGTCCACGTACATGGTCCGGGTCTCCTGCAACGGGAACTCCTCCGAGACCTCCTGGAAGGTTCTGCGCCAGAGGGATCCCACATGGGGCATGGCATTGGCCTTGTCCACCATGGTGACTCGGTCCAGTCCGCGTTCCAGGGCGTATCCGAAGGCGGCACGAATGATCCGCTCCACTCCCTTCCGGGTGTTCAGATCCTCCTGCACCGCCACCTCGTCCGGCGTCCCCTTCTTGAAGCTCCCCCCCATCCCCCCGTAGACGCCCTCGGTGTTCTCCCGGAAGACCCTGAGGTCCATGGGCCGCTCCCCCCCTGCCTTCAAGGGGGAAATCGCCGGGTGGAGAAGGCGGCAGGGCCGGTAGTTGACGTAGAGGTCCAGCCGGAACCGCAGTCCCAGCAGGATGTCCCGGGCATGCTCATTGGAGGGGACCCGAGGATCTCCCAGGGCTCCCAGGAGGATGGCGTCATAGTCGTCGGCCAGGGACTGGAATTCCCCATCGGTGATGGTGGTCCCCGTGCGAAGGAAGCGGTCCGCCCCCAGGTCCCACTCTTCCCAGGCCAGGGAATCCACGCCGGCGTCCCGGAGCACCTCCAGGACACGCACAGCCTGGGTCATGACCTCGGATCCCACACCGTCTCCGGGAATCAGGGCGATTCGAGCCATGCTCACTTGGGCTGGAAATGGGCGTTGGGCGGATGGGAACCCTCCCCGGAGGCGCCGCATGCGCCGCATGCGCCGCGCCAGTATACCGTTGCCGAACAACTGCCGCCACCCCACCTGCCATCGGGTGGAGGCGGATTCAGGGCGGAGACTCGACCAGGATGGTTCCCTCCACACCAGCTCCATACCCCTCCACACGAAAGGGATACGACCCCTCAGGGGCCCCTTCCAGGGAGACCACGAAGCGGGCCCCCTCGGTGGCCAGGGGAGGTGATCCCTCCTGGCCCGTGGTCCGGAGGAAATCCAGGGATTCGGGGGTCAGCGCATCAAGGTCGAAGCGAACGGCGTAGACCCTCCGGTCCACGGTCACGAACTGCACCAGATCGCCAGGGCGGACCCGTACCAGGCTGGGCAGGATCCGGGTGTCCTCGCCCCTACCGCTCAGGGTCACGCGGTGGATGGGGGTACCCGAAGGAAGTCCCAACGCCTCCGCCAGCTCCGGATCGGTGGGAGGAGGGGGGTCCCGTAGGCATCCGGCCGCCCCCAGAAGGAGGAGGATAAAGAGGAGCGGGTGGCGCGGGAGGAGAAATCGAGCCGTCCCGCTCCCCCGGATCAGGCCCCCTCCACCTGCGTGCCGCATGAGATACAAAAGGCCCACTCCCAATCCAACGGCTCACCGCACCCTGGACATCCCCGCTCCAGCACATTGACACCGCAGAAGGGACAGAAGTTCAGGGTCGCGCGTACGGGAAGATCCCGGTCGCACCCGGGACACTCCTTCGGGGAGGTCACCTTCCCCTCCGCCGAAGTCCCTTTCGCCTGGTGGGCGATCTCCCCCTCCCTGGGATCGGGGGACGGACCGGAACCCCCCGTCGCGGGAACTCGTCTTTCCGGGGCGGAACCAGCCGGCGGGGAACCGACCGGGGCGGAACCAGCCTTCCGCCCTTCCTTGCGCTCCACGTTCTTCGAATCCGCCCTGGCCGGAGGGTCGGCCAGTTCGAAGAGGTGCGGGCCCGCAGGGGAAGCCGAGGGCGTGTCGAGGCTCAGCGCGGGAGGCCCGCTCCGGGAGCCCTCGGATCCCTCAGGGTCCGCGACCTCCTCCGGCGAGGAGGGAGGGGGAGGGACCCGATCGGAGTTGAGTCGAACCCCCACGGCCGCGAACTCCCGGTAGATCCCGGCGTTGGGATTGGACGACTCCAACTCCCGCCGGATCCGCTGCCGGGCGGGTTCGGACTGGATGGCAAGGTATTCACCCTCCCCCGCCAGCAGGCGAAGGAGCGCATCCTCATAGTCCCCATTCATCTCTACGCCGATCCGGTCCCGGTGGGCGCCGTAGGGAACCAGCTTCTGGTAGATCTCCGCCACGGTGAATTCCCCGGAAAGGTATTCCGGCGAAGTCTGGCGAATCTCATCCACGAGGACCTGGTGGAAACGGCTCAGGATATCCCGATCCAGCGGCATTACGACTCCCGGAAGGCAGACAGAAGATGAACGGTAGTGGGAGAGAGGGGTGATCCCTCCCGGTGTCATTCCGATGGCTCGTCCGACGCCTCGATGGAGAGGAGCTCCGCCGCAGCCGCGGCCCGGAGGAACCGCTCCGGATCGGAGAAGGGGACATCCACCCCAAACTGCTCATGCCACCCCTCGGCAATCCTCCGCATGTAGTCCACCACCCCCTCGTGACCGAACCCGGCCTCGTCCCGCATCTGGCGAACCACTCCGGTCCAGCTCCCCCGGAACCGTCTCCCGCCGCGGAGACGCACCTCCACCTCCGCCTGACCCTCGGAGTCTTCGTTCTCTGCGGCTACGCCAAAGAGCTCCAGCTGGTTCTCGTCCCGGAGGCGCCAGAGGGGATCCGCCCCCATGACCTGGGCCTCCACCTCGGCCAGGAGCCGCTCCGTGGGGTCGTCCTCCCAGAACTCCAACTCGTCGAGACGGGTCTGCCAGGGGTCAAGGCGGGGATCCTCCCGACTCCAGCTGAGGACGGAGGTCTTGAGATCCAGCAGGCGATGCAGGGCCAGGGGATCCCAGTGCTCCGGCGGGGGAACCCGCTCGAATTCCCGAAGCGCCCCCTCGCCATCTCCCCGATCGTAGAGGAGGTGGCCCAGGTAGACACGGGCCTCATAGAGCTCGGGCGCGGCGCGGAGTGCCCGTCGAAGCTGCCGTGCGGCGCCCACCTCGTCTCCCATCCGATGGAGGGCATACCCCACACAGGCCACCGCATCGGCGCAGTCGGGGCGAGCGGCGGCCAGCCGGGTGAAGATGTCCCGGGCCCTGGGATAGAGTCCCTCCCGGTAAAGCGCCCGGCCCATGGTTAGCATGAGTTCGACATCGTCCTCGAACCCCATCCCTTCCACGGTCCGAAAGAGCCGAAGAGCCTGTTCGGTGGCGCCCAGCCGGAGGAGCACCTCCCCCATTCCCACCATGCCATCCTCGTGCCCCGGATCCAGCCCCAGGGCGCGATCGAAGGCAGCCCGGGCCCAGGCGAACTCCTCCCGGGCAAGGCGCGCGTAGCCCAGGCCAACGTAGAGATCCACGGCGTTGGGATACAGCGCGAGGCCCTCTTTCAGCGTCTCAAGGGCCCCGTCATAATCCCCTTCATTGTACAGATGGTGAGCCCGCTCGTCGTATTCCTCGGAGCTCCAGAAGCGGTCGGTCATTCGGGTTCGATCCCGGGGTGGGGTGAGGCGGGTACCGGGGCGCAGCCGGCCGAAGACTCCTGGAATCTATGGTGCCGAACGGGCGTGGGCCACCCCGTTTTCGGATACGACGCGGGGGCGGGGGGCGCGCGGTCCGCATTGGAACCGCGCCCCCCCGCCCCCCGGGCCCCCCCGCCCCCCCGCTACGCAGGGGAGTTGGGTTCGCCTCAGGCGTGGCC
>REED01000228.1 GCA_007695225.1 Gemmatimonadales bacterium
CGGGTTGGACTGCGGGTTGGTCATGGAGGCGCTGGTCAACCTCGAGGCGATGGAGGGCCTCCTCTCCGAAGGGAGAGATGGAGGCCGCCTGCACCATGATGGCGGAATTCAGCCCCTCCCCGGGATGCAATGCAGCTTTGAACGATGGCAAGGAGAAGAGGGGCTGGAGGTCCCTCGCACCGGGCCGAATCGAAGGGGAGGGGATTGTGGCATGTCCCCTGCTCTTTGTTCTGATCCCCATCCAATACCGACGAGGGTCTTGCCATGATCGCCTCCTGGCAGCAGAAAGGATCCCATCCCGATGCTCCGAGAGGAGGAGCCGCCTCCGGTGGGCGGCTCCGTTCCCTCCTCACCCTCCGCCTCACCCTCCTTCTCACCCTGCTCCTCCCGGCGCTGGTCCTTCCGGCACCCGCCGTGGGCCAGTCCACCGACGCGCTCCTCACCGACGAGGAGAACACCGTGCGGGTGGTGCAGGAGTGCGGCCCGAGCGTGGTCGCCATACAGATCACGGTGGAGGGGGTCCAGGTACATCCCCTCCTCCAACCCAGGGAGCAGGAAGGGGGCGGGAGCGGCTTCATCGTCGATGAGGCGGGTCGGATCGTCACCAACTTCCACGTGGTGCAGCCCACCCTCTCGGAGGAGGCACTGGCCAATGGAGTCATCGAACTGCTTCCCCAGGCCTCCATCACCGTCTCCTTTCTGGGAGATCCCGACCGCGAGTATCCCGTCCGGGTCCGGGGGGCGAACCCCGACTTCGATCTGGCGCTCCTGGAGTTCGAGGACCCCGGTGCCGCTCCGTCCGTGGACCCCCTCCGGCTGGGAGACTCGGGTGAGGTCCTTCCGGGGCAGAAGGCCATCGCCATCGGCACTCCCTTCGGGCTCCATTCCTCGGTGACCACGGGGATCGTCTCGGCCATCGAGCGGGAGCGTCCGGGGCTGGTGGGGCTCGAGATCCCCTTCATCCAGACGGATGCCGCCATCAACCCCGGCAACTCGGGAGGCCCCCTCCTGGACTCCGACGGGCAGGTCATCGGCGTGAACAACGCCATCCTGGCTCCGGGCGGGAGAGGGGGCTTCATCGGGGTGGGCTTCGCGGTCCCCTCGAACCTCCTCCGGGAGAGCATGGAGGAGCTGGTGGCCGGCGGACTCTCCGGCGTCGCCGCCGCCGTGGCTGAGATCCCCGATCGACCGCGCCTCGGCCTGACAGCGGGCTTCAGCGTGGAGGACTATCCACCGGGGCTCCGGGACGAATTGGGACTCCCGGAGCATGGCCTGGTGGTGACGGAGGTCTCCATGGGGGGCCCCGCCGACCAGGCCGGAATCGAGCCCGCCACCGAGGGGGTGACCCTGGCCGGACAACTCTTCCCCGTGGGTGGCGACATCATCACCGAGGTGGAGGGCGAGCCCCTGCGGAGGATCATCGAGCTCCAACGCGTCATCCTGGACCGGGAAGCCGGGGACACCGTGGAGTTGACGGTCTGGCGGGACGGACGGGAGCGGAGGGTGGAGGTCACCCTGGAGGTGGTGGCACCCTGACCCAGCCCCCCGGGGTCATACCCAGGTCAGGATGGCCAGGATGGAGAGGGAGCCGGTGAGCATGAGGAAGGGTTGGTCCCAGGTGTGGGGCGCCCGGGCCTCCGTCAGGGTCATGAGGGCAGGGATGGTGGCCAGAGCCACCAGGAGCTGTGTCGTGGCGAAGCTCCCCCTGAAGACAAGGAGGACGGCCACGGCGGTGAGGAAGACGCAGGCGCTCCCCTCCAGGGTCCGGACGTAGGTCCGGTCGGTGCCCCACGCCGGCACCTCGTATTTCCGCCGGCCAAAGCGCACCCCCACCGGCTCCGCCAGGCCGTCCCCGATCCCGCTCACCACGATGGGGATGTAGATCAGGTGAAGCATCCCCATGGCGTTGAAGACCGCCCCGAAGGCGACGATGACCACATAGCCGGCCGCCAGCTGGGTGGTGAGCCAACGGAGGGTGTGGGGGCGATCCTCGGGACGGTCGAAGGAGCGGAAGACGGTGGTGAGGAAGGAAGAGCGCCGGCGAATGGGCTTCACCAGGAGCCCCAGGAGCGCCAGGAGGATGGCGCCGCTCATCACGGTGGTGGCCGGAGATGGATCGAAGGGGAATTGGTCCGTGACCAGAACCGGTAGGAAGAAGGCCGAGAAGTGTACGATCTTCCGGGTGTAGTTGACGCGGACGTCGTATCGGGTGGCCAGAATCCCGGCGCCCCAGGCCACGGCGGCCAGGGCCACCACCTCGGTAAGCTGGCTGAGCCAGAAGGCGTCCTGGGTCAGGGCGTCCATGGAACGCAGGACGGGATGAGGCCAGGCCGCCCCCCTTGAGGGCGGAGGAGGATGCCATGAGGGGAAACGGAGCCCACAGGGAGCGGGGAAGGGTGAGACCCGGCTTCCGCCGGGATATCCAGGCATTCCTCAGGCGGCAGCGGGAGCGGTCGCACCTCTACCTGGCGGGAACCCTGCTCATGATCCCCGCCGTGGGTCTCGCCCTCATGGTCTTTCTGGGCATGGTCCGCCTGGTAGCGGACCCGGAGGTGATCCCCCAGGGGGACCTCCGGATGCAGCAGGCGGTGGAGGGGATGCTCACCCCGGGGTTCACCCGAAGCATGGTCCTCATCACCGCCGCGGGGGGGACGGTGGGGATGACCCTCCTCACCCTGGTCCTGGTGCGGCTGGCCCGGAGGCGTTTCCCCCGGGAGCCCCCGCCCCGGGGCTGATCCACCACGGGGCCGGCTTCCTCGTCGTGACCACCCTCGAGGCCGGTCACGACGAAGCCCTGGCCCTCATGACCGAACCCGAGTCGCTGCCGATCGACTCCGACCCACTCCCACCGCAACTCCTGCGCGGAGGGCGCGCGTGGGTGGCCGCTCCTGGGTTGTTCTCGGTGCCCTCCCAACGGGAACCCCCGCCACGGCGCACGGCTGAATGGCCCCACTCTGGCCCGTTTTGCGTAATGGGAAGGAGCCGAGTTCCCCAGTCACGCGAATGGGGGAAAGCCCCATCCATCGAACCGGAGTCCACCTTGCCCTTCCTCGAGTTCACCTCCCGCCCCGCTCCGGGGTGGGAGAGCTCCGCCGTCCGAGTGCTGGCTATCCTGCTGGGGGTCTACCTCTTCGTCGGCCCGTCACCGGGACTCCTCCATGCCCAGGAATCGGACCAACCCCCGGCAACGGCCCCTTCAGGAGCGTCCCTCCCGGGCGTAACCATCCCACCCCAGTTGGAAGGGTTGGAGGAGGCACACACGGCATACCTGACCGCCTGGCATGGGGAAGACCCCTGGACGGTCCTGTCCTTCCTCGCTCCCGGGGTCACGGGCCTCATCCGGTCCGGGATTGTGGATGCTCCGGCGCTGGAGATCCTGGTGAACGCCGCCGTCCCCGACCTTCGCATTCATGCCGCATCCCTCTACCAGGTGGAGGCTACGGAAGGATGGGTGACGGTGGGAACCTCGCTCCAGATGGATTTCGGCCTGGATGAGGACCCCGAGCTGAGCTTCGGTTCGAAGCTCACGGTGTGGGAGCGGGGTCCCGACCTCCGATGGCGGGTGGTGTTCCTGACTGCGCTCTGGATGGATGTGGAGGAGGTACTGGCGCCCCGGAACCTGATCGGCTCCTTGCCGTTCTGAAGCCGGGTTGCCGGGACTACCCGTCCGCAGGGAACCGGGGATGGGTCCGGAGCGGCGCCCACAGCGGATCCGCCCGGAGGTGTCGCGGCGATAACAGGCCGGGGAGCGCCAGGATCGATTCGAGCTCGGCGATGGCCTCCTCGTGCTGGCCGTTGAGGACGTAGACGGCGGCCAGATCCTCCATGCGGAAGGGGGCCAGGACGGCGTCCCGACTGAAGGGAAGGAGCTCCTTGCCCCGCTGTGCGGCCCGGACGGCCTCGTCGGGCCGGCCCAAGGTGGCATAGACACGCCCCAGGGTCCCGTGGGCGCGAGCATCCTCCGGGGCATCCCTC
>REED01000229.1 GCA_007695225.1 Gemmatimonadales bacterium
GGACGTCCCCGGTGCTCCGCGGCAAGTGGGTGATGGAGGTCCTTCTCGGAACGCCTCCGCCCCCGCCTCCGCCGGGCGTGCCCGACCTTGACGAGACCGACGGCGCCGGCGACCAGCGCTTCCTGACCACCCGGGAGCGGATGGCCATTCACGCGGCGAACCCGTCGTGCAACTCCTGCCACGTCTTCATGGATCCCATCGGACTGGCGCTGGACAACTTCGATGTCACGGGGAAGTGGCGCATCCGCGAGAGCGGAATGCCCCTGGACACCCGGGGGGAGATGTACGACGGAACGCCGGTGACGAATCCCATGGAGTTGCGGGCAGCGCTTCTCAGCCGGCCCATTCCGCTGATTCGGACCTTCACGGAAAACATGATGGCGTACGCCACGGGGCGGCGGGTGGAGTACTTTGACCAGCCCGTGGTTCGGGCCATCGCCAACCAGGCCGCAGAAGAGGACTACCGGATCTCCGCCTTCATCCTGGGAGTTGTGAACAGCGACGCCTTCCAGATGCGACGGGAGCAGGTGGCAGAGGATCAGGACGCAGATAGCCGGTAGGACCAGGGACAGTGGTGGGCGAGGCCCTGGCCCTGCCCAAACATGACAAACGAATTCGAAGTGGCAGAACCCAAACAGAGAGGATGGGACCGATGGAGATCATCACTGGGAAGCACCTTCCGCGCCGAACCTTCCTTCGCGGCATGGGGGCGGCCGTCGCGCTACCATTCCTCGATTCGATGATTCCTGCCGGTCGACTCTGGAAAGAGGTCGCCGCCGCCAGCGGATTGGATCGAACGCGGCTCGTGGCCATCGAGATGGTCCACGGTGCGGCCGGCTGTAACGAGTGGGGAGCGACCCAGAATCTCTGGGCGCCCGGCGAGGTGGGTTCGGGCTTCGACCTGAGCCCCACGGCGCTCCAGTCGCTGGATCCCTTCCGGGAGCACCTCACCATCGTCAGCAACACCGACGTGCGCATGGCCGAGGCGTGGCAGGCCGCGGAGATCGGGGGGGACCACTTCCGTTCCAGCGCCGTCTTCCTGACCCAGTCCCATCCCCGGCAGACCGAGGGTTCGGACGTCTACGTGGGTCGGTCGATGGACCAGTACTACGCCAGCCAATTCGGGCAGGACACTCCCATCCCGTCCATGCAGCTCTGTATCGAGAACATCGACCGGGCCGGCGGGTGCGCCTACGGATACACCTGCGCCTACACGGACACCATCAGCTGGGCTGGACCGTCTGAGCCGCTGCCGGTGATCCGGGATCCCCGGGTGGCCTTCGACATGCTGTTCGGGGCCGGCGGAACCCCTGAGGAGCGCTCCAACCGTCGACAGACCAACGCCAGCATCCTGGACTGGGTGGCGGGGCGGACCGCGGAACTCAAGCGGGAGTTGGGGATGGTGGACCAGCACCGGCTGGACAGTCACCTGGAGAACATCCGGGAGATCGAGCGTCGGATCCAGATGGTGGAGTCCATGAACGCCTCAGGCGAACTTCGGGCAATCCCCGAGGCTCCCGCCGGGGTGCCGGATTCCTTCGAGGAGCATGTTCGCCTCATGTTCGACCTGCAGGTCCTGGCCTTCGAGATGGACATGACCCGGGTCTTCTCCTTCAAGCTGGGTCGGGACTCCTCCGCCCGGGTGTACCCGGAGAGCGGCTCGGATCGACCCTTCCACCCGGCGTCACACCACGGTGGGAATCCCGAGGCGATCCTGGAGTTCAACAAGATCAATCAGCACCACGTCGCCCAGCTCCCATACTTCCTGGAGAAGCTGAAGAACACCCAGGATGGGGATTCGAACCTCCTGGACAAGTCCATGATCATCTACGGATCGCCCATGGGAGATCCGAATGTGCACAACCATCGCCGCTGCCCGCTTCTCGTCATGGGTGGGGCCAACGGCCAGCTCCAGGGGAACCTCCACATCAAGGCTCCCGATGGTACGCCCATGGCCAACGCCATGCTCAGCATGATGCACATGCTGGGGATGCGGGACCTTCCCAGCTTCGGAGATAGCACTGGTGCCCTTCCGCTGAGCGGACCGGTGCGGGTCACCCAGTGATTCGGGTATCCGTAACCGTCCTCGCACCCCTTCGGTCCGGGAGAGCCGTATGAACAAGAAGACCGTGCCTGGAGCCCTCCTGGGCGTCCTTTTCCTCGCCGTGATGACGGGGTGGTCGCCCGTCCCCGACTCCCCTCGGACCACCACGGATCCGGTGGTGGAGGCGGCCATCAACGGGGACGTGGCGGTGCTGCGGGCCCTGCTTGAGCAGGGAATGGATGTCAATGCCCGGGAAGGGGACGGGACCACCGCCCTCCATTGGGCCGCCCTGAAGGGCGACGCGGAGGTCGTGGGCATTCTCCTGGCTTCCGGCGCCGACCTCGAGGCCGTGACCCGGAATGGGGACTACACCCCGCTCCACATGGCCGCCATGGAGGGACATGCCGAGGTGGCGAGGCTGCTTCTGGCCGCGGGGAGCCATGTCGAGGCACGTACCTCCTCGGGTGGAGTGACGGCCTTGCACCTGGCGGCCCGGGTTGGGAGAGCGGAGACGGTTGCCGCCCTCCTGGAACATGGCGCCGAGATCGACAGCCGTGAGGACGCACGGAACCAGACTCCCCTCATGTTCGCGGCGGCGTGGAACCGGATCGAGGCGATGGACGTGCTCCTCGCGGCCGGGGCCTCGACCAGTGCCCGCTCCCGGGCCGTCGACCTCCCCACTCGCCAGCAGATCGATCGGATGGCGCAGCAGCGCCGCCGAGAGGTCCTGGACGAATTCCGGGTAGCGGCGGGTGCACCCACCGGATGGCGCCCCTCCGCCTCAGAGGTTCAGGCCGCAGTGCAGGCCGCGCAGGACGTCCAGCGTGAGGCGCTGGAGACGCTGGATGCCGTGGAGGAGATGGACCATGAGGTAGACATGGCCACAGGGGAGATCAGTGGTTTCTCCGGACTGGTCGGTCGGCAGGGTGGGCTCACACCCCTCCTGCATGCGGCTCGGGAAGGTCATACGGAAGCTGCCCTCAGGCTCGTGGACGCGGGTGCGGACGTGAACGAGTTGAGTGGGGGGGACCGAACGAGTCCCATGCTCATCGCCACCATCAACGGCCACTTCGATCTCGCCCTCGAACTCCTGGAGCGCGGGGCTGATCCGAATCTGGCCAGTCTCGCCGGGGCCACGCCCCTCTACACCGCCATCAACACCCATTGGGCGCCCCGCTCCCGGTACCCCCAGCAGTTCGCCTACATGACCCAGGAGGCCACCTATCTGGACGTCATGAAGGCCCTCCTGGAGGCGGGGGCCGACCCCAATGCTCGCCTGGACCGGCACCTCTGGTACAAGTCCTACACCTTCGACCTCCTCCGTATCGACTCCCAGGGCGCTACGCCTTTCTGGCGGGCCGCCTATGCCACGGATGTTGAGGCCATGAAGCTGTTGGTGGCCCATGGGGCCGATCCCTCCATCCCCACGGTGAAGCCGCCGGAGCGGCGTCGGGGATACGGAGGGGGACCCACCGAGGATCCGTCCGGTCTGGAGCCCATTCCCGATGGGGGGCCGGGCGTCTATGCCATCCATGCCGCCGCCGGAGTCGGATACGGCGAGGGCTTCGCCGCCAACGCCCACCGGCATGTGCCCGGTGGTTGGGTGCCCGCCGTCCGTTACCTCGTGGAGGAACTGGGAATGGATGTGAATGCCCGAGACCACAACGGCTATTCGCCTGTTCACCACGCCGCTGCCCGAGGCGACAACCAGCTCATCGAGTACCTGGTCTCGCAAGGAGCCGATGTGACGGTGGTCAGCCGCCGGGGTCAGACCACGGTGGACATGGCCAACGGGCCGGTGGAGCGGATTTCCCCCTTCCCCCGGACCATCGCGCTCCTGGAGGGACTGGGCGCCAAGAACAACAACAACTGCCTGTCCTGCTGA
>REED01000032.1 GCA_007695225.1 Gemmatimonadales bacterium
GGACCGTGGTGGCCGGTGCTCCCCCGATGCCCACCGGTCCGAAAATGGAGGGCAGAGCTTATCTCCTTTACCAGGCGATCGGCGCCGGGGCGGTCCGCCTTGTTCACCACGAAGATGTCTGCAATCTCCATGAGTCCGGCCTTCATGGCCTGGATCCCGTCTCCGGACTCGGGGACCAGAACCACCACCACCGTATCCGCGGCCCCGGTGATCTCCAGCTCCGTCTGTCCCACTCCGACCGTTTCCACCAGGATCCGGGGAAACCCGAAGGCATCCAGGACATCCAGGACCTCCTTGGTGGTGGTGGCGAGCCCCCCCAGGGACCCCCGGGATGCCATGGACCGGATGAAGATCCCCGGGTCGGTGGAGAGTTCGTTCATCCGGATCCGGTCTCCGAGGAGCGCGCCACCGGAATAGGGGGAGGAGGGGTCCACCGCCACCACTCCCACCTGGTCTCCCTGGTCCAGGTAGCGCCGGGCGATGGCGGTCACCAAAGAGGACTTCCCCGCGCCCGGAGGGCCGGTGATCCCCAGGCGTGCGCCCCCGGAAGTGCCCCCGGTGAGAAGGTGATGGAGGAGGAACTGGAAGCCCTGTCGTTCGTTCTCAACCACCGAGATGGTCCGGGCCAGGGAGACCCGGTTCCTCTCCGCAAAGCCGTTGGCGAGGGAAGCCAGGGCGGGTGGGAGGGACACCTCGGCAGATGGGGTCCGTGCCTTCCCATGCCCGGATGAGGCATGACCGGATGAGGCATGACCGGATGGGGACGGAGTCTGCACCCCTTTGGGGTTCGAGGGCGCTTCGCTTCGGCTCATGGGCTTGGGCGTTGGGGGGTAGCGTGGAAGGAAAGGGCGGAATCGAAGGGCCGCGAACCCGAACGACGCCAAGGGTCGGGGCCCGGGCCCGAGGCATCCCGCGGCGGGCCTTCGTCCACATCGGAACGGCGATCGGTCGTTTTCGGGAACGACCTCAAGTTGGCATTGGTGGGGAGGCGAGCCAAGGGCGCGACCCCGGCAAGGGCGCGGCTTCAGCCCGCATCCACCCCCGCCTCGGCTTCCGTCTCCCGCTCTCGCGCCCGTCGCCGTCGACCCACGGCTTTTTCCGCCTCCACCACCAGGTAGAGAACCAGACCCACCATGAGGACCGGGATCCAGGTAACCGCCTCCAAGGGGGCGGTCCCGAAGGTGAGATGGAAGAAGGGGAGGTAGGTGAACCCCGCCTGGAAGACGACCAGGAGCCCCGCCGCCACCAACACCGCCCGGTTCCCCACCAGGGCGTCCCACCCCATGGAGGGACGCCATAGGAAACGGCAGTTGAAGAGGTACCAGAGCTCCGCAGCCACCAGGGCGTTCACCACGGCGGTCCTCGCATAGGCCTCGCTGGCTCCTCGCCCCAGTTCCCAGTGGAAGAGGAGGATGCAGGCACCGCCCACCAGGACCGAGACGTAGATGATCCGCTGCAGGAGATGTCGAGAAAGGATGGGCTCGTCCGGCGGGCGGGGGGGGCGCTCCATGATCCCTGCCTCCCCGGGCTCGAAGGCGAGGGCCAGGGCCAGCGTCACCGCGGTCACCATGTTCACCCAGAGGATCTGAACCGGGGTGATGGGGAGGTGAGCGAAGGCGAAGACCACCGCAGCCAGGACGATGAGGGCCTCGGCCCCGTTCGTGGGGAGGATGAAGAGGATGGTCTTCTTCAGGTTGTCGTAGACGGTCCGCCCCTCCTCCACCGCTCGTTCGATGGAGGCGAAGTTGTCGTCGGCCAGCACCATCTCCGAGGCGCTCTTGGCCGCCTCGCTCCCCTTGATCCCCATGGCCACGCCGATGTCGGCCTGCTTCAGGGCCGGCGCGTCGTTCACACCGTCCCCCGTCATGGCACAGACCTCACCCCATGCCTGAAGCTGGCGGACGATGCGCAGTTTGTGCTCAGGGCTCGCCCGGGCGATGACGTTCTCCTTCCGGAGTCGAGCCCCCAGCTCCTCCTCCGGGATATCGTCGATCTCGGCCCCGGTGAGGGCGGAATCTCCCTCTCCGATTCCCATCCGGGCCCCGATGCTTCGGGCGGTCATGGCATGATCGCCGGTGATCATGATCACCCGGATCCCCGCATCCCGGCACTTTCCCACCGCCTCGGTGGCCTCGGAACGAGGGGGGTCCATGATGGCTACCACCCCCAGGAGGGTGCAGTCCGTCCCCACGTCCTCGGGCTTAAGGTCACCGGACGGTGCCTTCCCCGGTGCCTCAGCCATGGCCAGGAGCCGATATCCGTAGCCCGCCACATCCTCCAGCCGCCGGGACCAGGCCTCCCGATCCAGCGCCAGGCTCTCGTCCTCGCCAGTTCGGATCGAAGCACACATCTCCAGGATCCGCTCGGGGGCACCCTTTAGTAGGAGCACATGGTCCCCGGAGGCGGCCCGGTGGAGGGTGGCCATCCACCGGCGCTCCGACTCGAAGGGGATCATGTCCACCCGGGGAAACCGATCCTCCTCCTCGGCTCGGTCCATCCCCGCCTTCGCCGCCAGCACCAGGAGGGCCCCCTCTGTGGGATCCCCCTGGAGCACCGCCTCCGCGCGCTTCCCTTCGTCGTCCGCCCCCTCTTCGCTCCCCTCCCCGGTCGCATCGGCCCCGGCCCTAAGGGGCTCCGTGAACTCCGCCTCATTGCAGAGCAGGCCCACACGGATCAACCGCTTCAGGATGGGACTCGCAGAGGGATCCCGGGCCTCGCCCTCCCTTCGGAACTCCCCTTCCAGCAGGTATCCCGACCCCGTCACCTCCCACTCCCCATCGGCCAGGAGGATCCGCTCCACCGCCATTTCGTTCCGGGTCAGGGTCCCGGTCTTGTCGGTGCAGATGACGGTGACGGAGCCCAGGGTCTCCACCGCGGGGAGGCGGCGGATGATGGCGTTCCGGCGCGCCATCCGCTGTACCCCCAGGGCCAGGGTGATGGTGAGGATGGCCGGGAGCCCCTCGGGGATGGCCGCCACCGCGAGCGCCACCACCGCCATGAAGACCTCGGCGGGGGGAAGGCTCCGGATGAGCCAACCGAAGAAGAAGACCAGGGCGCTGCCCGCGACGATGGCCACCGAGAGTTGGGTGCCGAACCGATCGATCTTCCGGAGGAGGGGCGTCGTGACGCCTTGCACCGAAGCCACCATCTCTCCGATACGGCCGATCTCGGTGCGTTCCCCGGTGGCCACCACCACGCCGGTGATGCGACCCGAGGCCAGGATCGTCCCGGAAAAGGCAGACCCCCTCCGATCTCCCACCTGGGCGCGTTCCTCTACCGGGTCGGGCCCTTTCTCCACCGGCTCCGACTCCCCGGTGAGAACCGCCTCTTCGACCCGGGCATTCCGGGCGCTGAGGATGCGGAGATCGGCAGGGATCCGGTCCCCGCTCTCCAGCCGGACCAGGTCTCCGGGGACCAGATCTTCTGCTGAAATGGTGGCCCGCTTCCCATTTCGCACCACCTGGGCCTCAAGGGAGAGGAGCTTCCGGATCCCCTCCATGGCGGCTTCCGCCTTCCCCTCCTGAACGAAGCCGATGATGGCGTTCACCACCACGACCAGGAGAATGACGCCGGTATCGATCCACTCCTGCAGGAAGGCCGTGAAGAGGGCGGCCCCCAGGAGAACGTAGATGAGGACGTTGTGGAACTGCTTCAGGAAGCGAACGAAGACGCTCTCCCCTTCCTCCTCGGGGAGCCGATTGGGGCCGAACGATGCAAGGCGTGCCTCGGCCTCGGAGCGGGAAAGGCCCTGCTCCCGGTCCGTCTCCAGGACCTCCACCACCTCCTCGCCGGGGAGGGCGTGCCAGGGGCGCTCGGGGAGTTCCTTCATTCCGGGGCGAGCTCCCCGGTGGTCAAGGAGAACCCTCCACCCATCACGCGCCCTCCGGCATCACCACCCAGAGGATGAGGTAGACCAGGATTCCTGGGAACCCCGCCGAAAGGACGGAGAGGATGACGTAGGCTACCCGGACCAGGGTGACGTCCCATCCCAGCCATTCTGCCAACCCGCCACAGACGCCGCCGATCATCTTCTCGTCCCGGGATCGGAGAAGGGGGGTTCGGGGGCTGCGGGTATCAAGGGTCATCGTTCCTCCAGGGCTTGAAGCAGATCCGATCCCGAGGGTTTCTGATAGACCCGGAGGCCGAATTCAGGGATCGTGGCCAGGATGTGGTCGAAGAGATCGCCCTGGATCCCCTCGTACGCACTCCACCGGATGTCGTTGGTGAACCCGTAAACCTCCATAGGGATCCCCTCGGGTCCAGGCGCGAGTTGCCGCACCATGAGGATCATCTCCTGGTGGATCCCCGGATGGGCCCTGAGATACTCCGCCAGATAGGCACGGAACGTCCCCAGGTTGGTGAGGCGTCGGTGATGGGGAACGGCGACGCCTTCTGCCGTCGGATGGTCCCGGTTGTGGGCGTCCACCTCCTCCTGCTTGCTCCGGATGTAGTTCCCGAGAAGCTCCCACCTTTCGAATCGCTCCACCTCCTCCGGCGTGAGAAAACGGACCGAGTTCTGGTCCAGGCGAACGGCCCGCTTGATCCGCCGCCCCCCCGACTCCGACATCCCCCGCCAATTCCGGAAGGCATGCTCCAGGAATTTGTGGGTGGGGATCACGGTGAGGGTCCGGTCCCAGTTCTGCACCGTCACCGAGTTCAGGGCGATGTCCACCACGTCCCCATCGGCCTGGAACTGGGGCATTTCGATCCAGTCCCCGGTCCGGAGGAGGTCGTTGGTGGTGATCTGGATCCCCGCCACGAGGGAGAGGAGGGTGTCCCGGAAGACCAGGAGGAGGACCGCCGTCATGGCCCCCAACCCACTCAGGAAGAGGAAGGGGGACCGATCCATGAGGATGGAGATGATGAGGATCAGCCCCGCCAGGTGGGCCACCACGTTGGCCACCTGCAAGAACCCCTTGATGGGCCGTTCCCGGGCCCGGGGGTTCTCCATGTAGATCCGGTTCACTCCGTCCAGGAAGGCGTCGAAAGCCCGAACCACCACCACCACCATGGTGGCCAGGAGGACCCGCTGGGTGACCAGCAGGGCATCCGGGGGAAGGTGGGGCACCAGCACGGCGCCGTAGTACCAGACCAGGAGGGGAACCCCCCAGGCCAGGCGCTGGGGGAGGCGGGCGTCGAAGAGGGCCTGGTCCCATTTCCGGGGCGTCTGCCGGGCGATGTACTCCAGAAAGCGGAGGATGTAGTGGCGCACCACTCGGTGGAAGAGGGCGCCCACGAGAAGGACCACGAGGGCCACGGTGAGGGCGCCCCAGACCGGATGATCCTGGATCCAGGCCCCCAGCGCCCCGAG
Source organism: Gemmatimonadales bacterium (assembly GCA_007695225.1). GTDB lineage: Bacteria > Gemmatimonadota > Gemmatimonadetes > Longimicrobiales > Gaopeijiaceae > T3Sed10-66. The sequence continues at coordinate 5,312 of REED01000032.1, forward strand.
ACGCTCCAGGGGAAGTCCCTCCCCGGTGAGCAGCCCAACCGATTCATCCGCCGCCGGCATCGCTTCCCCGCTCTGCCCAGTCCCAATTCCCTTCATTTCCCTTCCCCTGGTGGTGGCGCATGGATTCCCCCTGCGGCCCCTCCTGCCCGACACAATCCCCTGCCACGATCCCCTGCATGGGTCACGGATGCAACCCCCGGAGACAACACAACCTTCCGACAGTGTGTCTTACAGGAGGTTGGCACGGTAAAGAGTTGAGCACGTGCGCAATCGAAGGAACAAGGACGAAGATACTCTTTCTGGATCGGAGGCTGGATCGTGGCCCTTGGCATCTACTCGCTGTTCACCGCTGCACTTCTCGTCGGGCCGGTGCTTGGGCCGGTCCCAGGGCCCCCGTCGGGTCTTGCTGACCCCGGCGCCTTGGCTCCAGCCTTCCCTTCGGCCGACCCGGAGCGGACCTCGGCCCAGGCCATCCGGGTGGAAGCTGCACCCGTCATCGACGGCCGACTGGACGATGAGGCATGGCAGGAGGCCGAGCCCCTCACCGGCTTCATCCAGCGTGCTCCCAGGGACGGCGCCCCTGCGTCAGAGCCCACCGAGGTCCGGGTCCTGTATGACGACCACGCCGTCTACATTGGGGTCTGGCTCTGGGATTCCAATGCCCAGGGGATCGTGGAGGGTCCGGCCATCCGGGACTCCCGCCTGGACGACTCCGATGCAGTCATCCTGATCTTCGACACCTTCCACGACCGCCAGAACGGCTTCGTCTTCGGGACGAACCCGTCGGGGATCGAATACGACGGACAGGTGACGGACGAAGGGCGGGGAGGCGGAGGAATGGGATTCGGCAGCCGGGCCCAGGGGGGAGCCGGCGGCGGCTTCAACCTGAACTGGGACGGGAGCTGGACGGTGGCCACCTCCCGGGACCACCGGGGTTGGTATGCCGAGTTCCGGATCCCCTTCTCCACCCTCCGTTATGCTGATGCAGAGGACGCCGTCTGGGGATTCAACGTCATGCGCCAGATCCGGCGCTTCAACGAAGAGAGTTATTGGTCCCCCATTCCCAGGCAGTACAACCTGCACCGGGTCAGCATGGCCGGGGAACTCCGGGGGCTCGAGGTTCCGGCCCGGCGGCAGGCCACCGTGACACCCTACGTCCTCCAGGCCGCTGACCGGGACTACCGTGCACTGGGGACGGGATTCAACTACCCCTCGGATGTGGGCGCCGACGCCAAGGTCCAGCTCACCCAGGGGCTCACCCTGGACCTGACCCTGAACACCGACTTCGCCCAGGTGGAGGTGGACAACCAGCAGGTCAATCTGAGCCGGTTCTCCCTCTTCTTCCCGGAGAAGCGTCCCTTCTTCCTGGAGAACTCCGGGGCCTTCCGTGTGGGCACCGGAGGGTCCGAGCTCTTTTTCAGCCGGCGCATCGGAATCGAGGGAGGGGCCCCGGTTCCCATCCGGGGAGGCGGACGCCTCTCCGGTCGAGCGGGCGGGTTCAACGTGGGGCTCCTCCACATCCAGACGGGCCTGGATGACCCGCTTGAGCTGGGGGCGGCCCACGGCAACTCCTTCTCTGTGGCACGGGTGGCCCGGGAACTCCCCAACCGCTCCCAGGTGGGGACCTTCTTTGGCGAGCGTAGGGGACGGGGGCTGGATGGAGACTGGAATCGGACGTACGCCGTGGACGGACAGATGGGGCTGGGCGATGCCCTGACGCTCTCGTCCTTCGCCGGGATCACCGACTCCCCGGACGAGGCACGCCAGGGAAGGAACCACGTCTTCAACCTGTCGGGGCTCTACACCTCCCGGGAGTGGCGACTCATGGGGACCTATCGGGAGATGGGAGAGGACTTCAATCCCGAGGTGGGATTCGTCAACCGACGGGATTACCGGACGGGCTCCGGCTTTGTCATGCATTACATCCGCCCCGAGTCTCCCACCTGGCTCCGGGAGATCCGTCCCCACGTCTCCTACAACACCTACCGCAGCATCGAGACCGGCTTCGAGCAGTCGGCCCGCCTCCATGTGGACTCCCACTTCGAATTCTCCACCGGGGCCCACTTCGAGCCGGCCTTCAATTGGGTCCGGGAAGGACTGGAGCGGCCCTTCCAGATCGTGGACGGGGTGGTGATCCAGCCGGGCACCTACGACGGTTGGGAAGCGGCGTGGCGGTTCAATACGAACCAGAGCGCGCCGTTCTCCGTCTCAGGGTCCCTGAACGCGGGGCACTTCCTCTCGGGAAGCCGGATCAACCCCTCGGGAACCGTGACCTACCGCCACGGCTCCTCGGCCACCCTCGCCTTCAACGTGGACCACAACCGGGTGAAGCTGGAGGAGGGGGAGTTCGATGTGACGGTGTCGGGACTCCGGGCGGGGTACTTCTTCACGCCCCGGATCTACCTCCAGTCCCTGATCCAGTACGCGGATCAGATCGACACCTTCTCTGCCAACGTCCGCTTCGGGTGGCTGAACACGGCCGGGACCGGGCTCTTCATCGTCTACAACGACCAGCAGGGAATCGACAACCTCCGGGGCCCCCTCCAGCGCTCCCTCATCGTGAAGTACAACCGCCAGTTCAGCGTCTGGGGAGGCTGATCCTACATCCCATCCCATCCACCGGCGAGGGGGAGCGGCGTCATTCCATGGGGTCCCGGGATCCCATGGCTACACCGCTCCCCACCCCGGCACCCAGCGCCATGGCGGTTCCGGCACCTACGATGGGAAGGAGGGCCACCACGGGTGCGGCCAGGAGGGCCGTTCCCACCCCCACCATCACCCCGGCGATCCCCGGCCGCTCGGCCACACGGGTGTAGCGGAGTCGCCGCCGACTGAAGGCCCGGGAGCGGCTGTGACCATAGATGGCGACCACGGTGGCCGCCACGAGGGCGACCAGGAATGCGATGAACTCGAACATGATTCGATTTCCTTCGTTCTGAGAGGTACGTCCTGAGAGGTCCGCTCTCGTACGTCCTGAGAGATCCGCTCTCAAGGATCCCTATGGGTTGGAAGGACGGTCGCGGCCAACGGACCCGATTCCTTCACCTGTCACTACGAGGCCTCCCCCCTCCGGGTTTCAGGACCACCGGACCATTCCCTGATCCTCGCCGAAGTGGCTCCCTCCGCCTACCATGGACGTCCAGCCCACCGCCACACCGACTCTCCCTTCCCCCATGTCCCCATCGCCCTCGCCTGCCCCCACCCGCGGGGCTTCACCCCTGGTCCGGGGCACACGACTCCTCTTCCTCCTGGCGGTGGGATCGGGCATCCTCTATCTCATGATCTCTCCCCGCGTCGCCGAATTCTTCCTCTTCCTTCCCGGAAGGTCCGACCCCGGGACTGCCCCGCGGGTGGCCGAGGTCCAGGGGGAAGACCTCACCCTCCAGGCAGGGGACGGCGTGGCCCTCCACGCCTGGTGGTTCGAGGCGGGTCCCGAGGCCCCGGCGGTCCTCTTTCTCCATGGGAATGCCGGCACCATCGGAGACCGGCGCTTCCAGGCTGAAGGAATGCTGAGGGAGGGCATATCCGTCCTCCTCCTGAGCTATCGTGGATACGGCCGCTCCCAGGGGCGGCCCTCCGAGCGAGGAGTGGCCCTGGACGCCGAAGCGGGGCTGCGCTGGGTTGCGGAGCGGACGGGGGACTCCGGGAGGATCGTGGTCCACGGCCGATCGCTGGGCGGCGCCGTGGCAGGGGGCCTGGTAGCCGAGCATCCCGAGGTGGCCGGGCTCATCCTGGAGTCCACCTTCACGGACCTGGAGGCCATGGCGGCTTCGGTCTATCCCTTCCTTCCCCGCCCCCTGTTCCGGCGACTCCGGGGGCACTTCGACACCCGATCGGCCCTGGACCGGATCCGGTCCCCGATCCTGGTGATCCATGGGACCCGGGACGAGATCGTCCCGTTCTCCATGGGCAGGGAGCTCCGGGACGCGGCCCCCGGCGACCCCCGCTTCCTGGAGGTTCCCGGCGCCCGTCACAACGACCTCCCGTGGGTGGCGGGGGCGGAGTATTTCCGAGAGGTGGCGAGCTTCGTGGAAGCGGCCGTCTCAGGCCGTCCCTGAGCCTGCGACGGCCGGGGCCGGCCCTCCACGCCCCGCCCTCCCGCGCTGCTACGGGTCCTTTGGCGGGCTCTTCGGCAAGCTCCTTGGGCCGATTCGGCTTCCCGAGTCAGCTGGCCCCGGCACCGTCCTCGGTCAGGAGGGTGCCTCCCGCCCCTTTCACATGGGTGTCGAACCAGTCCAGCCAGCGGGCCCACATGTCCAGGTTGTTCTCGATGGCCCGGGGCGTGTGGGACTCGAAGGGATAGACGAAGAGGGCCGCCTCCTTCCCCAGGGTGGTGAGGGCGTGCATCAGCCGCTCCGACTGCATGGGCCAGGTCCCGGTGTTGTTGTCGTCGCCGCCATGGTACATGAGGAGGGGGGTGTCGATCTGATCCGCCTTGAAGAACGGGGAGATGTCCAGGTAGGTATGAGGCGCCTCCCAGAGAACCCGACGTTCCGCCTGGAACCCGGACGGGGTCAGGGACCGATTGTACGCCCCGTGTCCGGCGATCCCCGCCTGGAAGTAGGGGGTGTGGGCCAGAAGGTTCACCGTGGCGAAGGCCCCGTAGCTGTGGCCGCCGTGGCCGATCCGGTCGATGTCCACCACCCCCAGCTCATCCACGGCCCGGATGGCGGCGTACATGGCATCGCTCAGGTTGGCGATGTAGGTGTCGTTGTAGTTCTCCCCCACGATGGGGATGTCGGGGTACACCAACGCGTACCCCTGGGTGAGCCAGATGTCGGACCACCGGAGCCAGGTGAGGTGGTGGAAGGCGTTGTGGTTCCGGGCCCGGATGGCGGCCCGCTCGTACTCCTCGGGACGGGTGAATTCCCGGGGATAGGTCCAGAAGATGGCCGGAACCCGGGTCCCCTCCACGTATCCCACCGGCAAGGAGACCCGTCCCTGCACCGTGAGACCGTCGCGACGGGTGAACTGGAAGTCCACCCGCTCCGCCGCGGTCACCTCCGGGAAGGGATCCCGATTTCCGGTGAGATTCGCCCCCAGGCCGGCGGAAGCGGTCCAGAGGTAGCTGTCCGGGAAGGTCGTCTTCCCTTCTCGGCTCACCACCATCCGGGTCAGGTCCGGATCCAGAGGCACGAGGGGCTGGTCGTAGTGATCCGCCGCTCCCTCGAATACCCGCTCCACCGAGGCGTCCTCCAGGGAGATCCGGTCCACGAAGGGCCGGGGACGGAAGTCGGCCCGGTAGCCGTCGCCCCTCAGGTAGGTGGAACCTCCGTCCCGGGAAACGAGGGCGTGGACGATCCCGTTTGGGCCGGCGCGGGTCCAGAGGTCCCCGGGGAGTTCGGTGGGATCGTCCCGACGCGCAGGTTCCACCAGGACCCGGGCCTCCGGGTCTGAATCCGCCAGGTCGAAGGCCACCAGGCCGCTCCCGCTGTTCCGGGTCACCGAGGCCAGCACCCAGCGCCCCTCCAGGTCGAACACCGCGTTGGAGAGGGCATCCTCGCTCCGTGCCAGCGTCACGGCCCCTGCGGTATCGAAGGGGGCCCTCACCATCCGGACCCGGTCCCCTCCGTCCCCATCCTTCTGCAGGTAGACCAGTCCCGCCCCATCGGGCCGCCAGCTCCACTCTCGGGGCGCATCGTCGGAGGGGCCTCCTCCGGGGCCGCTGGCCTCCCGGAGGGGACGCTCCTCCAGGACGGCAACCTCGTTCCCCGCCCGATCCAGGATGACGCTTCGCCGGGGGAAGCCCTGGAAGCTGGTGATGAAGGAGAAGGGTCGGTGAATGGCCACGGCCATGAGGTGCTCGCCGTCCGGGGCGAGTTCCAGGGATTCCCAGATGGCCGGCTCTCCCAGGGGTCGGGGGGCCTCCCCCGGCACCAGTTCGGCGATCTGGCTCCGGGTGTAGTGCTCGAAGAGGACCTCGTCGTGGCGGTCCCGCAGGAGGTAGGGGAAGGTTCGGGTCGGGGTGGGCTCAGGCCGGGTGGTGCGGATCACGGGCCCGGCCGGGACCGCGGGACGAGCCGGCTCCACCCCCCGATCCTCCGGAACCAGGAGGGTGAGGAGGGTCCCGTCGGCCGTCCACTGGAGCATCCGGGAGGGTCGACTCCCCTGCCCCGCCGCCGACGTCCCCACCGTAGCCAGGACCCGGGCACCGGAGACGCTCCGGGCCTCCCCGGTGGCGGCATCGGCGGTCCAGACCTCGGTTCCGTCCCGGAGGTGGGCCAGGAACGCCACCTGGGTTCCGTCAGGGGACCACATCAGGTCGCTGACAAAGCTCCCTTCAGGAAGGGTCACATCCCGGAAGGCCCCATCTCCCAGGGAGAAGATCCGAAGCCCCTGGATGCCATAGGTGTCCAGGTGCCAGAGGCGATCCGTCCGGGGGCGGAGTTCCAGCTCCGCCAGCCGGTAGGTCTCCTCTCCCATCCGCTCCAGGGTGGAAAGCTCGGTCCGGAGGGGGACGAGGAAGTGGATCCCGTCGGGGGATGGGTGGTCCAGGACCGCGAAGTTGGGGTCCCGGGAGAAGAGATCCTGTACCGCGGCCGGAGGGAGGACATAGTCCCGGGGGGGGTCCAGGGGGGCCCGCTCCTGCGGCGTCCGTTCCTGGGCCGTCAGCCCACCAGCGCCGAGGAAGGAGTCCGCCGCCCCGTCCGGGCCTGCCGGAAGGAGGAAGACCGCCAGGAAGAGGACGAGGGGGGTGATTCGCTGGGACATGGGACGTGACCTCCGGTGAGCCGGTCGGGAAAGGGGTCTGAATGCGAACTTCCTCCGGGGGGAGCGCTGGCGCAAGCGGGGGCGAGACCGCACTCTTCCCCTGACGCAGCCCCCCACGATGATCCCACTTCCATCCCATCCGCCGGCCTGGAGGTCAGACCATGGCGAAGTATTCACTTGTGAAGGGTACCCTCTGGGGCGCGGGGCTCGCAGGTGGACTCGCCCTCGTGGTGGGACTCGTCCTGACCGCCGCCATCGAGGGACCGCTCCGCAACCAGTTGGGGCTCGCCCTCTTCATGGCATTCCTCGCCGCCACCGTGGGGGGGCTGGTGGGACCCATGTTCGCCGGGCGGAAGGAGGGAAGGGACCGGGGATGAGCCCTGGTCTCAGGAACTCCGGGGCGATGAACCCCGGAGCCTGGGTCTCTGGTCAGAAGGGGAGGTGGCGCGTCACCTTCAGCGCCACCATCCGCTCCAACACCCGGCTTCTGGTCACGCCCGGATCCCCCGGCCCGATGAACGTCCCCGTGGCCCGCCGCTCGTTCAGGACCAGGTACAGGTCGCTCAGGGGGGCGTGAACAAGGTTGAACCGGAGGTTGGTGACGAGCTGGTCCAGGGCATCGTTGTACTGGACGAACCCCGAAGCGAAGACCCGGGTGTTGAACCCGACGATGGCCCGGCCCCGGTAGACGTTGGACTGGAACCGGCCTCCGGGAAGCTCCACGTCGTTCCAGTCCACCGAAGCGTCCAGGCCCAGGTGGGGGCTCACCTGCCACCCCCCCTGGAACCCCACCGAGCGCCGGTGACCCTCGTAGAACCCCCCTCCTCCGACGGAGAGCTGGGCCGCCACTGGACGGGCCGCGGAGCTTCCGTAGGAGATCTCCCACTCCGTCTCATCGTAGCGTCCCGGGGCCACCGTCACCCCCTGCACCCGGAAGGGCTGGGCCAGCGTCTCGCTCTGCCTGGAAACCGAACCCTCCAGGGAGCTTCCGTCCCGGAACTCCAGCTCGTTGCCCAGCTTCAGCGTTCGGCCCACCATGCCGCCCTGGGTCCCCTCCAGATAGTCCACGGCCACCCACGAGGCGACTTCCTGCACCCCGGGAAGGTCGGGCCTCCGGTGGGCACCCACGGTGGCGTAGCTCTGGCGGATCCCGGTACGGCGCACGAAACCCATCGTGGGCTGGAAGCCGTCATCGATCCGGCGATGGAGGGCCGAGACGTTCCAGGTCTGGCTCCGCCACGCCGCCCCCAGCCGAACCGCCAGGGCGTCCTCTTCCACCTCGGACACCCGGGTCCCCGCCAGGTATGACGTGAGGATGAGCCCCCCTGCGGTCCGGATCCCTCCGTCCACCCCCCAACTCGACGACCCGGCCTCCATCTCCCCTGCGCCGGAGCGGTGCAGGAAGATCCCTCCCAGGCTCGCCCCCGGCACGATCTCCCGACGGTAGCGGAAGACGTGGAAGCTCTCTGCCCCGAGCTCCGGGGTGGCGTCGGTGCGCATGGAGAGGGCCCCCAGCTCGCCCCCCGCCACCTGCCCGGTGATCCGTCCACCCCCCAGGATGGGGACCGCATCCCCGTCCCGGAGACCGATGCGGCGGGAGTGGAAGAGGGTGAAATCCCGAAGATTGGCCCCCTGGCGGTAGTTCCGCTCAGGCAGATCTCCGAAGAGGAAGGACCCGGAATTCTCCACGAAGAAGTCCCGTCGCTCGGGAAAGAAGAGGGGAAACCGGGTCAGGTTCACCTGCTGCTGATCCACCTCCACCTGGGAGAAGTCGGTATTGAAGGTGCCATCCAGCGTCAGGCTGGGGGTCACCCCCCACTTCACATCGAACCCCACCTCTCCCGCCCGACCCGAGCGTGCTGCCGGCGTCTCCAGCCCGCCACGGTGTTCGCCCAGGAGGTAGGGCTTCGCGCTCAGGTTCCGGTTGGCCGGAAGGTTCTCCAGCCCCCGGAGGGTGCCGGCCCGGGACATCCGGTGGACGGGGTTCCGACGGTCCACGGGGGCCCAGTAGGAATCCTCGTTCTTCCGCCGCACTCGACGGATGATGTTGAGCCCCCATGCCTGCTCCCCCGGAGCGGAGGCGAACCGGAGGGTGGTCCAGGGGATGGCCATCTCCACGGTCCACCCCTCCCCATGGATCCGCGTCGCCACCTCCACCGCACCATCCCATCCGAAGTCCAGGCTCCGGGAATCGTCGAAGGTCTGACCGTCCTGGATGGCGCCGTAGGGATTCACCACGAAGAGGAAGGAATTCCTCCGGTCCAGGAAGGTGTCCAGGGCGATCCCCACCACGTCCATCTCCCGGGTGCTGGATCCAGGGTAGTCCCGCTGAAGGGACTTCACCACCAGTCGGTCCGGCTCCGAATCGAAACTCTCGATCCCCAGGTAGAGGTGAGCCTCGTCGTAGAGGATCCGGACCTCGGTCCGCTCGGTGGCCGGCGCGCCGGCCATGGGCTGGGACTGGATGAAGTCGCCGATGACCTCCGCGTCCCCCCACACCGCGTCGTCCAGGACTCCGTCGATCACCGGGGGGGTGAGGATCCGGAGGGCCCGGGCCTCGGGTCGTGGAAGGGATTCAGGGTCCGGCAGACCGACACCGACGGACACCGGCGGCCCTACCGTCTCCTGTGCCGCCAGCGCACGCCCTTCCAGGGCAACGAAGGCAGGCGTGAGGGATCCGAGGAGGAGGAGGAACCGGGCTGGGCCCAGCGCCCTTGGGAAGAAGAGCTTCATGGATGGGCGCGGGGGCCGTCTGGGGCGATGGAGGAATCGGGGTACGGACGCGACACGGAACCCAGCTTGGGCCCCAGGGGTTTGCCACGCAAGAACGGGGCGGGGAGGGACGCCGAAGGGAATAAGATCCGTGACAGACGGAACTTCTTCCCTTCCCCCGACTATCCCGCTTCCCATCCCTTTGCAATCTCGCCCCAGATTATTCGCCACCGGTCGCCGTGCCTGCGCCGTGCGTTCAGCCCACCCGGCACCCGAGGGAAAGGAATTTCATGCCAGATTCGTCGCCCGTCCCGGAATCCGAGGCTGTTCCGGAGTCCCCGACCACCGCCGGTCTCACCACCACCCGGGCCCCCTTCATCGAGAGCGCCCGCTCCCGGGGAGAACTCTTCATCACCCAGCCCTGGGAGCTCTACAGCGAAGAGAACCACCAGAGCTGGCGGAACCTTTATGCCCGCATGCAGGATCGGTGGGAACGCTACGCCAACCATCGCTTCCTGGAGGGCCTGGGATCGCTGGGGCTCAAGGGCGACAGAATCCCCCGCATGGAAGAGGTGAACCGCTTCCTCGCCCCCCTCACCGGATTCATGGCCAAGCCGGTAAGCGGGTACGTCCCGGCCTACCTCTTCTTCGACTGCCTCGGGCGACGGGAGTTTCCCACCACCATCACCATCCGGGATGTGGCCACGCCGGACTACCTCCCCGAACCGGACATCTTCCACGACATCGCCGGCCATGTGCCCATGCACACCGACCCGGCCTTCGCCGAGACCCTGGTCCGCTTCGGGCAGGTTTCCAGCGCCGCCGTGGAGCGCCTGGTGGATCTGGAGGACGAGGAGACGCTGGAAGAACGGCTGGCGAGTACCATGCGAGCCATGGCCCGATTCTTCTGGTTCACCATAGAATTCGGTCTCATGCGGCAGTCCTCCTCGTCCGGCAGTGCGAACGACGTCCGTGTCTATGGCTCCGGACTCCTCAGCTCCCACGGCGAGATCGCCCACTCGGTGGAAAGCCCCCAGGTGCAGCGCTTCCCCTTCCAGCTGGAGTGGGTGGTGAATCAGGGGTTCCGTATCGACCGGTACCAGCCCCTCCTCTTCGTGGTAGACTCCTTCGACCATCTCTTCGAAGAGGTTAACCGGCTGGAGGACTGGATGAAGGCCGGAAAGCTGGATAATGTGGCTCCCGGAGAACCGGTGATCTCCGACGAGGAGATCCGCATCTCCCTCGAGGCCGTCCGGGGGTAAGGACGGCTCGAAGCCTTTGCCGGAGCCTGCCGAAAACGGAGGTCAGAAAGCCCACCCCAGGGAGAGGCGCGCCATGGGAATGGCCCGGCCGGCTCCTCCCCGCTCCGAGAAGAACATGAGGCGCTGGCCCCCCACGCCTCCGGTCACCACCAGGCGTTCATCCTCCCCCAGGAGCCAGTCGTACTCCAGGTTGAACCCCAGGCCCAGGGCGTTCCGGGAGGCGCCCTCGTCATCCATGACGGTGAACCCCGCCATCACCCCCACGGCGTACCCATCGAAGGTTCGGCCCGAGGGGTAGTATCGGACCACGGCGTTGCCCGAAAAGTGGGGAACGTATCTTCGATTGTCCGGCCGGGCATAGAAGAGGGAAACCCCTCCCGAGGTTCCTTCGGTGAGGACCTGCTCGAAGTCCCCGGAAAACACGCCCAAAGCCACCAGAGCCACCGGGTTCACCGACACGAGGAAGTCCAGGTCCCGGGCGGGCCCGGCCTGCGCATCGAGCGCTGGGGGAAGGGAGACCACGAGGGCAACGAGGAGCGCCGGGACGATTCGGGGCATGCGGCCTCCGGGAACGGACGAGGGAAGGGGGACGGGAGCGAGGCGCCCGGAAAACCCGTCCGGACAACCCGTTCACTGGAAGCAAGCTATTCGCCCAGGGGCGGAAGGGAAGCCCCTTCCGGGGGAACCTTGTCCCTCCAGGGGTGGAGAAACAGATTCCCGTGGGGCCCGGGCCGCAGCCGGCCCCGATGGCGACCCCGACTTCATTCGCACACCGCCGTCACCCCGGTTCGCCCAGCCAGCATATCGTCCGGCCGCCCTCCTCCCCGTGGCACCTCGCCTTCCGGGAACCGGCCCCCGGGCTCCCTTCTCACCAGGACTCCCCCATGGCTGATCCTCATACCCACACCCGCCTCCTTTCCCTCGCCTCGCGCGGCCCCGGTTCAGGTCCGGTCGGGGTTCTCTCGCGCTGGGCCGGGGGTCTCGCCCGACCTTCAGTCGTGATCCCTGCCCTGATGATGGGCGCCGCGCTCCTCTCGCCCGCCCCAGCGATGGGTCAGTCCAGCGCCACCCTGGCCTCCGGCGCCGCCGTCGGTTCGGGGCCGGGCCTGACGGAACGCCTCTCCTTTCTCCGGTCGGGCTTCGGGGGATCGGTGGCGGTGGGGGACGAGGAGGTCTTCGTGGGGGAAGGCGACACCTCGCTTCGGCCGGGAAGCGTCTATGTATACCGGAAGGACGCCACCGGAGTCTGGGTGGAATCCCAGATCCTCTCCATCGACGGCGAGGACCCCGGCGACGGCTTCGGGACGGCCCTGGCCCTGGACGGCTCGAACCTTCTGGTGACGGCGCCGGAGCAGAACGACGGGCGAGGCGCCGTCCACCACTTCCGGAAGGGAGACGATGGAAGCTGGACCCGATCCGGCGGCTTCCACGCCGCAGGGGTCCAGGCCGGGGATGGGTTCGGCCTGCACGCGAGCCTGAACGACGGCTGGGCCTTCGTGGGGAGCCCGGGGAGCGGCGGGGAGCGGGAAGGGTCGGTGGTGGTTTTCCGGAGGGGGGCCGACGGCGCATGGGAGGAGACCGCCACCCTCCGGGCGGAGGGAGCCCAGCCCGGCGACCTGTTCGGGTCCGTGGTGGCCAGTTCCGGAGAGCTGTTGGTGGTGGGCGCCCCTGGCCGGGGGGACCGGGCGGGAGTCGCGTTCGCCTTCCGCAGAAGCGCCGAAGGTGACCGATGGGAGCCGGCGGGATCCTTCCAGCCCTCCGGTGTGGAACGGAATCACCAGTTCGCCGCCTCCCTGGCCATCCGGAACGGCCGGATCCTGGCCGGATCCCCAGGGAACGACGGAGGGTTCGGCGCCGTCTTCGTCTTCCGGCCCGGCGACGATGGAGGATGGATCCAGGAGGGTCGCCTGGTGGCCTTTGACGGCGCCCGCCCCGACGGCTTCGGCTCGGCATTGGCGACGACCGGGGAGGAGCTCTGGGTCGGTTCCCCACGCTCCCATCGCTTCCAGGGAGCCGCCTATGTTCTTCGGGAGGAGGACGGGCTCTTGCGTGAGGCCCGGCGCATCACCGGGTCCCAGCCCCGGGAGCGGGACCTGTTCGGCACCACCCTGGCCGCCCAGGGCGAGGTGGCAGCGATCGGTCTCGCCGGCGCGGACCAGGAAGCTGGGCTGGTGGCCATCTTCGAGCGGCAGCCCGACGGCTCCTGGGCGGAGTCGGCGGTGATGGCTCCGCCTCCCGAATCCCTCCCGGTCATCGCAGGGGAAACCGTGCCCTGCGGAGATGACGGGAAGGCCGGAATCTTCGATTGCCGTGATGTGGAAATCCTCTCCTTCCTTCCCATCGTCGAGCTGGGCGGTGAGCGGGGGATCCGCCTCAACGACGTCTGGGGGTGGACGGACGAGGAAACCGGTCGGGAATACGCCCTGGTGGGCCGGACCGACGGCACCGCCTTCGTGGACATCACCGACGCCGAGAACCCCGTCTACATCGGGGAGGTCCTCCGTACCGAGGGCTCCCCTGCGTCGATCTGGCGGGACATGAAGGTCTACGAGAATCACGCCTACATCGTGGCCGACGCGTCAGGAAACCACGGAATGCAGGTGTTCGACCTGATCCGTCTCCGGGAGTTCCAGGATGAGCCCATCACCTGGGAGCCGGACCTCACCTATGATCGGATCGCCAGCGCCCACAACGTGGTGATTAACAAAGAGACGGGCTTCGCCTACGCGGTGGGCGCCAGCGGCGGGGGAGAAACCTGTGGGGGCGGGCTGCACATGATCGACATCCGCACCCCGAAGAACCCCACCTTCGTCGGGTGCTTCTCCGATCCGGAGACCGGACGCGCCAGCACGGGCTACACCCATGACGCCCAGTGCGTCGTCTATCGGGGTCCTGACGAGCGCCATCATGGTCAGGAGATCTGCTTCGGGGCCAACGAGACGGCACTAAGCATCGCCGATGTCACCGACAAGGACGCGCCGGTGGCCCTGTCTCGGGCGAGCTATCCCAACGTGGCCTATTCCCACCAGGGGTGGCTCACCGAGGACCAGCACTACTTCTACATGAACGACGAGTTGGATGAACTCGCCGGGTTGGTGGACCGGACCCGGACCATCATCTGGGACGTGTCCCGCCTGGATGATCCCCAGGTGGTGGGGGAGTATTTTGCCCCGGTCTCCGCCAGCGACCACAACCTGTATATCGTCGGCGACCTGATGTATCAGTCCAACTACGCCAGCGGGCTCCGGATCATCGACATCTCCGACCCGCTGAACCCGGAGGAGGTGGGATACCTGGATACCGCTCCCTTCGAGGAGCCGGTTCCGGGGTTCGAGGGGTCCTGGAGCAACTACCCCTTCTTTGAAAGCGGGACCATCGCCGTGTCCAGCATCGGAGAGGGCCTCTTCCTTCTCCGGTTCACCCCCCGTCCGGCGCTCGTCCCGGAGCGATGAGATGCACCCCGCCCACCCCCTCTCCGTCTCTGACTTCGGCTCCGGGTAGGGCGTTGGCTCCGGGTAGGG
>REED01000203.1 GCA_007695225.1 Gemmatimonadales bacterium
GGGGCCTCCTGCCTCTTCGTCCGGGACTCCGAGGACGAGAACGTGCTAGCCTGAGCGCTCCGCCAGCCAGCGGGCCACCTCCGGGGGGTAGGTCAGACCCCTGCCCGGTCCGCCGGCGGAAGCGCCATTCCGGCGTCGGATGGTCCGGGCCTCCTCCGGGGAGCAGAGGCGCTCCGGACGAGCTCCCAGGCGTCGGGCCCACTCCCGCCAGCGCGGCCCATGGGAGGTCCGCCCATCGGGGCTGGTCACCAGGTCCGCCAGGTGGGCCAGCTCATGTTTCACCGTGTCCCAGAGGATGGCCTCCAACCCGGGGCGGAAGAGGCGGTGGGAGACGGTGACCCGATAGCTCTCCCCACGGTGGGTGAAGAGCCCGAGGCGGGAGGTCATCTTCCGGGAGATCCGGAGCTGGATCCCTTCCGGAATGGCCTCGGAATGGCCTGAGGTGAAACGTGTGAACTCTATTAAATGCAATAGATAGAGTTGTTCGTCGGGAGTTCCGTCACAGGAGGGGTCGGGGAGGCCGGGGCTCCGGGAGGCGGATCCCGCCCTGCTCCCGGATCCCGAGCCGGATGCTCCTCGGGACGGGGCCTTCCGGAGGCGGTTCAGTTCCACCCCCGACCGGGTGAGGCTCCGGAGCTGGTGGAGGCTTTCCCGGTCCCCCTCCAGCGCCGGTGCCACGAGACGCCACGCCTCGGGTCCGGCCTCCACCACCGCCGTGGAGAGGTTGAGAACGCGTCGGCGCGTGGCGCGGGCCAGGAGCCCCCTGGGACGAGCTCGACCGTGGGAGAGGGAGGCGAGGCGGGAGACGTTGGGGCGGGCCCGGACTTCTCCCACTGGGGGAAGCTCCTTGCGGGAGGCCTCATAGGCGGCCAGGATTTCGCGGCGAATGGATCCGTCCATGGAGGAGAAGCTCGACCCGGGAATGGGGGGGCGCAAGCCAGGGACCGGGATGGACCCGGCGGACCTCTCCTGCGCCCTCTGGCCTCCCCTCTGGCCTCCCGGGCTCCCTCTCTCCACATTCTCCCCCATGAACCCGCCGCGACCCCTTGTGGATCATCTCATCTACGTCGTCCCCGATCTCGAGGCGGCGCTCCCTGCCGTGGAGGCGACCCTGGGGGTCCGTCCGGTGCTGGGCGGGCGTCACCCCGAGTGGGGGACCTGGAACGCGCTCCTCTCCCTGGGGTCGGATGTCTACCTGGAAGTGGTGGCTCCGGACCCGGTCCATGCTGCGTCCGTCGCCTCCCGGACGGACGCCGGCGGTGAGGTGGGCGAGACTGGAGAGGGAGGAGGGAGGGACCTTCGGCTCGCCACCCTCTTCGGCGTGGACCGGGTGCGTGCTCCCAGGCTCGCCACCTGGTGTGCCCGGGCCGAGTCGCTGGAGAGCCGGGCGGCAGCGGCTGCCGCCGTCGGGCTGGATGTGGGCCCCCTCCGGGAGGGAGGCCGGGAGCGGCCGGATGGGAGCCGCGTTTCCTGGCGGATCTCGGATCCCACCGGAGATCGGGAAGGAGGGGTGGTGCCCTTCCTCATCGCCTGGGGGACGACGCCCCATCCCGCCGGGGGGGTCCCTGGAGGCGCCAGCCTCGGGCTCACCCTGGAGGGGCTCTCGGTGGAACATCCGGACCCGGAGCGAATCGGGCGATGGCTGAAGGCCCTGGAAGTGGAGGTGCTGGTGAGGGAAGCCCCGGCCCCGGCCCTGGTGGCGGTCCTGAACACCCCCCTGGGAGAGGTGGTGCATCGATCCGATGCACCGATCTTTCCCCTGACCTGAATCATTGATGGGAGTCGAGCGTTGAGCGACAGCAGACGGCAGCAACGGCGGGAGATCCGCCTCATCCAGCGGGAAGCCACCTGGCTTCAAAAGGCCCTCTTCGCCCTGGGCAAGGCCGCCGAGTCCCGGGAAAAGTTGGAGGGCAACGGGGAGGACGACGACGCGTCCTACGTGTTGCAACTGGAGAGTGGCCCCCTGGCCATGGAGGTGGTGGAAGACGGGCTCGAGGCCCGGGTGAAGGAGCTCCTGGAGCTGGTCCGGGAACGGAGGAAGGTCCTCCGCTGACCCGGGGGCCTCCTGGGGCCCTCGCAAGTCCCTGGCGAGCCCCTCGCGGGGTCAGGTTCAGGGATCCTTTGCCTGATTCCGGGACCGGGGTTCATATTCCCGACCCGGATGATCCATGGCCGGATGATCCACAGGTAGACCGATGGATCACCCCACCCGGCGCCTCAGCGGGCGCCCCAGCCAATGCCGACCGGCGGGTCCCCGATCCCCCGGTCTCCATCCCTTTCGGAGTGAACGCCCATGAACCTGGTCCCCCGTCGCACCCGATTCATCGTGGGGCTCTCTGTCCTGGCCGCTGCCGTTGTCAGCGCCGCCGCACCCGCATCCGCCTCCGCCCAGTTGGCCGATTCCAGGGCCCTCACCCTGGACGGGGTGAAGGAGATCGTGGCCGCCGCCGCCGCGGAAGCCCGGGCCAACAACTGGGGCGTGGTCATCGCGGTGGTGGACGCCGGGGGACACCTCCTCTACCTGGAGCGGATGGACGGGGTCCAGACCGGGAGCGTGGAGGTGGCCACCGAGAAGGCCCGGACCGCCGTGGCCTTCCGCCGTCCCACCCTGGCCTTCCAGGAGGGGATCGCCGCCGGGAACACGGCCATGCTGGGAATCCGCCAGGCTCTTCCCCTGGAGGGCGGTGTGCCCCTGATGGTGGACGGCCACCTGGTGGGTGGCATCGGGGTGAGCGGTGTGACCTCCCAGCAGGATGGGGTCATCGCCGCGGCCGGGGTCCGCGCGCTGGAGGCCATGGCGGGGGGATGACCCCCGTAAGCGCCAGGACGGCCGAGCCAGCCGGCGGCTCCGACGGGTCTCGGCCCGTCCCCTACCCGTCCCCTACCTGTCCTCCAGGAGGAACCGGATGAGTTCGGGAAAGAAGCGATCCGGGGCCTCCAGGTGGGGGTTGTGCCCCACGTCGTCCAGGAGATGGATCCGGGCGCCGGGGATGGCCTCGGCCACGCCACCGGCGATGTCCCGGAAACGGGGTCCGTCCTCGGCGCCTCCCAGGATGTAGGTGGGGACCTCCACCCAGGGGAACTCGTGGACCACGGGCTGCTCGTACATCATCTGTGAGGTGAGGGCCCGGACCATGGCGAAGCGAGGCCACTCGGAGGAGAGGGCCCACCGCAGGTGGACCTGCACGTACTTCTCGAATTCCGGCCGCCACTCCACGTAGTAGCGCTCCTGCCCTGCCCGCACCGATTCGTCGGTCCGGTTCAGGATCCCCTGGTAGACCTCCTCCAGGCTGCGCCAGGGGCGGAGGATCCGGGAATCCTCCATCCCCACCATGTTCACCAGGACCAGGTGGGTGGTGCTCTCCTGGTACATGAGGGCGAAGCGGGTCGCCAGCATTCCCCCCATGGAGTGGCCCACCACCGCCGCCTCCTCCACGCCCAGGTGGTCCAGGAGTGCCTTGGTATGAGCTGCCATCTGGTGGAAGCTGTAGTACCCGATGGGCTTGGAGGAGCGGCCGAATCCGATCTGGTCCGGCACCACCACCCGAAATCCCCGGTTCCGGAGGGCGGCGATGGTTCCCGCCCAGTACTCCCCGAAGAAGTTGTAGCCATGGAGGAGGACCACGGTCCGGCCGTTTCCGGGGCTTCGGGGATGGATGTCCATGTAGGCCAGCCGGACATCCTCTCCGCCCATGGTGAGGGGGAGATGGTGGACGGGATGGGGGTAGGGAAGGTTGTCCAGGGCGATGCTCATGGGCTCGACGCTCCCCCGCAGGAGCCGCTCCCCCGGTATACGCACGTCCTGGCCGCTGGACGCAGTGGGCAGACTGGCCATGAGCAGAAGGGACAGGCCCAGGAGGGGGAGGAGGGGCCGGGCGACGACGGGGCGAA
>REED01000107.1 GCA_007695225.1 Gemmatimonadales bacterium
GCCGGTAGAACTCCCCCTCTCTCGAGGGTTCGGGCCGGAGTGAGCCCATGTCCACCCCGGACCGAATGGCCTCGGAGGTGATGGTCCGCAGGAGAACCGGCACCTCGGCTTCCCGGGGGATGAGCTCCTCCAGTCGGCCGAGGTGCCGCTCATAGATGGCGAGTCCCTCCTCCAGGTCGGTCGCCCCCCGGGCGGCCAGCACCTGCGCCCGGCGATTCTGGTCCTGGAGCTGAACCAGGCGGACCTCCAACGTTTCGATTTCCTGCTGCCGGGGGGTGTACCAGTACTCGAAGAAGGCCCAGGCCAGCCCGATGGCCAGGATCCCCACCATGAGCGCTACCTGCTTGTGCCGTTCCTGGGGGAGAAGAGCCATGGTCAGAAGCCTCCCCCGTTCCCGGGCACCGCCACCGAGGCACCGAAGAGCGGCACCCGGTTCACCAGCTCCGGAGGCGGATCCTGGTACCTGGCTTCCAGGGAGTAGTCATAGATCCGGCGTTGGCTCCCCGCCCCCACGCTCAGCATCACCGGGTCCGCGGCAATGAGGCGCACCGAGCCGAGGTAGGGAGAGGCCTCCAGGTTTTCCATGAAGCTGGTGAGGGCGAAGTAGGTGGCGGCACGTCCCCGGATCCGGATGAGGGGGTGGGGGGCCGCGGCCACCTGCTGGAGGCTCACCAGCCAGGTGTAATCGGGGAGGGCCCGGCCCACCTCGTCCAGGATGTGGGGCCAGATGTAGCGGGCCTCATCGATGTCCTGGAGGACGGCGACCCTCTGGGCAATGGAGTCCCGCTGCGACTGGAGCCGCTCCGCACGTTGGATCACGTCGGCGAATCGCGCCGAATCCCGCTGGGCGGCCTCGAGCTGGATCCCCAGCTCTTCTGCCTCCCCCGCCACCCGGAAGAAGAGGGATGCGATGACGACAAGGGCCAGCAGGGCCAGGGCTCCGGCCCCCAGGACCCACCGATCCTTCGGGAGACCGGGAATCGCAGGCAGGGCGAGCTGGGGCATTCCCCGTCGGCTCGACTTCCGCTTCCCCTTCCCGGGGAGGAGGTTGACCTCGATCACCGGCAGCGCTCCTGGCGTCGAACCTGCCCCATGCCCCGCCCCCCCTCCATGAACCTCATGGGGTCCTCAGGGCGAGGCCCAGGGGGAGAAGGAGCATGGCACCGGCGCTTTCGAGCTCCGGGGTCTGGAAAGCCCCCGGAGCCACAGGAACGCGCTGGAAGGGGTTCACCAACCGGACTTCCACCGAAAGGCGCTCGGCCAGCGCCTCAGGGAGTCCCTGGATCCGGGCCGCGCCCCCGCTGAGATACACGGACCCGAGGCTCTCACCCATCTGCTGTGCCATGAGAAAGGCAGCCGCCCGCTCCACTCCCATGGCCACCTCGTCGGCGCCGGCCTGAACGTAGCGAAGGAACTGGGGGTGCTGCTGCTTCCCCTGGAGGACGGCTTCCGCTCCCTCGGACGTGAGTCCCTGCTCCCGCTGCAGGTCCTCTCGGATCCGTCGGGTCCCGAATGGAATGTCCCGAGTCAGGGTGGGAACCCCGTCCTCCATGATGTTCACGCTGGTCATCTCGTGGCCTACGTTCACCAGCGCCACCACTCCGGTCATGGCTTCCGGGTGGTTCCGCTCGAGGGCATTGTGGAGAGCGAAGGCGTCCACGTCGATGAGCACGGGGGAGAGGGTGGCCTCCTGCATGAGGGCGACGGTATTGTCCACCAGTTCCCGCTTGGCTGCAACCAGGAGGACCTCCATCTGGAGGCCATCCGCTTCGGGGTCCAGGATCTGGAAGTCCAGCACCACGCTCTTGATGTCGAAGGGGACGTGCTGTTCGGCCTCCCACCGGATGACCTCCCGGGCGTCGGCTTCCTTCATCCGATCCATGGAGATCTTCTTCACGATCACGTCATGCCCCCCCACGGCGGTGACCACGTCCCGGGAGGCGGTTCCACTCTCCTCCCAGAGTCCCCGGATGGTGTCGGCCACCAGCGCCGGATCCATGATCTCCCCCTCCACGATGGCGTCCGGCATGAGGGCACGCATGGATACGCGGACCACCTCGGGCTGATCCCCGGAGTGGTCCACCTCCACCATCTTCACGAACCCACTGCCGACATCGAGGCCGACGGTGGTCCTGGATCGCCCGAAAAGGCCCATTCCCGTATCCGGATCGAGGGGGGGGAAACAAATTTTTCCCGCCTTGGGCCCTCACCTTACCATGAGGAGCCGAGGCTTGTCAAGCAAGGAAGATCGGGGGTTGACAGGGGTCCTGGCTACCCCCTGGAAGATCCCTCTTCGGAAGGGGAGGAGCCGAGTTCCCGGTCTCAGAAACCGGCCACCGTCAGATCCACCCACCCCCGGTCCCGGAGGGGGCGGATCGTGGAGAGGCCCCGGGCATTCTCTACGGCCCGGGTCACGGCGCAGCTGGAGAACTGGACGGTGGCGCCACCGGTGATGACGGACTGGTCAACATCGGCGTTCCCGGCCAGCACCGAGCCCCGGATCCGCTGGGTATCCCCGGCGCCACTCCCCTGGGACTCGAACTGTCCCTTCACCAGGATCAGCCCGTAGAACTCAAAGGCGCCCCGGACATCCAGGTCCCCCTCCACCAGGAGGATCCCCTGGCCCTGAACCGCCCCACCGGACTGCACCCGGGCGTCCCCGTTGACATGGATGATGGGAAAGAAGAGCCCACAGGGGCCCCCAGGGTCCAACGGGGACCCCCAGTTGTTGGAATCACTGGTGTTGCAGACCTCCGGGGAGCCGGTGGTGCTGGGCTGCATTCCATTGAAGTTCCCACCGGCGAACCGGTGGCTGGCCTCGGCCAGGGCCACCAGGTCGTCCCAGCCCAGGTCTCCGAACTGGAGGAAGTCGTCGTCGGAGAGGTCCTCAGTGGTCCATTCCGGGTCACCCGAAACGACGGCGTTGGCGCCGGAAGTCTCCACCGTGCTTCCCGTATCGGTGATGACGCCGGGCCGATCGGCACCCGGGGCACTGCAGACACCGCCCCACCCGGGCGGGTTCACATCCTCTCCCAGGATCTCTGCTCGCCCCCTCACCGATACATCGCCTCGCGTGAGGAGGGCCGAATTTGCGGGAATCTCCGCGGTGATGGTCCGGGTCAACTGGCCCAGGGTGCGACTTGCCCCGGCCAGGCGTCCGCCTACGGTGATGCTCCCCCGGCTCTGAACGAAGTAGAGACGCTCGCCGGTGCGGGTGATGGTGACCTCCCACTCCCCATCCCCCTGTGTGCCCTGGCAGAGCGCACACCCCGTGGCCGGACCCGCAGACTCCCAGAGCTCCAGGGACGCGGCACCCGGGGACCAACCTTCCATGACCTGGTTCATCCCATGCTCGGCCAGGTAGAAGGCCTGAGTGGTTCGCTCCGTGGCCTGTCCGATCCTGGACTCCTGGCCGGCGAGGAAGAACCCGGCGGTGATGAGCACCGCCACCACCACCAGGGCGAAGATGGCCGCCGGAAGGGCAAATCCGGCGCGAGGATCGGTGGCTCCGGACATGGGGTCTCCAGGACGAAGAAGGGACATGGATCCGACTTCAATTGCGGGCATGGATCACCACCGAGAGGGAGTCGCCGATGAGGCGACCCGACGGATCCCGGGCGCCCGAGGCCGTCCGTACCGTCACCTCCACGGTCTGGATGGCACCGAGGGTCGTGGTCTCATTCCCATCGGCATCGAAGTAGCGGAAGGCCACACCGTCATCGGCCCGGACGGGCCCCACCAGGGGGACCACGTCCAGGGATGCGGACCCGGTGCGCGCCAGGTACGGTTCCCCCTGAAAGATCATGAGGCCGTAGCTGAAGCGCTCCAGGATCCGGAGCATCGCCCCGGTCCGAACCTCGTTGGTA
>REED01000059.1 GCA_007695225.1 Gemmatimonadales bacterium
GGCTCCGGGTAGGGCGTTGGCTCCGGGTAGGGGGTCGGCTCCGGGTAGGGGGTCGGCTCTGGGCAGGGGCTCGGCTCCGGGCAGGGGCTCGGTCCCCTCCAGGGGAGTCGCCTTGGGACTGGCCATGGGGCTGGGACTGGCCCTGGGTGTGGGAGGGTGCGCTGCCGCCGGAGCCGGTGTTGAGGGAGAGAGCATGGGGCCGGTACCGGGGGTCCAGCCCCTGTCCTCCTCGGGGTATGTGCGGGAGATCGCCCCCTTCCCGGTGGTGGACGTGGACGGTAAGCCCTACGAGCACCCCTTCCTGGGAGGCCTCCTGGTCCCCCGGGTACAGTTCGTGGACGTGGACGGCTCCGGGGTCCTGGACCTCTTCCTCCAGGAACGCTCCGGAGAGCTCATGCACTTCCGGAATGAGGGCACCTCCTCCGAACCCCGCTTCGTCTGGCGGACGGACCGGTTCCAGGAGCTGGACATCGGCGAGTGGTTCCGCTTCGTGGACCTCTACGGGAACGGGAGGCCGGACCTCCTGGCCGAGGAGCGGTTCAGCTTCATCCGCGCCTTCCAGAATGTGGCGACGCCGGAGGGCCCTCGTTTCGAATTGGTCCCCGACACCCTGCGGGATGTGGAGGGGCGCCCCATCTTCGCCGACCGCCAGAACATCCCCAGCGTCACCGACATCGACTGCAACGGGCTCCTGGACCTCTTCCTGGGCCGGATCGACGGGACCCTGGCCCGCTATGAGGAGACGGAGCGGGTGGAGGAGGGTGAGCTCTCCCGGTTCCGACTGGTGACGGAGCGCTTCGCAGGCATCGAGATCATCGGCCAGATCGGGACTCTCCATGGGGCCAACTCCATGGCGTGGGCGGACCTGGACGGCGATGGCGCCATGGACCTCTTCTGGGGGGACTACTTCGAGCCCAGCCTCCTCCTTCTGGAGAACACGGTCCCCTGCCCCGGGTTCAACGTCCGGAGTGACCCCACCCTGGTCCCCACCGAGGGCCCCTCCATCAGCACCAGCGGCTTCAACGCCCCCGCCTTCGGGGATCTGGACGGGGATAGGCGGGAGGACCTCTTCATCGGCGTCCTGGGAGGCGCCTTCAATCCGGCCCGCACCGCAGCCGACAACCTCCACCACTACCGGCAGACGTCCGAGGGGAGGTTCCGCCTGGTCACCGAGCGCTTCCTCCACGGGCTGGACGTGGGGAGCGAAAGCGCGGTGGCGCTGGTGGACCTGGACGGGAACGGGACCCTGGACCTGGTGGTGGGGAACAAGATCGATCCCATGGAGCTGGGGACGGGACGGCTCCATGTCTATCGGAACACCGGCACCCCCACCGCCCCGGAGTTCCGATTTGCCGACACCCTCTCCCTGGCCCCGGTCTACCACTACGCCCCGGCCTTCGGCGACCTGTGGGGAGAGGACCGCCCCGGGCTGGTGCTGGGGACGTGGAACCGGGGGATCCAGTTCTACCGGAACGCGTCTACGGGTGACGAACTTCGCTTCGAGGCCGACACCACCCTCACCCTGACCCTCACCCGGGGGAGCCACGCCACCCCGGCGCTGGCGGACCTGAACGGCAACGGCCTCCTGGACCTCTACGTGGGGCGCTCCTCCGGCGAGATCAGCCACTATCGGAATGTGGGGACGCCCACCGAGCCCCGCTTCGAGCTCGAGACCGACACCTTCCAGGAGATCGACGTGGGACGTAGGAGCGCCCCCACCTTCGTGGACCTGGACGGCAACGGCCTCCTGGACCTGGTCGTCGGGTCCGAACGGGGAGGGGCCATCCTCTACCGGAACGTTGGGACTTCCACGGAGCCCCGCTTCCAGGAGGATCCGGAGTGGGAGGTGCCCCTCCACCGCTACTCCCTCCCCGCCTTCGGCGACCTCACCGGGGACGGCCTCCCCGAGCTCCTCTCCGGGGGACTCAGCGGAGGGGTGCAGTTCTACCGGCGAGGCCGGTAGTGTGCCGAGGAAGTAGGGGGGCCACCGCTCCCCGAGCGCCGGGGCATGGCCTCGCGGCGGCGGCCCCCTACCCTCACCCTCAGTTCTGGGTCACCCCCGGCGCGGCCAGGCGCGCCTCGGCCAGGGCGATGAGGAGTGCGTTCTGGACGGCCAGGTGGGGGTCCACCGGAAGCCACCATTCATCCAGACTGTGGGCGCCCCCTCCGTCTCCCCCCCGGCCGATGGTGATGGAGGGAATCCCCTCGGCGATGGGGGTGTTGGCGTTGGTGGAGCCGCCTCCCAGGGCGGGCTCCCGGTCCTGGAGGGTGATCGCCGCCATGGCCCGCTGAACCAGGTCGGTGGTGGGATCCAGGATTCCGGCGGGGCGATTCCCCACCATGTCGATATCCACCGTGAGCGCTTCTCCACGGCGGCGAAGGGCGTTCTGCTCCTCCAGCCCCCGCTGCATGGCGTCCCGGAAGATGGCGTCCAGCTCGTTCAGCGGCCCCGGATCGACGGAGCGCATGTCCACCTCGAACCAGGATTCGAAGGGGATGGAGTTCACCGAAGTGCCGCCGCCGACCCGCCCGATGCTGTAACTGGTCCGGGGACCGGAGCGGGTGAAGGCGTCGGCCTCGGGGACGAAATGGGCGATGGCCTGGGCCATGGCGTGGTGGGGGTTCGCCAGCCCAAAGGCTCCCCAGGAGTGGCCCCCGGGGCCATGGAAGGTGACGCGGTAGCGATAGGAGCCCACCGCCTGGTGCACGATCCGGGTCTCATCCCCCCCGTCCACCGCGATGAACACGTCAATCCCCGGTCCCTCCTCGCTGAAGAGGTACTTTACACCCCGGAGGTCGCCCAGCCCCTCCTCTCCCACGGTCCCGATGAAGAGGAGGTCGTCCTCGGTGCGGAGATCCGCTGCCACCATGGCCTCCAGGACGTTCCGGACCACGATGAGGCCCCGGGTGTCGTCACCGATGCCAGGGGCGTAGAGGGTGTCCCCGCGGAACTGCACCGTGACGTCGGTCTCGATGGGAAAAACGGTGTCCAGGTGCCCGTCCAGGGCCACGGTGCGCTCGCCCGAGATCCCCCGCCGAAGCGCGATCACATTTCCGATGCCATCGATCCAGACCGAATCAGCCCCGGCTTCCCGGAGCATCTCGGCATAGGCTTCGGCCCGCTCCTCCTCCATGAAGGGCGGCGCGGGAATCTCCGTGAGGTAGATGAGGTCCTGTAGGGAGCGCTCCTCGATCTCCTCGATGTACGTCATGGCCTCCTGGACCCCGGCGTGGGCCAGGAGTCCCCGGATCTCCTCCAGGTAGCGCTCCTCCACCTGGGTATCGGAGAAGTCGGGTTCGGTGATCGCCCCCTCCGGGATCTGGACCGGGGGCGGCGCATCTCCTGCGGTTCCGGGCTCCGGCTCGCATCCGGCGAGGGTCAGGCCCAGGAGGAGGGGAATTCCGGCCAGGAGCCGAAGTGAGAAAATATGGGTTGGAATGCCTGCGTTCACGGGTGCCTCCTCCTGGTCCCTCCATCAGCGGGGGGGCGGGACCGGTGGACTCGGGGTTTCGAAGGGTCTGGAATTATTGGATCTACCGCCCTGCGGCCTCCTTGTCCAGCACGTCCAGGACCCGGTCGATGGTCCACTCCGAGAGTCGGAAGAGGTGCAGATGGGCTGCATGGCCGTTGGAGAGGAGGGCCACCCCCACCCCCCGGTCCCGATTTCCCTCGAGGAAGGCGGTGTACCCGGGGACGCTCCCGCTATGGGCGAAGTAGCGGTCCCCCCTCCGGGTGTCGGCCCACCAGGTGAGACCCCAGCCAGCCTCTTCCCCGCCCCACCCTGGGCCGATGGGGCCACGGAAGGGATCGTACTGCACCGTGTGCATGGCCTCCACCGTCTCCGGCGAGAGGAGACGGGTCCCCTCCAACTCCGGCTCGAAGTACTCCCGGGAGGACCGGGGAGCCGTATCTCCCCAGACCCGGAGGCCCAGAAGGGATCCCAGAAGACCAGAGGGGATGCGGACGGATGGGCTCACGAGTCGGACTCCCGTGGGGGAGCGGGGGGAGAGGTGCGAAGCTTCCAGACACCGATGGTCAGGAGGGGAAGGACGTAGACGGCGAAGAAGCCCCAGGCCAGAGTGCCGTAGCCACGGGCGATGAGGGGGATGATCCCGAACGTAGCCAGCAGGGCGCTGAGCCCCACGGCCACCGACGCCAGAAGCCCCCGGGCTGCCGGCGGGAGCGGGCGCACACCGGTCTCCCGGAGGACTCCGTCGATGCGCTCGATGGTCCCCTGAATGAGTCCCGCACCGGTCTCGATGAAGGTGCCGAACAGGGCTACCAGGTAGAGGACAAGGAGGGTGGTGACCCCGAGGGAGGTGATGACGGCGTAGACCGGGATCTCCTGGACCAGGATCCCGGGGTAGTCGCCCAGGAAGGAGATGTGGAAGAGGAGGGCTGGGAAGGCACAGATAACCGAGGCTGCCACCGCCGACCCCACCACCTCGCCCCGGGTCTCCAGATCCCGGGTGGAGAAGAGGATGGCCGGGACGATGAAGAGGTTGTACATGGCGTACTGGAAACCGCTCACCCCCCACCCGGAGATGACCTCCCACCCCGCCAGCCCGGCGCCCATCTCCCCTCCCGCCCGCAGGAAGGCGGAGGCGAAGTAGTACAGGAACATCCCGTAGAGGAGCACCGTCCAGAGGGCCAGGGAGCGGGTCACCACCTCCCGTCCCAGGAAGGTGAGGGCCCCCACCAGAACCAGCATGGCCAGGATCCCGACCAGGTAGGGGATTCCGAAGGCGTCTTGGAGAATCTCCCCCGCCGCCGAGGCCACCACCGCCAGGACCAAGAGGAACATGAGGGCGAAGAGGATCTCGAAGATCACCCATGCCGGACCCAGGAGGGCCTTGAAGAAGCTCCGGTAGTCATAGACCCGGAAGAGGCGGGCGAACTCCCAGGTCAACGCCAGCACCAGGACCCAGCAGGCCACCGTGACCCCCAGCCCCAGGATCCCGCCCCCACCCCCGAAGCGGGTGAAGTACTCCACGATCTCCCGGCCGGTCCCATATCCACCTCCCACCAGGACAGACTGGAAGACGGCCCCCGGGATGAGGTACTTCCGGATCCATGGCGCCTGGAAGAGGCTCATGGACTGCCCTCCTCGCCGGCTTCCTCGCCGGCTTCCTCGCCGGCCTCCGGGGAAGGATGGGGAGAGGGCTGGAGCGCCGATCCCCTGCCGCCACGTCCGGGGCCGTAGAGTACCTGCCCGGGCCGGGCCCCGGTGTGGGTGCCGTCCTCGTCGATGACCACCCGGCCGTTCACCACCACCAGGTCGATCCCCTCGGGAAAGAGGGTGGGCTCCTCGTAGGTGGCCCGGTCCTGGATGCGGTCCATGTCGAAGACCACCAGGTCCGCCCACATCCCCTCCCGGATGAGCCCCCGCCCCTCCAGGCGCATCCGGGTGGCCGGCCAGGAGGTCATCTTTCGGACCGCATCCTCCAGGGTGAGGACCCCCTCGTCCCGGACGTAGCGGGCCAGGATCCGGGGAAAGGTACCGTAGCTCCGGGGGTGGGGGAGCCCCAGGCCATCGGTGGCGCCAGGGTCCACCGAAGCACCGGCGTCGCTCCCCACGCTCACCCACACCTGCTGGAGGGCCAGTTCCACGTCCGCCTCGGTCATCATGTGGAAGATGGCCATGACCCTCCCCTCCCCCTCCAGTACCAGGTCCCAGGCCGCGTCCTCCGGCTCCTTCCCCACCTCCTCGGCGATCTCCGCCAGGGAGCGGCCCTCCAGGTGGGCGTTGGCCGGACTGCGGGCATTCACCAGGACGATGTTCTCCCACCCGCCCGAGGCCTCCACGATGTTCCACCACCCCTCGGCGCCCGTCTCCCGGACCTCCACCTTCAGTCGCTCCCGGACGGCCGGATCCGCCAGGCGGGCCCGGAGGGAATCCGGCCCTCCCTCGTGGGCCCAGGAGGGGATGGTGGCCTCCAGCCCCGTCCCTCCGGCGGTGTAGGGATAGACGTCCGCCGTGACCTCCACCCCCCGGTCGCGGGCCTCTTCGATGAGTTCGATGGCGCCTCGCATCAGGGTCCCCCACCCCGGCTCGTACGCCGCTTTCAGGTGGAAGATCTCCACGGGGATTCCCGCTCGCTCCCCGATCTCGATGGCCTCCCCCACCGCCTCCAGGAGCTCTGCCCCCTCCCCCCGGATGTGGCTGGCGTAGATCCCCCCGTGGCGCGCCGCCACCCGGGCGCCGTCCACGATCTCGTCGGTGGAAGCGTAGCTGGAGGGGGGATAGATGAGGGCGGTGGTGAGCCCCAGGACACCGGCTTCCATGGCCCGACGGATGTGGCCCCGCATCTCGGCGAGTTCTTCCTCCGTCGGGCTGCGGCGCTCGGTTCCCAGGACCTGGGATCGGGCCTGGGCCTGGGAGTAGAAGCTTCCGAAGTTGATGGAGATCCCCTGGTCCGCGAGGATCTCGAAGTAACGGGGGATCTCATCGGTGGAGGCGCCGCGCCGGACTTCGTCGCCGCCCTCCAGAACCGACAGGGAGGGCGTCCCCCCCTCCCCGCCAATGGCCGAGGTGACCCCCATCCGGAGCTTGTTTTCCGCCAGCCCGTTCAGGAGGAGGGTGGTGCCGGACTGGTCCATGATGTCGATGAACCCGGGGGCCACGTAGCGCCCTGCGGCATCGATCTCCCGGGTTCCTCGTCCAGGCACATGCCCGACCTTGACGAAGCGTCCGTCCCGGATGGCCACGTCGGCGGCGATCCAGGGATTCCCGGCCCCGTCCAGGACGCGGCCGTTACGGATCACCAGGTCGAAGGGGCTCTCCGGTCCGGCGGGACCTGCCTGGCCTGCAGCGGGCTCCGGGGGAACGCCCAGGAGGAGAAGCAGGAGGAGGGGGAGGTGGAGGAAGCAGGCAGGGAAGATGAAGCCCCGGTCGAAGCTCCCACCGTGGGCTCGTCCTTCCCGTGGTCGACGCATCCCGAACCTCCCTCGCAACCGTGGCTCACTGAACCAGACTGAGGGGCAGTATCCCGTGCCCGACTCACCCTGGCAAGCCCAGCCGTCGCGCATCCAACCCCATCCAGCGGGAAAGGGAGACGGACGCCGGCAAGGCGGGGGGAGCCACCCCGCAGCGAACTTTTCCCCTTCCCGGGGGTCCGGCTATCCACTGACATTCCTCGGGCAGGGAGGCGATGCATCCATCCTCCCCAGACCATCCCCCGTGCAGGAGGACCCCGGTTGATCCAGCTTCGTGCCGTTACCCTGCGGGAGATCCGCCTCCCCCTGAGGGAGCCCTTTCGGATCTCGTCTGGAGCCGTCCAGGACCGGCGGATCCTCCTTTTGGAGTTGGAGGATGAGGAGGGGGTCTCGACCTGGTCCGAATGCGTCGCACCGGAACTCCCCTACTACAGCTATGAGTCCGTGGAAACCGCATGGCTCGCCCTCCGGGAGTGGCTCATCCCCCCGCTCCTGGGCCGTGCCTTTTCCCATCCCTCGGATGTCCACCCGGTGCTGGACGACATGGTCCGGGGTCATCGCATGGCCAAGGCGGCGCTGGAGATGGGCTTCTGGGGGCTGGGCGCCGAGAAGGCGGGAGAGCCCCTGGCCCGCTACCTGGGAGGTACCCGGACATCCCTTGACGTGGGGGTCTCCCTGGGAATCACCGACGCCCCGGAAGCGCTGGCGGAACGGGCCCTCCGGGAAGCGGAGGCCGGGTACCGGAAGATCAAGCTGAAGATCCGGCCCGGGGTGGACCTGGACTATGTGGCCGCGGTTCGGAAGGCCCTCCCCGACGCGAACCTCATGGTGGACGCCAATGCCGCCTATGGACTCGAGGACTGGCCCCACCTGGTGGAACTGGACGCCTTCGGGCTCACCATGGTGGAACAGCCCCTGGACGGCGAGGACCTGGTGCGGCACGCCCGTCTCCAGGAGCGGATGAAGACCCCGCTCTGCCTGGACGAATCCATCACGGGGATGGACCGCACCGAGGACATGATCACCCTGGGAAGCGCCCGCATCGTGAACATCAAGGCGGGACGTGTGGGAGGACTGGCCGTGTCCCTGGCCATCCACCAGCGATGCCTCGAGGAAGAGATCCCCGTCTGGTGTGGAGGGATGCTGGAGAGTGGAATCGGGAGGAGCTACAACGTGGCGCTGGCCTCGCTTCCCAACTTCACCCTCCCCGGGGACCTTTCCCCCAGCGCCCGCTACTGGGCCCGGGACATCGTAGATCCCGAGTGGACCATGACCCCCGACGGTCAGGTCACCGTCCCCCTCCATCGACCCGGACTGGGGGTGGAGGTGGACCGGGACCGGATCCATTCCCTCACCGCTAATGAGCTCCGCTTGGAGAGATAGCCTCTCCCCACCCCATCGACATTCTTGCCCCCCACGTCTCGCCTTCGCCGCCACCTACGCCGTCTCGCCCGAAAGGTGGGGTTGGCCGGACGTCGGGGGGGGCTGCCCATCATCTATCATCCCCAGTATCGCCTTGGGATCTCGGGGATTCCCCTGGATGCCCTCCGGGCAGAGCGGATCGCCACATTCCTCCTGGACGGAGGGTGGATCGGACAGGACAACCTGGTGGAGCCTCATCCCGCCCACGTCGAGGCCCTCCGCCGGGTCCACACGGGAGCCTATCTCCGGAGCCTGGACGATCCGCATGTAGTAGGAAGGGTCCTCGGGTTGCCCCTGGGTCCCCGAGAGACCCGGGAAGCCGTGGAACTCCAGCGCCTCACCGCCGGGGGAACGATCCGGACCGGAGAGCTGGCCCTGGAGCGCCAGGGGCCGGCCGTCCACCTGGGGGGTGGATTCCATCACGCCGGGCCCCACAGGGGCGGCGGCCTCTGCCTGCTGAACGATGTGGCGGTGGCGGTGGCCCACCTCCGGAACAGGGGATTCCAGGAGCCCATCCTGGTGGTCGACCTGGACATCCACGATGGAAACGGCACCCGGGCCATCTTTGCCCATGACCCGTCGGTCCACACCTTCTCCATCCACAACCGGAACTGGGAAGACCCGGCGGCCACAGCCGACACCTCCCTGGAGGTGGGTGCGGGAGTGGAGGACGAGGAGTATCTGGACCTCCTCCGTCGCGAACTCCCTCCCGTGGTTGCGGCCCATCGTCCTGGGTTGACCTTCTACATCGCCGGAGCGGATGTGGCCCGGGAGGATGTCTACGGGGATGCTCGCCTCTCCGACGGGGCGATCCTCGTCCGGGACCGATTCGTTGTGGAGACGCTCCAGGAGGTCCGGGGACGCCATCCCCTGGCGGTGGTCCTGGGTGGTGGATACGGACCCTCGGCCTGGCGGCCTCCTGCCCGTTTCTTGGCATGGCTGCTGGCGGGGCGGGAGGTGGAACTGCCGGACGATCTCTCCATCTCACTGGGTCGGGTCCACTGGATGGCGGGCAGGACGGCGGGCGCATCCTCCCGTGGGGAGGGTGTTCTTGACCGGGGAGGAGAACCCAGGGAACAAGACCGGACAGACCGGGCCCTCTTCTCCCTCACCGAGGAGGACCTGGGTGCCCTTGGAGGGAGGCCTTCCCAGGAAGGGCAGTTCCTGGGGAAGTTCTCCGCCCAGGAAGTGGAACGGGATCTCCAGCGATTCGGGATCCTGGAGCAGGCGCGGGCCCGCGGGTATGCGGAGCCCACCGTCGAGATCCTGCCTTCGTCGGGGTTGGGGCCCACCGTCCGCCTCTACGGCTCGCCGGACCGAGCGGACCTCCTCATGGAGCTCCGGGTGGAAGTGGACGACAGGATCCTACCGAGCTTCACCTTCCTCACCGTGGAGTGGCTCCTCCTCCAGGACCCCAGAAGCCGCTTCTCCACCACTCGCGATCCCCTCCCGGGACAGGAGCATCCGGGGCTCGGCGTCCTGGCCGATGTGGTGGCCTGGCTCGTGACGCTCTGCCGGACCCTGGCGCTCGATGGGCTCGCTTTCCGCTCCTCGCATTTCCACATGGCCGCCCTGGCCCGCCGCCACCTCCGCTTTCTCGACCCCGATGACCAGGATCGGTTTCAGAGGATCCTGGCCCTGACCCAGGACCAGACCCTGGCCGAGGCGAGCCGAAGCGTAGCGGCTGGAGGGGTGGTGGACCCCGGTCCACCGCCCGAGCCCCTCCGATGGGTGGAGGTACCCATGGTGGTGCCTGTGAGCAGGAGGCTCAAGCAGCAACTGTCGGTTGCCTGAGCGCTTCCCTGAGCGCTCCCCTGGGTGTTTCCCCGAACGAGAGGGAATCATCCTCAGTGCCGCGTGGCCTGCTCTCCCTCGGCCGCCTTCGCCTCCTTCCGGGTGAGGACAAACCGGACCACCTCCGGATCGCCCCCCTTCCTCCGGGAACGGCTCCGCCGCATCCCCAGGCGCTCTAGAAACCGGTGGGCCCGAAGGTCCGGGCGGTGGGCCTCGGCCACGACCCTCCGGAGGCGACCCCATCCGAAGCCCACGGTGAGGAGAGCCCGACCGGCCTCCGTGGCCAGCCCCTCATGCCAGAAGGTGGGCGCGAGGGCCAGGACCAACTGGAGCTCCGGGGGGTCATGGAAATCACGGTATCCCCCCAGACCGATGGGGGCCCCGCCCTCCAGGGGCTCCAGCACCCAGATTCCCGGCTTGCGGGCCTGGAACCGGGCCATGCTCTCCCGGATCTCCTGATTCACCCATTCTCGGGTCAGTTCCCCGCCCTTCAGGAGGTGTCGCTGGACCTCGGGGTGCCCAAGGAGAGTGTGGAGTTCCGCCGCCATGGTGGGACGTACCGGACGAAGTCGGAGCCGGGCAGTGACCAACGAAGGGGGAGGTTGGGCCATTCAGCCCTCCAGCTGTGGGGACCCCGACCTTGGATGGACTCGGGGAGGGCCCGGTTTCGGGCCTTGGACGCTAATGTGGTGGGTCAGGGCTTCGGTGAAGACCAGGAAGCCGCCGCGTCCCCCGCCTCCCCTTTCCCCAACCAGATTCCGGAGATTCCCCCATGCCAGGCATCCGCATCTTCATTACCGGCGGAAC
Source organism: Gemmatimonadales bacterium (assembly GCA_007695225.1). Lineage (GTDB taxonomy): Bacteria > Gemmatimonadota > Gemmatimonadetes > Longimicrobiales > Gaopeijiaceae > T3Sed10-66. Next base: position 10,961 of record REED01000059.1, read on the forward strand.
CTTCGACAAGGCCTACGACGAAATCCGGGGCCGTCTCTACTTCCAGGATACCCATCTTCCGGACATGCTTCGCATGGGCCGGTGCCGCCTCGAGGTGGAGATCCGCACCCTCATGATGGTGGATTCCCTGGAGATGACCGACGTGGACCGGGAACTCATCGCCCGCAACTGCCGGGAGGCGCCGGAGAGCCATATCGTCATCACCCACGGCACCGATACCATGGTGGAGACGGCCCGACTCCTGGCCCGGGAGGTGGAGGGGAAGACCATCGTCCTCACCGGGGCCATGATCCCCATCGCCTTCGGCAGCTCCGACGGCCTCTTCAACCTGGGGGGCGCACTGACTGCGGTGCAGGCCCTCCCCACCGGAGTCCATCTCGTCATGAACGGTCGGATCTTCGACTGGGACAAGGTCCGGAAGAATCGGGAGACCGGGGTGTTCGAGCCGCTCTCCTGAGAGCATTGCTGAGGCGGAGGCGTTCCTCCCTGGCCTGCATGGAGCGCGCATGCAAAACGGCCCCCCTGGCGATGCCAGGGGGGCCGTATTCCGCGCCTCGTCGGAGACGAGTCGTCGGGGCCAGCTCAGATCAGAGCTGCACCACGTTCTCCGCGGCGGGGCCCTTCTGGCCCTCGACCCGGTCGAACTCGACGCGAGCGCCTTCGGCCAGAGTCTTGAAACCCGTGGCCTGAATCGCGCTGTGATGCACGAAGCAGTCCTTCGAGCCGTCCTCGGGCGTGATGAAGCCAAAGCCCTTGGAATCGTTGAACCACTTCACAGTTCCTGTGGTACGCATACCGTACTCCCAAACTTCGGTGACATAGGGGTCCGGTAGATCCGTACCTTTCCATCACCTTTGTTCCGCGGGTGTTCGCGCCCCCGCACGTTCGCGCCGACCTCAGCCCTGATTCAAGAAAAGGACCGGGACAATCAAGTCCAGGTCCGTTCTCGTCTCTGGTAGATGCTCGCTCAAAGCGAAGCACCGTGCTGTTGTCGAAGCCAACTTTAACGTGCCCCCATGTCTCCGTCAAGAGAGAGGTGGTTGCCTCCCAGCTATGGGATCCAGATCTTCCGGAGCCGGGTTCCTCCCCTTCCCCCTTTCTTCCCCATGAGCCCTATGGCGAATCCCCACCCCCCGCTCGTCCGTCTCGTCGTGCCCTTCGCCCTCTCCCTCCTGCTTCTGGCCGGAGGCTGTGCCCCCCCTGCGCCGGCCACCCCCTCCCCGGCTCCCGCCGTCACGACTCCGGCGGAGGTTGCGGAAGCCCGGATCACGGCGGACGCCGTGTTCGAGCACGTGGCATACCTGGCCTCGGACGAGATGCGGGGTCGGGACACGCCCAGCCCCGAGCTCGAGGAGGCCGCCCGGTACATCGCCGCCCATTTCGAGGAGCTCGGCCTGACGCCGGCAGGAGGGGACGGCACCTTCATCCAGCGCTGGCCCTTCACTCGGCTGGCCATGGACCCTGCGGTCACCCGGGCGGGGTTCTCGGGGCCCGACGCCTCGGCCGCGTGGGAGTACGGGCGGGACTTCTTCGGGGTGCCCGGAGCACCTGCACCGGTGTCCGGCACACCGGTCTACGCCACCGACCCGGCCTCTGCCGCCGCGGGCCTCCCGGCAGAGACCCAGGGGAACCCCCTGGTCGTCTTCCTGCCCGAGGGCTTTGGACCTGACCTCATCCTCGCGGTGCAGGCCGGGATGCAGGCCGGCGCCTCGGGCCTCATCCTCATCATGGATGAAGAGACCGGAGCCGGGGACATCCACCAGATCGCCGCAGCCATGGAAGGAGGGGCCGCCGGCCAGCTTCCCATCCCCACCATCGGGATCCGCATGGATCTGGGGGACGAACTCCTCCGCTCCGCCGGCGTGGAGCCCCGGAGCGGACCGGACCCTCCCGCGGTCCTGGAAGGCGTGACGGTGGAACTGCATCTTGGGTTCGAGCCCACCACCACCGAGGTGCCCAACGTGGTGGCCCTCCTCCGGGGGAGTGACCCGGAACTGAGGGAGACCCACGTGGTTGTCACCGCCCACTTCGACCACGTGGGGGTCGGGCCCCCTGACGAGCGCGGAGACTCCATCTACAACGGGGCCGACGACAACGCCTCGGGAACGGCGGCCCTCATGGAGATCGCCGCCGCCTTCGCGGCCCTCCCCGAAGCGCCGGCACGATCCATCATCTTCCTGGCGGTGAGTGGAGAGGAAAAGGGACTCCTGGGCGCCGACTGGTACGCCAACAACCCCACCGTTCCAGAGGGAAGCATGGTGGCGAACCTGAACATGGACATGGTGGGTCGAAACCACCCCGACACCATCATTGCCATCGGCGAGGAGTTCTCGGACATCGGGGAGCGGGTCCGAGCCGTGGCCGCCGCCCACCCCGAGCTGGGGCTGGTGGTGGCACCGGACCCTGAACCCGAGGAACAGGCCTTCCTTCGAAGCGACCACTTCTCCTTCGTCCAGCAGGGAATCCCCGCCCTATTCCTCACCACCTGGCTCCACGACGAATATCACCAGCCGTCGGATCAGGCCCACCTCATCGATGCCGACAAGCTGGCCCGGGTCGCCCGTCTGGGATTCCTTCTCGTGCATCAGATGGCCGAGGACCCCGTCGTCCCCGAGTGGAACGAGGCGGGACGGGAACTCCTCCGAAGCCTCTCGCCCTGATCCGCCACCCAGTCCGCATCGCCCGATGGGATCAATCCTCGTCCGCCACCCGGGGCTGGGGATGGACCAGGACGGGGACCGCTGATGAGCGGATGACCTTGTCAGCCACGCTCCCCAGGACCAGGCGCGCCACCCCTCCCCTTCCCCGGCTGGACATCACCACCAGGTCCGCACCGATCTTCCTCCCATGGTCCAGGATCCCCGACGCCACGTCGCGGCCCTCCAACACCGCCGTCCCGAGGAGCAGGCCCAGCTTCTCCACCGGCTCGCCCATGGCCTCCAGGTATCGACGGAATCCCGCGAAGATCGCCTCCCGGGTCCCCTCGTCCTCCACCACGGCGGGAACGTAGGGCGAGGTGGCGCTGAAGGGGGGGGGCACCACCGTGACGAGACTCACCCCGCCATTGAACCGCCGGGCCAACTCCACGCCGTCCAGGATGGCCTCCTCCGAAAGATCGGATCCATCCAGGGGGACCAGGATCTTCTTGAACCGGGGACGAAGGGAGAGGTCGGCCTTCCCCTCCCCGGGACGAACCAGGAGGATGGAGGCCGGCCCCCGCCGGAGGAGCCCGTCCGCCACACTCCCCAGCCAGGCTCGGCCCAACGGTCCCCTCCCGTGGGTGGTCATGACCACCAGGTCCGCTTTGAGTCCCCGGATCCGGTCGTCCAGGACCCGGGCGGGAGGGCCAGCCTCGATCTCGGTATCCACCGAGACCCCGGATCCCGCAGCCTCCAGCCGTCGGGCCGTCTCCTGCAGGTACTGGGAAATCCGGCTGAACTCCTCCTCGTGCCATCCCCGGGGCGGATCGCCCCCGAACTCCGACGGCGGGTGGAAGGGAAGGCGGGCCACCGCCGAGAGGAGGACCAGGTCTCCTCCGGACGCTTCGGCGATCGCCAGGGCGATGGGAAGCGCGAACTCCGCGGCGGCGGAGCCATCGAGAGGGACCACAATGGTTCGGTACATGGGAGATGCGCTCCGGAGTCAGGGAACCCGATGAGACCTCTGGAGGAGACCTCCAGAAGGCCGTTTAAGAAGTAGAGGGGGCCCCGTTGGGAGCGCCAGGGGCCCGTGGAGGGGACAGTTTGTCCGAGGGAGGGGCGCTGGGAGCCCCCGTTCGCCGACTGCGGCCCGCCACCGACTTGGCCTGGACCGGAAGACCCAGTTCCTCCACTCGTCGGCTGAGCTCGGCCCCCTCCATTACCTCCTTCTGCTGCAACTCCCCGGCCAGGATGCGCAGGGCCTGGGAATGGGTGGTCAGAAGCTCCACGGCCCGTTCAAATCCGTCTTCCACCAGCCGACGCACCTCGGCGTCGATCCTCCGGGCCGTCTCCTCGGAAAAGCGACGGGGCCCTGGGAACCCTTCCCCTGAAAAGAAACCGCCGCTGTCCTCCAGGGCCACCGGCCCGACGCCCTCCCCCATGCCGAACTGGGTCACCATCCGGCGCGCCAGCTCGGTGGCTCTTTGCAGGTCGTCTGCGGCACCGGTGCTCGTCTCGCCGTAGATCACCTTCTCAGCCGCCCGCCCACCCAGCAGCACGGTAAGGCGGTCCTGGAGTTCCGACTCGGTGAGGAGGTACCGATCCTCCAGCGGCGTCTGGATGGTCACGCCCAGGGCGGTGGCGCCCCGGGGAACGATGCTCACCTTGTGGACCGGATCGGCCTGGGGAAGGAGGAGTCCCATGAGGGCGTGCCCCATCTCATGGTGCGACACGATCTCCCGTTCCCGTTCGATGAGGGCTCGACTGGAACGTTCCAGCCCCGCCAGGACCCGGTCCACCGCCTCGTCCAGGTCGTCCATGGTGACTTGGTCACGACCCTTCCGCACCGCAAGGAGCGCCGCCTCATTGATCACGTTGGCGAGCTGGGCGCCGGCGAAACCGGGCGTCCGGGCCGCCACCACCCGGAGGTCCACCTCCTCCGCCAGGGTGACCCGGCGGGCATGGATCCGCAGAATGGCTTCCCGTCCCACGAGATCGGGTCGGTCCACCGCCACCTGGCGATCGAATCGCCCCGGGCGCTGGAGTGCCGGATCCAGGAGGTCCGGGCGGTTGGTGGCGGCCATGAGGATGACCCCGGTGGAACTGTCGAAACCGTCCATCTCCACCAGGAGCTGATTCAGCGTCTGCTCCCGCTCCTCGTTGCTCACCGGGGAGCCGGCCCCTGCCCGCGTCTTCCCCACGGTGTCGATCTCGTCGATGAAGACGATACACGGCGCCTTCTCCCGGGCCTGTCGGAAGAGGTCACGGACCCGGGCGGCCCCGACGCCAACGAACATCTCCACGAAGTCGGCGCCGGAGATGGTGAAGAAGGGAACCCCGGCCTCTCCGGCGGTGGCCCGGGCCAGGAGGGTCTTCCCGGTTCCCGTCGGCCCCACCAAGAGGACCCCCTTGGGGATCCGTGCGCCCATCTGGAGATAGCGCTGCGGGCTCTTCAAGAAATCCACCACTTCCCGGAGCTCCGCCACGGCCTCGTCCACCCCAGCAACGTCATCGAATGTGATGCGGTTCGTGCTCTCGTCCCAGATCTTGGCTCGGCTGGAGCCGAAGGTGAGGGCCTGGGTCCGCCCCGAGGTCATCCGTCGGATGAGCCAGATCCATACCCCCAGGAGGAGGAGGAGGGGGAGGAACCAGAGGAGGATTCCGGGCCACCACTCGCTGGGGACCTCCCCGGTCATCTGCGCCCCCATGGCGTGGAGGCGCTCCACCAGCTCCCGGTCGTCCACCCCTGGGACCCGGGTGGCTCGAAAGCTCCGCACCTCCGGCTCCGGGGCGACCGCGACCCCCGGGGCCGACTCCTGCCAGATCACGGCCCGAGGACTGATGGCCACCTCCAGCACGGCCTCCCGATCCATGGCCTCGAGGAATCTGGAGTAGGATACCGTCTCGGGACGGACCACCTCCTGACCCAACTGGTTCACCAATACCAGGAAGGTGACGGCCACCCCCACGAAGACGACGTTGAAGACGAGCTGCCGGCGTTTCAGCTCCTCTGACGAGGGGCGAGGTCGCCGGGATCCGGGATTCGGCCCTCTGGCGTTGGGGGGACGGGGGGCGGGAGGCCCGGGAGTCGGAGACATGGATTCTCAGTTGGTGGAAACCAGAAACAGCAGCTGCAGGAATTGGTTCGCGCCGGAAGGCCGGTGGACCTCGATCCCACCCGACCAGGACCGCCATCTAGCCACCCTCCCTCACCCCCTCACTCCTGCGAGGATCCATCACTCCCCGAGAGACCCCCAGGATCTGTCCCAGGTGGTGACGCCCGTGCCATGCGTAATATTGCAGGGCCACTTCCAGGGAGACCGCGCCCCGCTCGGGATCGAGGTACTCTTTCAGGAAATCCTCCTCCGGGAGGGGGCGAAGGAAGCGGACCCACCGGAGATGGAGGGCCCGTAGGAGGACCAGGGAAGCATGGATCCCCGCTCCCTTCCGGGCATCGGCAAAATGGGCCCAGGCGCTCCCCGGGATGGCCGGCACCTCCGGCCGGACCTGGGTCACCGCCAGCTTGAAGCGGAGGTACCCCATCATGTGGACGTCCGCCAGGTGGTGCACCACCTGACGGACCGTCCATCCGCCGCCGTAGACCGGGGTGTCCAGTTCCCCCCGGGAGAGTCCCACCACCCGGACCCGGAGATCACTGGGAAAGCCCGCCAGCTCCCGGACCAGGGCCCGGCGGCGCGTCCGGGCCAGGTACGGGTCGGGCCGGAACGGACCCAGGGGAAAACGGACGGGGATGGCCGTCCCCTCCCCATCCACCCCGGTCCCGTCTCCACCCATGGGCTGCATCTCTCCCGTTGATGCCGATGCCTCCGGGGACCCCGACCCCAGGCCGGACTCCACAGACTGGAATACCGTTGAAGAAGTAGAGGGGCCGGCGCTGGGAGCGCCAGGGGGTCGGTGCACCGACACCCCCCTTGTCGCCATCAACGGCCGCCTGGCGCGCGCCGCTGCCCCTGGCGAGGATTCCTCGGTGGTTCCGGGGATTTGTCCTTCCCCATTCCAACCCTGCCCCACTTCGACCCCCTCCCCATTTCACCCCGAAGGAGCCCGCGCGATGTCCGACTCCATGCAGGACCTGATCCAGGGATGGGATGGCCTCTCGGTCATCCTCCGGTACGATGAGCCGTCCCAGTCCTGGTTCTTCATCGCCCTTCACGATTCAACCCTGGGCCGACCCACCGGGGGGTGCCGGATGAAGGTCTACCCCCGCCCGGCGGACGGCCTCCTGGACGCCCTCCGTCTGGCCCGTGGGATGACCCTCAAGTTTGCGGGAGCGGGGCTGGCGTATGGCGGCGGGAAGAGCGTCATCGCCCTCTCCCGACCTCTGGGGGACGGGGAACGGACCGCGACCCTTCTCCGCTTCGGCCATCTCCTGGAGTCCCTCCGGGGAGCCTACTGGACGGGTGAGGACCTGGGGACGACACCTGAGGACATGGCCGTCATCGCCCAAGCCAGTCGCTACGTCCACGGAATCCAACGGAACCCCGAAGGAGGCGAGCCCGTGGCGGCGACGGATCCGGGCCCCTACACCGCCCGAGGGGTCCTGGCGGGGATCCGGGCTACGGCCCACCAAATCTTCGGAAGCCGGGAACTGGCGGGCCGCACGGTCCTTGTTCAGGGGGTCGGCGACGTCGGAGCGCCCCTGGCGCGTCTCCTCGCCGATGAAGGGGCCACGGTCCTGGTCGGCGATGTGGATGAGGCCCGGGCCCGGGAAGTGGCGGCGGCGATCAACGGAGCCGTGTTGCGCCCGGAGGAGGTCTACCGCACGCCCTGCGACATCTTCGCCCCCTGCGCCGTGGGAGCCATCCTGAACCGGGAGACCATTCCGGAACTACGCTGCCGGGGGGTGGCCGGCGCCGCCAACAACCAGTTGGCCGATGAGGCCGCTGACGGCGAACGCCTCAGGGCCCGGGGGATCGTCCATGCCCCGGATTTCCTGGTGAGCGCCGGTGGGGCTCTGGGGCTCATCTACCGGGCCCGGGGACACACCGAGGCGGAAATCCGGGAACGAATCGACGAGATCGAAACGTCGGTCCGGACCGCGCTGCTGGAGGCCGCCGCCCAGAACGAGGCGCCTCACGCCGCAGCGGAGCGGCGGGTCCTGGCCTCCCTGGGGACGAGGGGCGATCCAGGGGCTTCCGAACCCGGCTCCTGACCCTTCCCCATCCCGACGAATTCCCCTTGACGGAGGTCGGAAGGATGTTACTTTAAGTTTAATCGATTGATCAGTCGTGCTTTCATCTCTTTCACGTCCGTCCAAGAGGTCGACCATGAGCGAATCCTCCATCACCAAACCGTCCGGCTCCGCCACCGCGCCCGGCACCACCTCCTGGCACATCGATCCGGCCCATTCCCAGGTGGAGTTCGGCGTCCGGCATATGATGATCTCCACCGTGAAGGGGTTCTTCACCGGCGTCGAGGGTGTGATCCACCTGGACGAAGATGACCTCTCCAATTCCAGGGTGGACGTCACCATCGACGCCTCCTCGGTTGACACCCGGAACGAGGACCGGGACAATCACCTCCGGAGCGGCGATTTCCTGGATGTGGAGACCCACCCGTCCATCACCTTCCGG
>REED01000029.1 GCA_007695225.1 Gemmatimonadales bacterium
TAGCCGAAGCCCGTGAACTCGTCGGCATTGCTGTGCCAGATCGCCGCCCCCCGGAGCCGGGAGGCCCGTGAGGCCCGGATGAGGACATGGTCCAGGCGCCCGGCCTCCCCCTGGAAGACGTAACTGTAGGGACGCTCGGAGGCCGCGAAGGCGTCCGCCCACCCTCGGGTATTAAGAAGCCGGATGGGATCCTCCTGGCCATAGCTGTTAAGGTCCCCTACGAGGAGGACGTTCTCCCCTCCGATACCCGCGGGATCGGCGTCGAGCCAGTCGGCCAGGGCCCGGGCGGCCGCCACCCGGTGGGCGTTCCAGCACGCCTGGCCGTCGCCCAGGTCGAAGTCGCCCGGCGTGGCCCGGGGGTGGTCGCCTTCGGGGCATCCCCCCTTGGACTTGAGGTGGTTCGCCACCACCAGCCAGGGGTCCCCGCCATCCAGCACGAAGGCCTGTCCCAGGGGTGGTCGGCTCCCCCAGGAGAAGATGGGATCCTCCGGGTAGACGGGAGACCCCACCGGGGACACCCGGTCCGCTCGGTACAGGATCCCCACCCGGATGGCGTCGCTCCCCGGGCCCTCCGCCACCTCGATGGCCCGCCAGTCTCGGGCGGGGCCCGCCTGATTCAGGGCCTCGGCGAACTGAGCGATGGCGGTCTCCGGCCCGGCACCGTCGTTTTCCACCTCCGCCAGCGCCGCCACTTGGACATCAAGGGCCTGAAGGGTGGCGACGAGCTTGGCCTGCTGGAGCTGGTACTGTTCCCACGTCCCGGCCCCTCGTGGCGTGGGAAACCCGCCCCCCTGCCCATCCCCGTTGAAGAGATTCTCCACGTTGAGGACGGCGATCCGGAGCGCCCCCTCCACCTGCGGCGGCGGGGGTCGAGGGAGGGGGGTTCGTTCCGTGACTGGCTCCGTTGGGAGGAGGAGGTAGTCCCCCCGACGGACGTCCACGATCCCCGTCACCGGACCCAGCACGGTCCCGGATCGGAAGGGCGCGTCGTGGCCGGGCCACCCCGGCAGGTAGGCCACCTCCGAAGGCCACTGCTCCAGACTCCCGTCATCCAGGACCAGGCGGGCGGCGGCGTTTCGGGCGGCCCGGACCTCGGCATCGGGCCCCGGAGGATGTAGCTCCGTGGGCTGGAAGAGGCGGCCATCGAAGCTGGTGATCACTTCGCCGAAGCGCTGGAGGGCCGAATGCCCCGTCACGGTGAGGGGGGCCTCCACCCGGACCAGCATCCCCTCAAAGCGTTCCCACCCGTCCACCCACTCCGGAACGGTAGGGGACGGGCCCGCCGGACCCGCAGGAAGGCCCGGCGCCTCCCGGATGAGGACGGGAAGGACGGGCTCCGGGTCCCCGCCGGCCAGCTCCTGGAATTCCGCAACGCGGAGCGCCGTGAGTGTGGGACCCTCTCCACCCAGCTCCACCACCTCCCCACGCACCCGGACCCTGCGACCCGTCCCCACCTGCGGGAGCTCCGCCGAACCCGGGGTCAGAAAGAGCCCCGAGGAGGCCCGGGGATCCCCGTCCTCCTCGCCTGGGGGCGACTGGATGAAGAGTCCGCCCCGCCCCGGGAAGCTCCCGGTCACCACCCCCTCCACCACCACCTCCGCCCCCACCATGGGGCTCCGTGGCCCGGTCCCCTGTACCTGGCGTATGGAGACGGGCTCCGCATCCGAGAGCGCGCTGGGCGTGCACCCTGGAAGGGCTCCGGCAAGGAGGAAGGCCGCAAAGAAGAAGGAGATGGATACCCGGGAGATGGGCATGGGAAGGCGACTCGATGGAGAGGGGATTTAGCCCAGGCCGGACGCTCGAATCGGCCACGGGCCAGCCGGAATTCCCCGTCCTACCCCCGTACCCCCCCGGTACGTTGCGCTACCCGGGGTGCAGAACGGGGTGGGGCGCCCCCTTTCCCGGTTGCGCGTCCCTTGTTGTGCGACGCACCCGCCATTCCCGTCCACGGTTCATCGGCACCGAAGCCCTTCCCCCGGGTAGGCGGGGAGGAAGGGGGATCGGCCGCGGCGGGGCCTTCCCCCCACCCTCGCCACACAACCATCACGTCTCAAGCCGGAGGAGGATCATGGGTTTCGCCCCCACGGACATGCAGGTCACCAGCTCGGCGTTCAGCGCCCATCAGCGGATCCCGAAGAAGCACACGGGGGAGGGCGAGGACGTCTCCCCGGCCCTCTCCTGGGGGGAGGCTCCCGAGGGGACGCAGGCCTTTGCGGTAATCTGCCACGACCCGGATGCGCCCCTCTGCAAACCCGGAAGCTACGGGTTCGTCCACTGGGTCCTCTACAACCTTCCCGCCTCGGTAACGAGTCTGCCGGAGGGCGGCGGCGACGCCTACACCAACGGAATGACGGACTTCGGGAAGACGGGCTACGGCGGACCCATGCCACCGGAGGGACACGGGGTGCACCACTACTTCTTCTGGGTCCTGGCCCTGGATCGGGAACTGGAGCTGGAAGCGGGTCTCACCATGGCCCAACTCCTGGAGCAGGTGGAGCCCCACGTCCTGGGGATGAACCGATTGGTGGGCACCTACCAGCGGGACTGAGGGTGAGGGGTCCGGCCCCTCGGGTCAGAGGGTCCGGACCTCCTTCACCTCGGGAGCCTGCCCCAGGGTCAGGATGACCTGGGAGACGGCCTCCTTCCGACTCCGGATCCGGAGTCGGCATCCCACCTCTCCCTCCCGGACGAACACCCCTTCGACGGAGTGGGCGGGGGGTGGTCCGTCTGCATCCGACAATGCCTTCTCCACGACCCGGTCGAGGTGTTCCGGTGATCCGGTCCAGGTGATCTCCAGCACATGCCAACGGGCCTGATCCTGAAAGTAGACGTCCAGCCGGGACAGTCCCCTCAGCGCCACCAGGGAAATGAGGGTCACGGCGCCGGCCTGGACATAGGCATCCATTCCCGCCGCCATCCCGATCATGGCCGCCACCCACAGCGTCGCGGCTGTGGTGAGTCCCCGGATGGACCCCCGGGACTGCAGGATCACCCCGGCCCCGATGAATCCGATCCCGCTGACGACCTGGGCCGCGATCCGTCCCGGATCCCCGAAGCTGGGCGCCCCTTGTCCGGCGACCTGCAGGGAGAGTTGGGTCGCCAGGGCCGCCCCCAGGGCCACCAGGAGATGGGTCCGGAGTCCGGCCGCCTTTCCCTCACTCTCCCGCTCGAGGCCCAGGAGGGATCCCAAGAAGGATGCGATCAGAAGGGAGATCATCGCCGACATGTGGGCACCTCCGGGAGGGAAGCCGAGGGTCTGGGAGGGGGCCATTCGGAACGAGGAGGACTCACCCCCGAAACCTTTGCGGGGCCGCAGTATACGTAATGACAAGCGAGGGGCGGCGCCATGCCTCCTCGATCCGGAGACTCCGTGCCGACAGAAAGACAGGCCGTGGCCTCACGTCGCTTCCCGATCTTCGCCCTCCGTTTCCTTGCGATCCTTTTTTTTGCGGGCCGGCGCAGAATGGAACGGGCCACTCACCCCGGGCAAAGGTCGCCGGGTTCCCGCTCCCTCTATCGGTGCCCTGAGACGGGGATCTATCTTGGGCGAATACCCCCCCATCTCCTCCTCCACCGTTGGGGGGCGCGACGGGTTGGATCCCCCCGACGGGCCTCCCGTCGCGTCTCTCCCTCTCCCGGAGGGCCGTGACCAACGACAGAGGCCTGTGTTGGGAGCTCCGGAGCCGCTGCTCGGTCACCTGGGCAGCGAACGGCGGCTTAACGGCCGACAACGGAAGCGCATCTCAGGGTCATCCGGCTCTCCGGTCGTGCGATCAACCTGCGATCCGGCAGTCAGCCTGCGATCCGGTCTTCCCGTCAGGGAAGTCCACAC
>REED01000035.1 GCA_007695225.1 Gemmatimonadales bacterium
AGCCGTAGCGCGAGATTGGGCCTGGAGGACACCGGCGGGGCCAGGGAGGGGAGCCCAGAGGAGGGAGCCCGCCACCAGGACCGCGGTCAGGATTCCGGAAGCCCCCGCCCCCCCCTGGGAGGTCCTTTGGGCCGCTCCCGGAGGCAGCCGTAGCCGACCGATCTTCATCTCATCTCAGGCGCTGGCGAGAAGCCGGTCCTCGAAGGCGTAGTCCACGGGACGACGGGGCTGCTCACGGTACCAGGCGAAACTCGCGCGGAGCGCCTCATCGAAGGGCGTGGGCTCGAGGCCCAGCACCCGGGTCGCCTTGTCCACCACCGAGGTGAGGGGCTGCATGTCGAGGGCCTCGCCGAAGTAGAGGTTCTCGCCCATGACCTGGCCACCGGCTGCATGGATGGCGGACCGCGGGACGGGAGCCAGGGTTGGCTCCACCCCTGCCGCCTTGGCGAGGGCCTCCACGAAGCTGCGCTGCGTGGTGGGTTCCACATGCCCCACGTTGAACGCCTCGCCCGCTGCCTCCGGTACCTCGATGGCCCGCACGCAGGCCGCGGCCACGTCGGAGACGTATACCCATTGCATGGGGCGATCGCCTCCATCGGGCAGGATGAGCGGCCGGCCGTCGAGCATCCGGTCCCAGAAGAACTGCTCCCGGTAGAAGGGCTGCCGGGGCCCGTGCACGAAGGGCGGCCGGATGGTGGTCACCGGGAAGCCCGTCTCGCGGTGCATGGCGAAGAGGGCGCGCTCCGCCGAGGCCTTGTGCTGGATGTAGGGCATCGGGAAGTCGTCGGGGGCAAGGGGGGCGTCTTCGTGCATGTCCAGCCCTTCCCCGTACGCCGCGACGCTGGAGATGAAGACGTAGCGCTCGAGCCCGTCTCCGCAGCTCCGGGCCGCAGCCTCCACCTGGGCCGCCGTGGTGCCCTTCTCCCAGTCGTACGCAAAGTCGAGCACGGCCTCGAACGGCTCGCTCCCGAGGATCCGGGACACGGCCTCCAGGTCGCCCCGGTCCGCCTGGAGGTTTCGGACCACGCCGTCTCCGAAGTCGTTGTGGTCACGCCGATGCAGCACCGAGACATCGTGACCACGGGCGAGAAGACGCTCCACGGTCTCGCGACCCATGAACTGGGTGCCGCCAATGACGAGTATGCGCATTCATGCTCCGGATGAAGTGGCGACTACGGACAGGGGGCGACCACCAGGGAAGGGGGGCGACCACCGATGGAGAGGTATACCGGGCTGGATGCCCATGCGTCAAGCGGCACGTGGCGGAGACGAACGCACGGTGCCTGATCGGCGCGGTGCGGCGGAAGGAGCCGGGCGAGTCGCCAAAGCGTCCTTACCGACTCCCCCTGCGCCTGGGGACGCCGGCCGAAGACGGGGAACCCTGGGAAGCCCCGGGAACTCCGGCGCGTCGCTTCCGATTTCTGGAGGTGAAGGCAGGGAGCATGTGACGGGACCCTGCTTGGCTCCGAGCCAGGCTCGGAATTCGGCTTTGGGCTCGGCTCGGAACTGGGCTTGGAACTCGGCTTGGAACTTGACGCGGATCAAGGGACGCGGGAGGAGAGATGTCGGATTGGCGCGAGGAGTTGATGGCGACCCTCCGGGACACCGGGTACCGCCCCAACGGTGGGCTCCACCCCAGGGAGACCCTGGACCTCGTGGCGGCCGTCTGGCTCCTCCATCGGCGATTCCGGCTCCGCCCTCCGGAGGAATTCCTTCGTCTCACCCGGGAATTCGGGGTGGATGGGCTGAGGGCCAGGCGAGCGGCCTGGCGTTGGCATCGGGTCGTCTCGTACCGGCCCGCCGGCCCCGTTCCGGAGGACTCCCTGCCCACCATGATGCGCTGGGGGCCGGTCCTGGGCGTCCGTACCATCGCGGCAGGGGCCTGGGCGGTGACGGCAGAGCGGGGACGCGGGTTCCTCCTCTCCCCCGCCAGACTCGCCCTTATCCCCCCGGAGCTACGTGCTCCCGACGGTGCCTTTCCCACGGGTCCCGCCAGTGCGGTGACCGTGGTCCATTTCCCCTTCCTCCCCTGGAAGGGATCCGTCCCCGCCCTCGCCCACCTCTGGCGGGGTATCGGAACCTTCCGCACCACCTACCCCCGAAGTTACGAGCGGCTCACCGGCCTCCCGGCGGGGGAGATGGGTGTGGCTGGACGTCGTCGGCGGGAGGGAGCGGCGTGGCGCCTCCTTGAGGTTCTCCGGGAGCGGGGCTTCGATCCCGAGGCCTACCGCACGGCCGTGCGCCGGAGCGCCTACAGCGGCAACCGGAAGGGGTCCGAGGAACGGATTCGCTCCCATCCGAGCAACTGGATCCTACCCGGGGAGGAGGATTTCCTGACCGAGGTGGTACGGCTCGTCTGGGAAACGGAGGAGGCCCGCCCGGTTTGACCCCGCGATCCCTCGGGGCCCGCCCTTTCCCCGGGAACCCTTCCGAGTTGGACCGTATTGGCGAAACGAAGGCCGGTCCAGGGCCTGCGCCGGGTCTCCAGCCTGGCGTCCGGGCGGGCGCGGGAGGATCGCGGTCCTGTGTCCTCCATCCGGCTCCCTCTCCCCACCTTAAACCATCGGAGCTCTGGACCGCATATGGATTGCCATGAAGCCCGGGCTCGCCTCCTTCCCTGGGATCACCCCCGGCTGGCCACCCCGGAGATCGTGGAGGCCCGCGCTCACATCGAGGGATGCACCGACTGCCTCTCCTTCCTGGCTCTGGACGCCGCTTTCCGGCGGAGGCTGGAGCGGGTGGAGGGCGCAGGGATACCCATTGGACCGCGGGTGCGTATCTTGGAGGCGCTGGCCCAGGAGGAGGCGCTGGTCCTGGAGGGTCAGGACCTCGGCCAGAAGTCCGGGACCCCTCCGGCGGCCTGGGGAAGGGGAGGGGGGACCGGCGCGCCGCCCTCCTCGTCCGAAGGCTCGCCCCAGAGGTGGATGGGTCGCGCGGCAGTGGCTGCCGTGCTTCTTCTCCTCTCCACCGGGCCCCATTCACCGGACGTCCCGGCCCCCCAGGCCACGGTCGGCCCGGAAGCGTCGGGTCCACTCGCCGTCGCCCGTGCGGGCCTGGTGGAAGATTTCCTCCGGAGAGCCGTCCAGGTCGAGCACATCGAAACCTCCGATGCCCGGGAGGTCTCGGAGTTCCTGGATCGGGAACTGGGGCTCTCGGCCCGGCTGGTGGAGGAAGCAGGAATGGAGCTGGCCCGGGCCGAGGTCTGCGTGGTCGACGGGGTAAGGGGGGCCGTGGTCATCTACAAGGTGGACGGGAAGGTGCTCTACCACTACCTGATCCCATCGCCGGAGTCGGAGGCCCGGAAACCGGATGGCGTCCGGTCCATCGCCGGCGGGATCGACAGCACATTTGCGCCGGGGACCGATCCACTCTTCGTATCCTGGGTCTCTCGGGGAGTCGAGCACGCCCTGGTGGGGGAGCTTCCCCCTGAGGACCTCCTCAGGGTCGCCCTCTCCCAGGCCGATTGACGGGCGGCCCCCGCCTGGGATTCCCCGTCTTCGCTCGGAGGATCGACTCCAGGCGGCTTGTGAGCGTTGTCCTCTCCCGGTTCATGGGGGAGCAGGAGTCAGCTCTCCTCGTCCGATCTGCCGGATCCGGTGAGGGCCTCGATGATTCGGTCCTCCAGCCCCGCCGGTGCCGCGCCCGGCTGGGAGGCCGCATCCTTCAGGGCGGCCCGGAACGCCTCTTCGAATCGGAGCATGGGGTAGCAGTGGGCGCAGGTCCGGAGGTGGGTTCCCACCCGGGCCGCCTCCTCCGGGTCCAGGGCGCCGTCCATCCACTCGAAGACCCGCTCCGCCGCCTCCTGACAGGAGATCCCACCGGGAGAGCGCTGCATGGCGGCCCCTTCCCCCCCCCGCAGCCGACCGAGGAGGCGCCTCAAATCATGGGTCCATTTCATCGATCCCCCGCCTGTCGAGTGGTGCGCCCGGCCCCTTCCCGGGCCGGAGGTAAGATTCCCGTCTCCACCGCGTAGGCGTGGAGGCGTTCCTGGAGGATCCGTCGGGCCCGGAACACCCGGCTCTTCACCGTACCCACCGGGATCCCAGCCACCTGTCCGATTTCCTCGTAGGAGAGGTCCTCCAGGTCGCACAGCACCACGGCTTCACGGAAATCCGGGGGGAGCTCGTCGATGGCCTCCAGGATCCGGGCGTCTACGATCTGGTCCCAGAAGGCGCCCTCCGGATCCCGGTCACGAGTGGCCATGAACACCCCCGCTTCCCGGGAGATCTGCCTGGGGTCCTCCTCGGCCACCTCCGTGAGGATCTCATCATGCCGGCGGGCCCGGTCATGCTTCCTCAGGTGGACGTTCCGGCAGATGGTGAAGAGCCAACTTCGGACCCGGGTCCCAGGCGTAAAGGAGTCCCAGCTTCGATAGGCCCGGAGATAGGTTTCCTGGGTCAGGTCCTCGGCGGCATCCCGAGACCCTGCCAGGCGGAGGGCGAACCGGTAGATCGCATCCATCTCCGGGAGGGCTTCCTCGGAGAAATCTGAGCGCCGCTGGGATTCGTCGGGCATGGGGTGGTCGTTCCGTTCCGGGTCGGGGGGTGAACGGGCCGAAGGGGTGGCGGGATGAGGCGAACCTGCTGGGGGCCGTCTCGAGGCCCTCCGGCGCCGCCCCGTCCTGCCGCCCCGTCCTAGAGGGAAGCCGTGTCCTGCGGAGAAGGTTCCCGACGGTGGGTCGTCTCGGGCGCGTCTCTCGACGGATGCCCGCCGCGGAACCGATCGGGAAAAGGTTGCCACCTGTTGGGAGAGGTCACATGATGGGCACTTCCGGCGCGATGCCGCCCCACGCCCGGAGGTCCGTCCGGACGAGTGCGAAGACCAGTGCGAAGGTCCCCGAGCGCGTCTCAGCGCCAGAAGGTTCCCAAGAGGAGGTAGGCCCGATGCGAGATGCTGATGTGAGGTCCGGGGTCCGTCATATTGCAGGGATCCTGGTCGTCGGGGCCCTGGTCCTGGGCGGCTGCGGAGGATCGGACGGACCCACCGACCCCGCCCCGGGTCCCGACCCCTCCTTCTCCGTCTCCCTCGCGCCTTCCAGTCTCTCCCTGGACCAGGGGTCCCAGGGGCAGGTCACCCTTTCGGTCTCACGGTCGGGCGGATTCATGGGCCCGGTGGCGGTGGCGGTGGAGGGGCTGCCCGCCGGCGTGTCGGCGGGGAGCAATTTGAGCGTTCCCGGGGGAGCCTCCTCTCTCTCGATCACCCTCACCGCGGCCGAAGACGCCGCCCCAGGGTCGGCATCCGTCACCCTCCGGGGCACGTCGGGGCAGCTTCCGGCACAGACCGCCTCGCTGTCCCTCACCATCAACGAGGTCGTCGCGCCGGCGCCGGACTTCACCCTTTCCCTGGATCCGGCCTCCCTCTCCATCGAACGCGGCCAGTCGGGAGAGGTCTCGGTGTCGGTGAGCCGGAGCGGAGGCTTCGAGGGCGCCGTGACCCTCTCCACCGCCGGTCTTCCCGACGGCGTGTCCGCCACCTTCGATCCGGAGGAGCTCTCCGGTGGAGTCTCCACCCTCACCCTTTCCGCCGGCGGCTCTGCGGCCACCGGAACGGTCTCCGTCGCCGTCTCCGGCAACTCTCCGGAGGTGGGGACCCGAGAGGCGTCCCTTTCCCTGGCGATCACGGCCCCCGACCCGCCCCCCGGTGGCGGGAGCATCGCCTGGCTCTTCTGCGGGGTCGGCGCTTCTCCGCCCTTTGTGGCGTTTCAGGACGGCGACGGACCCTGGACCCGGCTGCAGGGGAGCGGGAATACCTTCACCTTCGACCTCACCGCCTCCCGGGGCGGGGTGGCCTGGGTGGAGGACCTGGGCTTCGGGACCAATCTGGAGGTCTTCCTGGGAACGGTGGAGGAACTCCGGTTCTTCGGTCGCGACCGGTGCGATGATGAGCCTGGAGAGGGCTTCTCGGTCTCCGGATCCGTGACGGGAATGGAGCTGACCCAGCAGGCCAGGATCACGCTGGGGAGCTCGGCGACCCAGGTGATTCCCATGGTAGGACTCAATTACACGCTCAGCAACGTCCAGCCCGGGACCCAGGACCTGGTGGCCACCCTCTCCTCCATCTCCTCCTCCGGAGACGGGTCGTTCGCCCTGGAGCTGGAGAAGATCCTCCTCCGAAGGGACCTGAATCCGACCCCGGGAAGCACCCTGGCTCCCCTGGACTTCGGTGGGTCCGAGGCGTTCGCTCCCATCGATGTGGATGTCTCGATCCAGAACCTGAACGGGCAGCAGGCGGTGACCAACTCCCTCCTCTTCACCCGCAATGGGACCACCGCCTTCCTCCTGGCCGGAGGACAGGGCTCCACTTCTCCCAACCAGACCGTTCAGGGGATCCCCCTGGCCCAGGCCGTGTCCGGGGATCTGCAGGCCGTCATGGTCCTGGCCTTTCCCGGCGACCCATCCCAGGAGGATCTGGCCCGGGGGGTGTTCGCCTACGGAGCTCCGGAGTCCAGCCTCACCGTCGCCCTGGGGCCGGATCTCGCCGATCCCTCGGTCCAGGCGCTTCCTCCCGCCGGCGACGGCACCGCCAGGATCGGAGCGACCTACCCCATCCAGTCGGCCTACGACCGGAACTGGGCGCTGAATATGAGCCAGAGCGGAGGGAGCGGGAGTTTCCGGAACGTGGCCATCCAGCTCTCCGCCGCCTACCGGGGATCTTCGACCGGGCAGGCGGAGCTTGAGATCCCGGACCTCTCCGACGTGCAGGGCTGGAATGCGGCGTGGGGACTGGAGACGGGACGGACCACCGAATGGACCTTCTCCGCAACCGGCGGCGACCCGGTCATGGACCCCCTGGGCCCGGGCGTTCGCATCCGCTTCGGAAACCGGGAGGGGGAGATCACG
This sequence comes from Gemmatimonadales bacterium, assembly GCA_007695225.1. Classification (GTDB taxonomy): domain Bacteria; phylum Gemmatimonadota; class Gemmatimonadetes; order Longimicrobiales; family Gaopeijiaceae; genus T3Sed10-66. Next base: position 6,840 of record REED01000035.1, read on the forward strand.
CCGTAGAAGGGAGGCGAGGCCCTCCGGCGGGGAGACCGGGAGAGGGGCGCCTGGGGGGCGCGGTGCCTGGCTGGCTCCTTTCGGGTGGTCAGTGTACCTTGACGGCCGCCGCCCCGGAAAGCGCCGGGGGGCACCGCCCTTCCTCCCTTCGGACCCTCCCAGGACCGTATGCAGCTCTCTCCCCTGGACTGGTCCATCGTGGCGGCCTACTTCCTGGTCGTCCTCGCCATCGGGGTGACGGTGAGCCGGCGGGCCGGCCGGAACACCTCGCAGTTCTTCCTGTCCGGACGGAACATGCCCTGGTGGCTCCTGGGCATCTCCATGGTGGCCACCACCTTCTCCACCGACACGCCGAACCTGGTGACGGACATCGTCCGGCAGAACGGGGTGGCGGGAAACTGGGTCTGGTGGGCGTTCCTCCTGACTGGGATGCTCACCGTCTTCGTCTACGCCAAGCTCTGGCGGCGGGCCGGGGTCCTGACGGACCTGGAGTTCTACGAGATCCGCTACGGAGGGCGCCCGGCGGCCTTCCTCCGGGGCTTCCGCGCGATCTATCTGGGCGTCTTCTTCAACGTGGTGATCATGGCCTCCGTCACGTTGGCGGCCATCAAGATCGCCGGGGTCCTCCTGGGGATCTCCCCCCTCACCACCGTCCTCCTGGCCGGAGGCGTGACGGTGGCCTTCAGCACCATGGGGGGCTTCCGGGGGGTCGTTCTCACCGACCTCCTCCTGTTCGTCACCGCCCTGGGCGGCTCCATCGCCGTGGCCTGGGTGGCGGTGGGTCACCCGGAGGTGGGGGGGCTGTCCTCGCTGTTCGCCCACCCGGAGGTGGCGGGGCAGCTCTCCCTCTTCCCGGATCTGGCGGACCGGGAGGCGCTGGTGATCCTCTTCGTCATCCCCATTGCCGTGCAGTGGTGGAGCGTCTGGTACCCGGGGGCCGAGCCGGGAGGGGGAGGGTATGTGGCGCAGCGGATGCTGGCCGCCCGGAACGAGGCGGAGGCGACCTCTGCCACCCTCCTCTTCAACGCAGCCCACTACGCCGTGCGGCCCTGGCCCTGGATCCTGGTGGCGCTGGCCTCCCTGGTGGTCTACCCCACGGTGGAGTCGCTGGGCGAGGCCTTTCCGGGGATCCCGGCGAACATCCTGGGGCACGACCTGGCCTATGCCGCCATGCTCACCTTCCTTCCCACCGGCCTCCTGGGGCTGGTGGCCGCCTCCCTGGCGGCGGCGTACATGTCCACCATCTCCACCCACCTGAACTGGGGCTCGTCCTACGTGGTCCACGACGTGTGGAGCCGCTTCGTGGATCCCGGGGCCGACGAGCGCACCCTGGTCCGGGTGGGCCGGGTCTCCACGGCGCTCCTCATGGTGCTGGCCGCCTCCCTGGCCCTCTGGATGGAGCATGCCCTGCAGGCCTTCAACATCCTCCTCCAGATCGGCGCCGGAACCGGACTCCTCTTCATCCTCCGGTGGTTCTGGTGGCGGATCAATGCGTACAGTGAGATCACCGCCATGGTGGTCTCCTTCCTGGTGGCCCTTTACGTCGAGCTCATCCACCCCGGCCTCTTTCCGCTGATGGAGCTCTCCACCTCGGCGAAGTTGTTGACCGGGGTCTCCATCACCACCGCGGCCTGGGTGGGGGTCACCTTCCTCACCCGTCCCACGGACCGGGAGGTGCTCCACGGATTCCTGACGTTGACCCGTCCGGGGGGGCCGGGGTGGGCCCGGGTCGTCCAGGAGGCGGAGGCCGACGGGATCCGGATTCCGGGAGCGGACGAGGTGTGGAGCGTGCCCCGGGGGATCCAGGCCATGGTGGCAGGCTCCTTCGCCATCTATGGCGTCCTCTTCACCACCGGAATGCTCCTCTACGGCCGCTGGGGCGAAGGGATGCTGGCCGCCCTGGTGTCGGCGGTGGCGGGGCTCTACCTGGTTCGGATCTGGCCCCGGGTCCGGGGGGACGAGACAGGGTGAGGGGAAGGGATGGGGAGGACGGCGGCGGCCGGACGGCCAGGGGAGGCGCGGTGAAGGCCGTAGTGATGGCAGCAGGGCGCGGATCCCGGATGCAGGCCGCCGGGGGTGAAGATCCGCCGCTGGAGACCGAGCAGCGGCGTTGGGCGAACCGGGGTCGGAAGACCCTGATCCCCTTCCACGGGCAGCCCTTCCTGGCCCACCTCCTGGGTGCACTGGCCGAGGGTGGGATCCAGGAGGTCTGCGTGGTGGTGGGGCCGGGAGACGATCCCGTGGCGAGGTTCCTGGAGCGACACGAGGTGGAGGTGGGATTCCGGCGCCTTCAGGTGGCTGTGGCGGTGCAGGAGGTCGCCTCGGGCTCGGCCCATGCCCTCCTTGCCGCCCGGGCCTTCGCCGGGGAGGATCCGGTGCTGGTGGTCAACGCCGACAACCTCTACCCCGCGCCGGTGGTGGAGGCGGTCCGACGGCTGGAGGGGGACGCAACGGCGGGATTCCGGGCCCGCGCCCTGGTGGAGGAGGGAGGGATCGAAGCCTCTCGGATCTCCGCCTTCGCGCTGCTGGAGGCCGGGACCGACGGCTGTCTGGTGCGGATCGTGGAGAAGCCGGGGCCCGAGGTGGCCGCCGGGTTCGGTCCCAACCCCATGGTGAGCATGACCTGCTGGCGCTTCACACCGGCGATCTTCGAAGCCTGCCGGCGGGTCGCTCCATCCCCCCGGGGGGAGCACGAGCTCCCGGACGCGGTCCGGCTCCGCATCCGGGAAGAGGGAGCCTGCGTCCAGGTCCTTCCCGTGGAGGCCGCCGTGCTGGACCTCACCCGGCGGGCCGACATCCCCCGGGTGGAGGCCCGGCTCCGGGGGCGGGAGGTGCGGCTCTGACGGGGCCGGGCGATGGGGCCGGCGGGGCTCGGTCCACCCCCGAGGCGGGGGCACGGCCTTCTCGGGACCGGTGGGTGGATCGACTCCGGGCCGGAGGGCTGTCCCCCATCGGTGCGGAGAGGGTGGCCCGGAGCCTCGAAAGGGCCGTCCGGGGCCTCCGGGAGCTGGGCGGAGAGCCGGAGTTCGCGTTCTTCGTTCCCGGGCGTATCGAAGTGCTGGGGAAGCACACCGACTACGCCGGGGGACGGAGTCTCCTGGCGGCCACGGAGTGGGGCTTCGCCTTCGTGGGCCGGAAGGGCGCCGGGCGGGGAGAGTTCCATCTCCTGGACGCAGGAAGTGGGAGGGACGTCCGCCTTTCCTCCGGTTCGTCGACGTTTCCGGGGTCCGGCGACCCCATCGCCGGCGCCCCGCCCTTCGATGGATGGGCACGCTACCCCGCAGCGGTGCTTCGCCGAGTGGAGCACGACTTCCCGGAGGCGTTCCCGGGGAAGGGAAGGGGGGTGACCGTGGCCTTCGCCGGGGACCTCCCGGCCGCCGCTGGGATGAGCAGCTCCAGCGCGCTGGTGGTGGGCGTCTTCCTGAGCCTGGCCGCAGGACTGGCGAAGGAAGGGGCTTCCTGGGGCCTGGAGCTTCAGCAGGGGAGGGGTGACCCCCGCTCCGGAGGAGGGCGCATCGGGATCGAGGTGCGGGAGCGGTGGGCGGCCTATCTGGCGGCGGTGGAGGCGGGGCGCCCTTTCCCGGGGCTCGGGGGACCGGGGCCCGGGAAATCGGGGCCCGGGAAATCGGGACTGAGGGCGCCGGGACTGAGGGGGCCGGGACTGAGGGCGCCTGCCGGGGTGGGGACGGACGGAGGAAGCGGAGACCATACCGCGATCCTCGCGGCACGTCCGGGGCACCTGGTCCGGTACGGGTATCTTCCCACCCGATTCGAGGGAGCGGTCCCCCTTCCTCATGGATGGACCTTCGCCCTGGCCTCCAGCGGGGTCCGGGCGGAGAAGGCGGGTGGAGCCCGGGAGGCGTACAACCGGATGGCCGAGGAGGCCCGGTGGGCGGCCCGGATCTGGCGGGAGGAGACCGGAGGGGACGAGCCCCATCTGGGCTCCATCCTGGCCCTCTCCCAGGAGGCCCGGACCCGGCTGGAGGACATCCTCCGTGGAGGGGGTCACGCCCGGCTCCTGGCCCGCTTCCGGCAGTTCGCCACCGAGTGCGAGGACCTTGTCCCGGGAGCGATGGAGGCCCTGGCCCGAGAGGACCTGGAGGCCGTGGGTCACCACGTGGCCCGATCCCAGGCCCTGGCAGAGGAGGTGCTGGGGAACCAGGTGCCGGAGACGGTCCACCTGGCAGGGTCCGCCCGGGAGCTGGGGGCTGCGGCGGCCTCGGCCTTCGGCGCCGGCTTCGGGGGAGCGGTGTGGGCCCTGATCCCTGTCGGGGAGGTGGAGGGCTTCCTGCACCGGTGGAAATCCGACTACCTGGCGCGATTCCCCGGGCGGGCCGGGGCGTGCGCCTTCCTCGCCTCTCCGGCAGGGCCGCCGGCGCTCCGGATTCTCTGACCGCCAACTCCCCCCTCGTTGCTGCGCGGGGCCCCGGCGCCTACTCTGGCACGTGCCCCCTCCTTACCACCCCTGCCCGGGCATCCCCCCAGAGGTCTCCCATGCCGCACAAGCTCACCCGCCGGGAATCCCTGAAGACCATGGGCCTCCTCCTGGGAGGGACCTTCTTCCCCTGGTCCGCCCACGCACGGAATGAGGCCGGAGAGCCCCTGATCCTGCCGGATCCGGACACCCTCCACAGGCCGGAGCGGCCCGTGACCGCCATCACCCTGGGGGCGGGGGCCCGGGGAAACACCTACGGGAACTTCGCCCTGGCCTACCCGGAGCAGATCGACATCGTGGGGGTGGCCGAGCCCATCCCCATCCGGAACGAGCGGTATGCCGCGGCCCACGCCATACCCGACGCGCACCGATTCGTCACCTGGGAGCACGTCTTCGAGCAGCCGAAGTTCGCCGATGCCATCATCATCACCACTCCCGACGACCTCCACTACGGTCCCTGCATGGCGGCCCTCCGGATGGGATACGACGTGCTCCTGGAGAAGCCCATCTCTCCCTCGGAGGAGGAATGCCGGGACATCCTGGCGCTGACCCAGGAAACGGGGCGGATCGTGGCGGTGTGCCATGTGCTCCGGTACGCACCCTACTTCGTGAAGCTGAGGGAGTTGATGCGCTCCGGGGCCATCGGGAGGGTGGTGAGCCTGCAGCATTTCGAGCCCATCGAGCACGTCCACATGGCCCACTCCTTCGTCCGGGGGAACTGGCACGACAGCGTGGCCACGGCGCCCATCATCCTGGCCAAGTCCTCCCACGACCTGGATATGCTCCGCTGGCTGGTGGACCGTCCCAGCCGACGGATCCAGGCCTTCGGGAACCTCTCCTGGTTCCACTCCGGGAATGCGCCGGAGGGGAGCACGCCCCGGTGCACGGACGGGTGCGCGGTGGAATCGGAGTGCCCGTATTCAGCCCTGAGGATCTACCACCGGGACCGGACCTGGCTCTACGTCTTCGACCTTCCCGACGACCGCGAGGCGTGGGGGGACGCCATCCTTGAGAGGCTGCGTACCACGGACTATGGCCGCTGCGTGTACCAGATGGACAACGATCAGTGCGACCACTATGTCGCCAATATCCTCTTCGAGGACGGGGTCACGGCCAGCTTCTCCATGGAGGCCTTCACCCCTTGGGGACGCCGCCGCACCCGGGTCATGGGGAGCATGGGGTATATCGAGGGTGACATGAACGAGATGGCGGTCTACGACTTCCGCACCGGGTCCCGGGAGGTTATCGAGACCCGGGTGCTGGACGTGGACCAGTACGCCGGATCAGGACACGGCGGGGGTGACTGGCGGCTGATGGCCAACTGGGTGGAAGCGGTGGCAAAGCAGGACGCCTCGCTCCTCACCTCGTCGCTGGAGGCCTCGGTGGAGAGCCACGTCATGGCCTTCGCCGCGGAGCGGAGCCGCCTGGCCGGGTCGGTGGAGGAGATGCGCCTGTGAGGTGAGGCGGCAGGCGCCGCTTCAGCCCCGGGAACGTCCCCTTTTCCCCTCCGCCGGGAGGGGAGGAGATTCGGTCGCGCTCGCCGATGGCGTATCCCTCGGGAGCAGCTCGCCCCACGGGGTGAGGCCGCCCCGTCGCACCACTACCCATCCCAGCGTCACGGCTGCGGCGCCCACCAGGGCGTCGGTCATGTCGAAGAGCCGTCCATCCACGAGCATTTGACCCGACTCGAGGAAGATGGCGGCGTACACTCCCGGCAGGGGGCCCGCCAGGGGACCCCGACGTCGGAGGGGCCAGACGGCGAGAAGAGCGCCCACGGGGATCAGAAGGGCGAACTGCCGGGAAATGTCCAGGGCGCTGAAGATGTCGAAGCGGACGGCGTGGGAAAGGAGTGGACGGAACTGCTCCACGGTAAGCCCCTCCCGGAGCGCCCCCAGGGAGGTGACGAGGGTGAATGGCCGCCAACTCCAGATGGCAAGGATGGCCACGTAGGCCAAGAGCAGGATCGCGGGCCGGGCTCGTCCCCGGAATCGCCGGGTGAAGGCGGGAAGGTACCGGTCCGCCAGCCAAGCGCCCAGCCCCACACCTGCGGCGTGCATCACCAGCGCCCCCGCCGAGATGGGTTGGCCGATCATCCCCCCCACCACCTCCACCAGGGCAAAGACCGGAAAGACGAAAAGAAAGATCCGGTCACGGGCCACTCTTCGGTCCATTCCCCGCTCCGCCAGGGCAGCCACAGCCAGCATCCCCGCCGGCGGAAAGAGGAGGAGGGGGAGGAGGGGGAGGTCCGCCAGTGTGCTCCACGAGAAGTGCTCCAAGGCCCGGGCGGCCCGGGTCAGCGGGCCTCCGCCGTAGCCGGGGACGGTTCCCTGGGCCAGGAGGGGGATGGTGGCTTCCAGGAGCACCGCGGCACCATACCCGGTGGCCAGGATGAAGGCGGGAAGTCCCAGGTAGGAGCGATCCTGCCGGGTCCGGTCGATGGAGCGGATGAGGACCAGGAATACCACGGCACCCAGGGCGCTCCCCGCGGTGTTCGTGATGAAGTCCCAGATGTTGGTGTCGCGGTAGGGCGAGAGGAGCTGGATGGACTCGACCGTGACGCTGATGGCGGCGCCCACCACGGTGGCCACGACGGCGGTCCGGAGAAAGGCGTTCCGGGCCGCCGACCGGGGGGCGGAGGCGGCCCAGACCGCTCCCCATCCGGCGAAGAGGAGGACGTTGCGCACCGCGTCGACGACGTCACCGCCGGTGAAGGTGAGGTCGAAGGCGCCGGACAATCGCGCCGAGAGTCCCTCCCGGCTCAGGTCGAAGACGGGAGGCGGCAGGGTGGCCAGGAGGAGCACCCCGAGGTACGCCAAGCGGAACCCCCAGCGTGTCTTCTCCTTGGCCGAGACACCCTCCGCCATCCCCCTCCCTCGTGTCACTCCACCGGCAGGGCGACGGACGGGGAGTCGACCTCGGCGATCCGATCCTGCCAGCGGTCCATCATGGACCGGAACGACTCGGCGAAGAAGGGATCGAACTCGGTCCCTGTGGCTCCTGCGATGTACTCCAGGATCCGCGGGTGCTCCCATGCCTCCCGGTAGGGCCGATCCGTGGCAAACGCGTTATAGACATCGCAGACATGGAGGAGGTTGCTTGCAGGATGGCACTTCCGACGGAAGCCGAAGCTAGGGTATCCGCCCCCCCGGAACCAGACATGGTGCTCGTAGGCCACCGTGGCCGCCAGCTCCAGCCGCTCATCGGAGGCGAGGATCATCCGGGCTCCGTCCACGGGGTGCTGGCGGATCAACTCCATCTCCTCAGGGGTGAGCTTCCCGGGCTTCACCAGCACCTCCTTGGGGACCCGGATCCTCCCGATGTCATGGAGAATGCCTGCGACCCCGATCCCCCGGACCTCCGACGATTCCAGGCCGAGAAACTCGGCGAGGGCCATGGAGAGGACCGCCACGTTCATGGAGTGGGCGGTGGTGTACTGATCGAAATCCCTGAGGCGCACCAGAGGGACCAGGAACATCCCTCCGCCCTGCATCACCGCCATGAGCGATCGTACCACCAGATCCACTTCCAACATGTCCAGGGGCTTTCCGGCCCTCAACTCCTCGAAGACCCAGGCCACGACCTCGGCCTCCTCCTCCAGCGTGAAGGCGGGAAGGTCACCCAGGGAGGAAGGGGGTCGCCATGCCTCGGCCGAGTCCACTCCGGCGGCGCCGAACCGGAGTGCGCCGCAGCGCACCTCCGTGACCGGCCCCTCGGGGTGATCCAGTCGCCGGTGGAGCTCATTCAGGAAGGGGACCAGGTCTTCCTCCGTGACCTCTCCGTCCACCTCGATCCGCTGGACCCCGGCGCCCTCCAGCCTGAGTCCCCACGACCAGCCCTGGAACTTGGGCTCCGGCACCCCATCCACGATCACCCGTCCGTCTAGGAAGGTCACGGACGAGTTTCGAGAGCCGGCCAGGGCGCGTGTCGCCGCAACCAGGGCCCGATTCCGCGCCGGGTGTCCGGCTTCGTAGAGCCCTTGGGCCGAAAGGGCCCGGGCCAGGAGGATGATGGCTTCGGAGTTCATGAGCGGGAGGGGAGGGTGGCCGATTGCCGGATGGATTCATTGCTTGACCTCTGCGCCTTCCGGAGCAGGCTCTCCACCGCAGGGTCTTTCCCCCAGCGCGATGCCAGGATACGGAGACCCTCCAGGACAGGGGGCGACGACCGTCGGAGCCGCCGGAGGCCAAAGAGCCCACGCCGGGTCACCTGCTCGACCAGCAGCTCCATGGCCCGGGGCGAAGAGGAGGATCCCAGCGCCCCCATGGCCAGGACGCGCACCTCGGTGGAACGGCCGGGGGACAGGAGCCCTTCCAGTGCCGGGAGCAGCGAATCGGGAAGCTCACCCGGAAACGTGGTGGGGAGCGCTCTCAGGGCCCGTGTGACCACCCTGGGATCGGGGTCATGGACGGCCTCGCTCAGGGCCTGCACCCGTCGCTCGGGAACCTGGAGCGCCAGCGACAGGGCCTCCACCCGCACCCGGTGGTCCTCGTGTCGGAGGTAGGGATCCAGATCCAGGTCCGCGGGGATCGTGGTGACCTGACGGCCCAGGGCGAGCCGGTTCCGGATCACGTACCAGTTGGGGTCGTCCAGTCGCTGGAGGGCCCGGAGGGCGGCAGGCTCTCCCAACCCTTCCAGGGCGGCGAGCATGGATCGCCGCGTGGAGCGGGAGTGGGTCCGAGCCAGGGCGTCCAGGAGGGGGTCGATGGCGGCCTCCCCCATCCCCCGCACCAGGGCCTCGAGGACCCCGTTGGGAACCCGGTCCAGGGGCGCGAGATCCAGGATGGCCTCAGGGCGGATGATCTGCTTCTCCAGGCGAATCGTCACCTCGTTGCTGGACGGGGCCTCCCTGAGGATCTGGATCAGTCGCTCCATCTCGCCCTCCTCCAGCAGCCCGGAGACGGCCTCGGAGACCACGGGTCCCCAACTCCCCACTTCCACGGCCATCTGGAGGGTCCGGATCCAGGCCGCGGTGGGCCGATCCCGGAAGCGCCCCGTTCCTTCCGGCCGGGCCTCGTGGGCCAACCCGTCGAGGACGGCGGCGTAGCGTACCGGACTTGGGTCCTCCACGCGCTTTCCCCCGAGAAGCTGGGAGAAGGCTTCACGGACCACCTCGTCCACGGCTCCCCCGAGCCCGGGGGCACCCGCCCTGGCGTGGACTGCGAGCTTTGAGAGAGCGCGGGCCAGGGAAGGCGAGATCCCCTCGCTTCGCTCCGGGACGGCGGCACGGAGAAGTCTGAGGACGGCGTCGGCCCCAAGGGATTGGCTGGCCTCGCGGATCAGGCGCTCGGACTCTCCGGGACTCCGGGAAGACCGAAGGAGTCGCTCCAGGTCCGGCTTCTCCAATTCTTCCAGGAGAGCATGGAGCCGCGCGCCGGCCTCTTGAGCCTCGGGGGAGTCGGCGGACTCTGCCAGCCCGGAAACGAGCCTGCGCAGGTCGGACAACAGCTTGCGCGCCCGAAGGGTGTCGCCCAGGCTCGCACCCATGGCTCGGGCCACCTGCGAGGGGTCCTCGATTCGGGGGTCTTCCTCCTCCTCATCCTCCGAACCCTCCACGCCAAGGGCGCTACGGGCCAGGTCCAGCCAGAGCGTGGCGGGCCCTGATCCTTCCCTGCTACTCTCCTCCCTGGCATCCATGGTCACCCGATCGAATTCCATCGGGTAGAAACGTACGTTCCGGGAGTCGCGTGGGGTGTCCAGGGAGGGATTGCCGGGAAGCCCTTCTTCTGCCAAGGCCATGCAGAGGGCGCATAGTTCCTGGCCGGTCACCCCGGGGAGGATCTCCACCACGGCCAGATTCCTGCCCCGGATCCGATCCGCGAGCTCCTGGACGTGGGGGCTGCGCGTGCGCACGAGTTCGTCATCGACCAGGAGGGTCCGACCGGCAAGAGCGACGGTCAGCCCGGCACCACCGCGCCGCTCGAAGGCGGCAGAGGCACTTGCCTGGAGGCCTTCACCCAGTCGAGCCACCAGGGGATGGGCCTTCGGGTAGAGGGCAAATCGCTGCGTCGCTACCCCAAGAGCTGCCAGAAAGGCGGCGAGGGCAACATCGAGGGTCTCCGCTGCAGCTTCTTCCATTCCCCACCGCGGCCTTGACTTCTGGAGATCCTGACGGAGCGCAGGGACGCTCTCGGGGGGTCACGATTTGCGCGGAAATGTAGGGTTTGAAAGGAACATCAGCAAGCACGTCGCGGAGCCGGCAAGCATGTTGCTGAGCCAGCAAGCACCTCGCTGAGATGGAAGAGGAACCCCAGCCTGGAATTCCTTTCCTGAACGGCCTTCAACGAGGTAGACGTCCCCGGTCGGGCCTTCACTGGGTCGCATGGAGAAGCGACCGGGTGGGCCGAATCCCTTGTTGCAAGACGAAGATCACTCTCTCGTCTTGCATGGAGTCGCTCGCGGAGCCGCTCGTTCCCGACCTCCGATCGTTTCCATGACAATGGCCGGGGGTACTGGCACAAATCGTTACCTGCCGCCACTGTTGCCATATGCGGGCCCTGATGCGGCCGCTGCCTGGAGCCCTCGGGCACGAATCATGCGATTCCCACGACGCCAGGGAGGAATTCGTGAGGACGCCTTCCCGCGCTGCCGGCGGGTGGTCCGCACCTTCCGGCTTCCCGGTCCCATCCACCCACGGCTGACTGGCACATGCGGATCCTCCTTGTCGATGACGACCCCGTTAGTCTGAAACCTTTCGAGACCGTCCTCCGGGCCTGGGGCCACTCGGTTGAGACGGCGTTCGACGGGGATGAAGCATGGAACAAGCTGCAGAACCCCCAGGTCCCGGACGTGGTCGTCCTGGATTGGATGATGCCGCACATGGATGGACTGGAGCTGACGCAGCGGATCCGGAAGCGGACGAACACGCCCTATATCTACGTGATCATGGTGACCTTCCGATCCGATCCCGGGGATCTCCTCGCCGGCTTCGAGGCGGGGGTGGACGACTTCCTGAGCAAGCCGCCAGACCTGAATGAGTTCCAGGTGCGGCTGAAGGCCGCGGAGCGGATCGTCGACCTCCAGAATGAGCTCATCGATGCCCGGGAGGCCCTTCGCAGGCAGGCCATGCAGGACCCCCTCACCCGGATCCTGAATCACGGCGCCATCCTCGGTACCCTCTCCCGGGAGATGGACCGCTCCTTCCGGGAGGAACAGCCCCTCAGCCTCATCCTGGCCGACCTGGACGAATTCAAGGCCGTCAACGACACCCACGGTCACGTGGCCGGGGACCAGGTCCTCATCGAGGTGGCTCGCCGGCTTCGGCGTTCCCTGCGGTCCTACGATGCCGTGGGCCGCTACGGAGGCGAGGAATTCCTCATCGTGCTTCCCAACACCGATCCGAAGGAGGCGGTCAGGCTCGCTCACCGGATCCGGAAGGCCATTTCGGAGAAACCCTTCCAGGTGGGTTCCTCGAATGTGGGGCTCACCGTGAGCCAGGGCGTATGCTCCTGGTCCGTTCCGGAGCTGGTGCCCACCGATCAGTTGATCCGGGTGGCGGATCGGGCGCTCTACCAGGTAAAGGAGAGCGGCCGGGACGGCGTCCAGTCCATCGAGTTCCAGACCGCTTCCTGATCGGAGGGGTGCGGGCCCGACTCCTCCACAGGAATCCCCTGGGGCCGCCGAGGGCCTCGAAGGCTGTTGAAGAAGTACAGGGACCACCGAGAAGGGGTCTTGCGGTCCTGGGC
>REED01000101.1 GCA_007695225.1 Gemmatimonadales bacterium
CCCCACCCGCTCGCCGCATCCATCCCCAGGTCAGCTTCCGAAAAGGGAGACCCGCCATGTCACCACGGTTCAACCTGCCGCGCCCGCCCTTCATGCTGGCGGTAGCGGCCCTCCTCCTCACCGCGGGGGTTCCCGTCCTGGGCCAGGAGCGGGTCTTCACCCTCGAGACCGCCACCGTGGAGTCCATCAACGCGGCGTTCGACTCCGGCCTCCTCACCTCGGAGGCGCTGGTCCAGCTCTACCTCGCCCGTATCGAGGCCTACGAGAACCACGGCCCGAACATCAATGCCTTCATCAACATCCATCCGGATCCCCTCGGAGTGGCCCGGGCCCTGGATGCCGAGCGACGGGCGACGGGCCCTCGAAGCCCACTTCATGGGATCCCCGTTGTCCTGAAGGACAACTTCAACACATCCGACCTGCCCACCACCGGGGGCTCCATTGGCCTGAAGGACCTGCGGCCGGCTCGAGAGGCCTTTGTGGTGGAACGCCTCCGTGCCGCAGGCGCCATCGTCCTGGGGAAGACGAACCTGACGGAGCTGGTGGCCGGGGCGCTGGACTCTCCCCTGGGTGGCCGGACCTCGAACCCCTGGGACCTGACCCGGACGCCGGGGCAGTCGAGCGCGGGGAGCGGCGCGGCGCTGGCCGCCAACTTCGCCCCCCTGGCGTTCGGGACCGACAACGGACAGTCCATCCGCTCTCCCGCATCGGCCAGTGGGATCGTGGGAATCAAGAACACCGTCGGGTTGATCAGCTGCGCCGGAGTGATCCCGAGCTCGTTGTCGCACAACTCCTGTGGCCCCATGACGCGGAACGTGGCCGACATGGCCCATCTCCTCGATGCGGTGGCCGCCTTCGATCCCCGCGACTTCATGACGCGGTTTGCCCTGGGCCAGATCCCCGACACCTACACGAGCTTCCTGGATGCAGACGCACTGCAGGGCGCTCGGTTGGGGGTCGTGACGGAACTCCAGGGTGACGGCCCGGAACACGCCGAAGTGAATCGCGTCTTCGACGAGGCCGTGGCTCGGATGGCGAGCCTGGGTGCGACGGTCATTCCCGTCCGGATCCCGAACATGGACGAGTACCGGGACGTGGGAACGGACATCTACGAGGCCTGGGACCTGTTCGATGCCTGGTTCGGGGAGCTGGGTCCCGAGGCGGAATTCCACGATTTCCAGTCATTTCTGGATCATGGAACCTATGGTCCCGAGCTCCTGCCGAGGACCCATACGCGTAGGGAGCACGCCGGGGCGGAATACCTTCCGGAGTACGAGCGGAACCTCCTGAAGATGCACGAGTTCCGAAGGCTCGTGGTCGACTTCATGGATGAGCATGACCTGGACGCCCTCGCCTACCCCATGCAGCAGATCCTGGTCGCCCCCCACGGGGAGCCCAACGCCGGCCGGAACGGGTTCCTTGCGTCCATGGCCATGCTCCCCGCCATCGATGTCCCCGCCGGATACTCTCAGCCGAACGCGTCGGCTCCGGACGGCGTGCCGGTGGGTATGGACCTGCTGGGTCGGCCCTTTGACGAAGGCCGGCTGCTGGCCCTGGCCTTCGCCTGGGAACAGAGGGGGCTGGAGCGGCGTTGGCCATCCATCACTCGCCCCCTCTCTGGCGAGGAGGTCAGCCCGTAGAGAGGGCTCCGGACGCAGTGCTCCTTGGGCGGGGCTCCGGGCCCAGGACTTCCTGGGGGTCCCGGCGCCCCCCGCCCTCAATCCACCCGGTTCCGAATGGGAGCCAGGGAGAGGATGTAGACGGCGATGGCCCGCCGATCCTCCGGCGTCAGGTACCCGGTCCCGTGGTTGATCACCTCGGCCATGGACCCGCCGGCGAAGTCCCCCTCGGGGGTCATCCCGAACTCCAGGTAGCGCTCCAGGTGGCGCTGGCTCCACCCGGCGATCCCGGTCTCGTCCGGGGTGATGTTGGGGGAGGGCTGGCCATCGGGGCCCTCAGAGGTTCCGGCATAGCGCCGGTTCGCCACGATGGCCCCTGTGCGGGTCCGGGAGCTGTGGCACTCCACGCAGTGGGCCACCGCCTGGGAGAGGTAGGCCCCCCGGTTCCACTCCTCGTCCCGCTGGGGATCGGCCTCGAAGCGCCACTCCCGGAAGTTCAGGGTCTTCCAGGCGGCGAGCCCCGGTCCGAGGGTGGCGAACCACCGCAGGTCGTGGGGCCGGTTCTCCTGACGGACGGCAGGCACGGCCTGCAGGAAGGCATACAGGTCGGAGAGGTCTCCGTCGGTCATCCCGGTGAAGGCGGTGTAGGGGAAGGCCGGGTAGAAGTGGGACCCGTCGGGGGAGCGGCCCTCTCGCATGGACCGGACGAAGTCCGCTTCGCTCCACCCCCCGATCCCCGTCTCCGGGTCCGGGGTGATGTTCGTGGAATGGAAGGCGCCGAAGGGGCTCGGGACCTCCTTCCCGCCGGAGAGGAAACCGGCGGGCTCCGCCGGATCCTCGGTGTGGCAGACCACGCAGTTCCCGGCCCGGGCCAGGTAGGCCCCCCGCTCCACCGCATCATCGGAGGACGGATCCCCCCGAAGCTCCCAGACGGGAAGGGTGTCGCGGGCAGCGCCGTGCCCAAGAAAGGCCCTTTCGGGCGCAGCCCCACCTGGGGGCGTGGCCGGGGGCGCAGCCGCGGTCGCAGCCGGGGTCGTAGCCGCCGTCGCAGCCGGGGTCGTAGCCGGGGGAACAGGCGCCCCCCAGCCGGAGAGGAGGAACGCACCTCCGGACCCCAGAAGAAGCACCCCAACGGCGAGGAGGGGGGTGGCCCTCAGGCCCCCTCCTCCACGCCGCCGGGGGGACCCGTCAGTTCCGGTAGTCCTCATGACATGCCCCACAGGTTTCGCCGAGGCCCCGGAAGGCCTGCACCATGGCCGCGCGGTTTCCGCCCTGGATGGCCTCTTCCAGGGCCCGGGCCCGCTGGGCGGTGGTCCCGGCGCGCTCCACGTACACATCCCAGCTCTGCCAGATCTCCGGCCGGGCCTCGCTCTCCTCGTGGTTCGACCCCTCGGGGTAGAGGGCGGGAATGTCGGAGAGGAGCATGGCCAGCGCCGAGCCGTGCATGGGGAGCATCGCCTCGAAGGGGAGGCCGTCCACCAGAATGGCGGCGGTGGCCCGGAGGTGCCCGCTGGCGGCCCGCATGATCCCCTTCCGATGGTCCACGATGGCCTCCACGTCCTGACCCATCAGGAGCGCCGGCACGGCAGGCGCCGGGGAGGGCCGATGGGTGGCGTCGGATGCCTTCAGCCCCGCGGTGACCACCAGGATGGCCAGGGAGGCGGAGAGGAGATAGGCGGGGAGGGTTCGCTTCATGGTGGACTCCTCGGGGTCCGGGGGTGAAAAAGGATCGTCGGGGGACGGAAGCAGACTACGACGCAGGGCGGCAGCGGGCAAGGAGGCGCGGGGCTCGCCCCGAACCCGGGTCACACCAGGTGGAAAGAGCGCTCTCCCGGTCCCTCAAGCGAGCCGGTGATGCGGTCTCCCGCCCCGCATCACCGTCCACTGCGGCCCAGCGCGTCGCGAAGCGCCAGCCCGGACAACGCGAGGCAGAGGATCCCACCTCCCGCGAAGGCGACCCGACCGATGCGGTCATTGAGAGCGTGGGGAAGAAAGGGGATTCCGCCCGAGATGGTTTCCCCCCAGACCGCGATCCACAGACCGGTCCCCCCGAGTCCCACGAGGATGAGAAAGGCTGCGAGGGCGCGAATCCGATCCATGACAGAGAGACGTACCCTGGGAAAGGGGGGGAGTCTGGGCGAGTCCGAACAGGCGAGG
>REED01000094.1 GCA_007695225.1 Gemmatimonadales bacterium
GACCTGGGGTGCAACGGGGGGGCGGCGGGGCCCGGTGGGCTCGGAGGTGACGCCCCGGCAGAGACGGGCGGATGCGGTGGGGCTCCTGGCCGAGCGGGCCTTGGCGGCGGGGTTCGGGGGGAAGGGGGAGGGGGCGGGGGAGACGGAGGAGGAAGTGGCGGAGGAGGCATTGGGTCTGACATGGGGCCCGGGGAGTGGGACCGAGGCCCCGGGGAGTGCGGCCGCTCCCCGAACCGCCGAGCCGGTCGATCGACCCCACCCTCCCGATCCGCCTCTCAGTGGCACCCGCGCGGAACGCTACCAGGTGCTCCTGCATGTGGATCGGGAGACGCTGGCGAAGGAGGCGCGCTCCGGGAACGGTGCGGGCCCCGGGAACCGGGCGGGTTGCCGGAACCATGCTGGCTGCAAGAGCCACGTGGCCGCGGGCGCTCTGCCGGGCCCCGGCGGTCGGCCGGGCCCGGCCCCCCGCTCCTTCCTCGAGGACGGGACCCGCGTTTCCGCGGAAACGTCCCGGCGCCTCTGCTGCGATGCGGCGGTGGTGCAGGTCCATCGGGGCCCGGACGGGTCGGTGCTGGACGTGGGCCGGAAGACCCGGACGATCCCCCCTGCCCTACGCCGGGCGCTGGAGGTCCGCGACGGGGGGTGCCGCTTCCCCGGCTGTGGACTTCGCTTCACCGAAGGGCACCACATCGTCCACTGGGGCGACGGCGGCGAGACGAAGCTCTCGAACCTGGTGCTCCTCTGCCGCTTCCATCACCGGGCGGTGCACGAGGAGGGCTTCCGGGTGCGGATGGGGCGGGACGGACAGTCGGTGCGCTTCTTCGATCCCCTCGGGTGGCCCCTTCCCGACATGGCGCCGCCCCCGAAGCTCACGGCAGTGGATCCGGTGAAGGCCCTGGTCCAGGCGAACCGCGCCCGGGGCGCGGACCCCGACGGCGACACCCCGGGCTCCAGGTGGGAGCGCGTGGACGACATGCCGCTGGTGATCCGAGCCGTCATGGACGAGGCCGTCCTCGAGGGGCTGGAGGGACCGCCGGGGGGGTGACCGCAGGGCGGAGTGCCGGAGGACTTGGCTCGCCATAGTGCGGGCGCGACGACGCTCGCTCCCCGCGTTTCCGCGGAAATGCGCGAGGCGCGGCATCTCGGGGTTCCCCGGGGTCTACGAACCGGGGGCCGGATATGAGGTGACGGTAGCGGGAAGCCGCCACCCACGTCGGAACTCCCGCGGCGGTCGGGACTGCCCATTCACGGTGGCCCGGACGACGTGGGATTCCTCTCCCACCGGCGATCTGCGTGGAGGTCTCCATGTACCCAGCTCCATCCCTGACCGTCCTCGCGCTCCTCAGCGGCTTGGGCCTCCCCCCGGCTCCCCACGGGTCATCCGGCCCGACCCTGCCCCCCGACTTCCACTCCCCCGAGCTCACCGTGCTTCCGGATTCCATGGACGTGGTGGCCCGGGCCCGGGCACTTCACGGGAGCCTGGATCGGGCCGGATCCGACGAGGGCGCATTCGAAGGAATGCTTCCGTTCCGTCGTCCGAGTCCTCCGAGATCAAGGTCCCTCGGACTCTCGTTCTACCCGAACCAGTTCACGGGGGGCAGCCCAGCCGGGCCGGTTCCCCCGAACCGGTCCAGCAACCCGACCCGCTTCCCTCCCGGCTCCAGGGCAAGGAGGGGGACTTCCTCCAGGAAGTTCACGATCCCGTTGAAGCCACCGTCAGGGCGGGGCACCAAGACCACCGGGGGTGGGGCCGGGGCAGCCACGAGGAGGGTGTCGATGGTGGAGGCGTCCGCCCCCATGGCCAGGAGAGGGTATGGGATCCGACTCGGACCGGACGGAGATCTTCGCTCGATCCGCCCCGGCATGAAGAGGTACCGGCCATCGCCCAGCACGCCCACCGGACCCTCCGGGGCCACGGGAGGGGCGAAGATATACTCCCGGAGCGTCACCGTGGATACGACGGAGGGATCCCCGCCGGAAAAATAGGTGACCCTGCCCGTGATCCGGTCCGTGACCCAGAGGGAGCTGTCCCCCGCCACCCCCATCCGGGTGATCCCCCTGAATTCCCCGGGCCCCTCACCTCCCCGCCCCAGCCGCTCCCCGGTGCCCGTCCGGACATCAAGGACCCAGATGACCCGCGCCTGGCCATCGGCGACCGCCAGGGTTCTCTCATCCAGGTAGAACCCGTCGAAGATTCGGCTGAACCACGGTCCCGGCTCCCCGCCACCGAACTCGGCCACGAGTTCGTACCGGACGGCCTCGGGCGAGGACGCCTCGGCGGCGGTAGGAGGTTCGGCTCCCCCACATCCGCTCAGGAGGAGGCCCAGTGCGGAGCAGATCGGCCTACTCAGATTGGGCTTCCGCCCCCCAAACGCTCCTGTTGTGAGATCTGGTGGGGAAGGACATCCCATCATCGCTGTGCTGTCTCTCCGGTCGCTCCCCAGGAAATCGCCGGTGCCCGAATCATGGCCGCCACCGTTCCGATGGGACCGACTCACGTTTCGTACGTTGAGGATGGGGCTCATGATCGGCATGGTCACCCCCGTTCAGATGGCGGCAAGACTCCGCTCGAAGGGGTCGAGGTAGGGAGTGATTCCTGGCCGGGCAAGCGGGCGGGGGGTGGGGAGAACGACCATCCCCTTGATCTACCGGTATGCGCCGGTGCCCTGGATCACCCAGCCCTCAACGAGAGCATCCTCGGGACACGGCCTCCGATCCGCCAGGTCCAGGCGAAGGAGCCAGGCCTCGCTCTCCAACATGGTCACGCGACGATCCAACACGTAGAGCACGTCATCCTCCACGGCGAATATGGAACGGGTGTCCCGTCCGCCGGGCACAGGAAGATCCACACAGGCGACGTCGTCGTCGATGTCCATGATGGTCATGAAGTGCCTGCCGCGCAGGAGCACCGGCGGGCCCGTCCCTTCGGGTTCCCGATCGGCGTGGATGGCGACGATCCGCCCATCGCCCAGTACGCCCAGCCCGTCCATGCCCGAAGCCCAGTCGAACGGGAGCCCGTCACCGTATTCGGCCGGGATGTCGAACGCCCTCCACAGGTCGTCGGAGGCGCCCCTTCGGAGTCGCCGGGGGATCCTCCCCAGGGGAACGCTCTCACCGCTCTCCACGTCGTGGCGGTAGAGGATCTCACTTCCCGAGAATCCGATCAGTACCTCCGAGCCGCCCAGTCCGGCAACCAGTGTGTTGACGAAGAAGCTGGCGAAGCCTCCAGCGCCTGTGTCCAAGGATCGATGATACGCCTCCGGGAGAGGCCCGGATCGCCGCCACGTCCCCGCGGTGAGATCCAGGATGGCCAGGGAGGTTCGAGACTCGAAATCCAATAGGGGGAAGACGAGCCGGTCTCGGGACATCGGCACCGGGGGCGTGACGCCGATGAGACCTGTGTCGTACCTGAGGAATCGCTCCAGCTCGCCGCTGGCACGATCGAACCACTTCACGGCCCGCTGCCGGCGATCCACGGCCGCGACCTGCTCAGGGCCGGGGTGGAAGATCACCGCCGCGCTGCTGAACTCCGCCGGGCCCGGGCCAGGGGCCCCCAACCGAGCCCGCAACTCGCCATCGCCATCGAAATGCAGAAGGACATTGCTGAAGAAGTCCGAGATCCATACCTCTTCCACTGCTGAACGGGGATCGTGCTTCACCACCAGCCCGTAGGGATTACCGATGTAGACCCCTTCGTCCTGAGCGAGTAGGAGGGAATCGTAGGGGAGCGGGTCTCCGG
>REED01000214.1 GCA_007695225.1 Gemmatimonadales bacterium
CGCGCTCCTGGAGGGACTGGGCGCCAAGAACAACAACAACTGCCTGTCCTGCTGATCAAGCTGCGCGGCCCAGGTACGAGGAGGGCGGAGCCCAGCAAGCACTGAAGCCTGGTGTACCGCGTCTCGACGATCAACGAGACTTGGATGACCAAGTCCCAGGTGAAAGCCCCCCGGCGCATCGCGCCGGGGGGCTTTTGTGCGAGTCTGCCCTTTATGGTCCTGGTTGCCCCAGGGAGACCGGGGGTGGGCCCGTCACCGCCGGTCCAGCCACGCCTCGGTTGCGGAATGGAGGGGGATCGGGGCGGTCTGGAGAGTCGCCATGTCGATCTGCCGCGCCATCTCGTGAACTTGGATGAGCTGGTCGCGTCGCTGGTCCAGGATGTCGAGGAACGTATCCACCACGTCGGCAGGCAGTTCCTCCCGGCCCACCACCCAGTTCATCATGGCCACGGTGGGAACGGTCTCGGTGACCCCCCGATAGACCCCGGCCGGAATCTCCCCCGCCTGGTAGTAGGGGTAGCGCTCCTGGAGCCTGTCCAGGATGTCCTGGGTAATGGGGATCAGGAGGGCTCCTGCCGTGGTGGTAGCCTCCAGGACCGCGGCAGCTGGATACCCCACCGAGATGATAGCGGCATCGATAGCGCCATCCTGGATCGCGGAGGAGGACTCGGCGAAGGAGAGATATCGTTCTCTTACGTCGGCATAGGTCATTCCCACGGCCTCCAAGAGCTGCCGCGCGATTTGCTCCGTGCCGCTTCCCGCCGGACCCACCGAGATCCGGGCTCCGGCCAGGTCCTCGAGGGATTCAATCCCTGAGCCTCGTCGCACCATGACGTGGGTGATATTGGGGTAGAGAGGCGCCACGATCCGGAGGTTTTCCATGGGCTGGTCCGTGTCCCGGCCCCCGGTATAGGCGTCGTAGGCGGAGATGGCCAGCACCATGGCCAGGTCGAGTTGCCCCGCCCGGACCCGGTTCACGTTCTCCACAGAGCCACCGGTCACCTCGGCAGTGTATTGCCGTGCGGGGTCCAGTTCGGACATGTGGCTCGCCAGGGCGCCGCCCAGGACGTAATAGATTCCGCCCGTCCCTGCGGTACCGATACTCATGAAACGGTCGCTCCCGAAGCCCTCGCCGCAAGCCACGATCCCGCTGGCAAGGAGGAGGGCCAGGGCAGCGAGCGCTCCTCTGCGCATCCCGAAGGGAAGGTGGCGAGGGGCTGTGTGCCCTGAGGAATCTCTGTAGGTCATAACGTCTCCAGTGGCTTCATGTGGGGGCGGGTGCTCATCGGTTCATGGTTCGGTGCGTAGGCTTGGGCAAGGCCAGTTACTCGGCAATCCTCGACGCCGTCGGAGTCGGCGCAGGGGCCACAGGGTCGGCTGGCTGACCCGGTCGGAAGAAGTAGAGCACCACCAGCAATCCTACCGCGTCCGTCGCGAGATTCGGGAAGATCAGGGTGATGGCAGCGGCGATCATGAGACCCCGCTGCCAGATCGCCAGCGATCTCCGGGCATAGCCCATGGTCCCCGAAGCCAGGGCGATGACCCCCACCGTCCCGGTGATTACCGTGATGACAATTTCCAGAAGCGTCCCGTCGAGGATGAGCGGCGGCCCATATACAAACATGAACGGAACGATGAATCCGGCCAAGGCCAGGATCATGGCGGAGACCGCCGTCTTCATGGCCGGCGCCCCGGCCACGCCGGCCGCCGCGTAGGCGGCCAGGGAGACGGGAGGGGTGACGTTGGAGATGGCGCCGTAGTAGAAGATGAAGAGATGGGCAGCCAGGAGAGGTACGCCCAACTCCACCAGGGCGGGTGCACCCAGAGCTGCCAGCACCACATAGGCGGCGGTGGTGGGAAGCCCCATCCCCAGGACGATGGAACCCAGGGCCGTGAGGACGAGCGCAGGGAAGAGATTTCCACCGGCCAGCGTCACGATGAGCTCCGACATCCGCAACCCGACGCCGGTGAGGGTGGCCACTCCCACTACGATCCCCGCTGCGGCACAAGCCGCTGCAACCTGTACGGTGCCCCGGCCTGCGGCCAGGAGCGCTCGTTCAAAGTCCTTCAACCCCAGCCGTGTGGCGGGAAGGATCAGCGCCACGGCGATGGCGGAGGTCACCCCCCAGAAGGCCGCCCGCATGGGGGAGCGACCCATCCCGAGGAAGACCACGATGATGATCAGGGGGATGAGGAGGTGGAGCCGGGGCAGGACCGGCTCCTTGTCCCGTTCCTCAAGGCTGGTCGGTTCCAGTCCCATCCGGCAGGCCCGGAAATGGATGGCCGCGAGGAGGGCAACGTAGTAGAGGAGGGCGGGGATGGTGGCCGCCAGCGCCACCTGCACATAGGGAATCTGCGTCCAGGTAGCCAGGATGAACGCGCCGGCGCCCATGATGGGGGGCATGAGCTGACCCCCGGTGCTCGCCGCCGCCTCAATGGCCGCAGCGAAATGGGGTTTGAATCCGGCGCGCCGCATCAGGGGAATGGTGAAGGTCCCAGTGGTCACCACGTTGGCGACGGCGCTGCCAGAAAGGGATCCCATGAATGCACTGGCTACCGAGGCCGTCTTGGCCGGGCCTCCCCGGGTGTTTCCGGCCACCCGCTCGGCCAGCCCCAGCAAGAGGGCTCCCCCACCCGCCACATCCAAGACGGCCCCAAAAAGGATGAAGAGGTATACGAAGTCGGCGGACACGCCGAGCGGCACCCCCCAGATTCCCTCAGTGGTGAGGTAGAGGTGTTCCACCAGACGGGTGAGCCCGTATCCCCGATGGGCGAGGAGGCCTGGGAGGAAGGGCCCGGCAAAGGCGTAGACCAGGGCCAATCCCGCTACCGCCACCAATCCCCACCCCGTGCTTCGCCGGGTCAGTTCCAGGACCATCAGAATGGTGGCGAACCCCAGGACAAGATCGAGGGTGGTGGGGCTTGCCGCCCGCTGGACCAACTCCTCGTGATTCATTCCCAGGTAGGCGGCGCTCGCTACAGCCAACACGGCCAGGAGCCAGCCGATCCACGTCTCCATGCGGGTCCACAGACCCGGCGCCTCCGGCGGCCCGGTGTCCGCGTCTTCTCCCACCTCCCGAGCGCGGCCAGCCAATCGCACACCGAGCCCCAGGAATCCCAGGATGGCCATGAGCGCCAGGTGGACCGGGCGCTGAACAAGGGCAGTAAAGGGGGACACGCCCGCAGCGTAGAGATGGAAGAGTGCTGCCGCTACGGCGGTGGCCACGATGAGACGTTGGCGCATGGCCTCTGGAGTTGGATCGGTGGTCCCCTGGAGTCACCGATGTCCCTGGGATAAGGGGCAGACACGGAAAAACCCGGAAGGGAGCCGGAAGGGTGTAGAGTCCGGAAAAGGTGGGGGATCACGGCCACACCTTTCCTGCTAAGACGACCACCTTCCCGGATGCACCCGTCCGGATGGGACCTCCGTGGAGCCTGTCGAGCCCCTGGATGAATCTGGGTTTTTAATGCGCCTGATGGTAAGACGAAGAGGGGAGGAACGCCAGACGGATGGCTCCCGGGGTCGGATCCCTGGATCGCCGTCCCCCGTCGGACTGGGGGAGGGGGGCAGCGCGCTTGGCGCTCAAGCGGTCCGCGCCCGTGCGCTGTCCCACAACTGAACCAAGGACTCCCGCCGTTCCGGCGAGGCCAGAAAATCTGCCAGCGTGTATCGGTCCAGGGTTT
>REED01000031.1 GCA_007695225.1 Gemmatimonadales bacterium
GGATTTTAAGTCCCCTGCGTCTACCGTTTCGCCACCCCGGCCGAGAGAACACTATACAGGATCGCCACTGCTTGAGGCGAGGTTCCATTGCAGGGACCCTCAAGCTTTCCACGAGAAGGCCGGTGCCGGAACACCTGCCCTGGAACACCTGCCCTGGACCTCGGACCCGGCCTTCGCAGGAACTCGCAGCACCTTCGGCCATGGGGACCCGTGGGTCGCCAGATACCGCCCGGGACTTGCGCACACAGGCTATCCATGGATCTCTTCACCGTTCCACTTCGTCCACGCGACTGCCGCGACCGAGACGACGCGAATAGGCGACCCGCGCGACAGCGCAGTCCGCTTCGGGCGTGCTGAGGAAGGGTCAGACTCATCTTTAAGCTGAAACGGAGGTGACCGTGAGGTTCCTTTCCCTGAGATACGCAGCCAGCGTAGTCCTCCTGGCGGTGATGGGAGCGGTCCAGGTCGGTGACCTGGCGGCCCAGACCCCGACCAACCCCTACCGCCCCGACTACACATGGGGAGAGCTCCCCGATGGTCGGGAGTGGGGGGCCACCAGCGCCATCTACCCCGCCCCCGACGGGAACCTGTGGGTGGCGGAACGGTGCGGCCAGAACAGCTGTGTCGGCTCCGACGTGGACCCGGTCCTCCTCATGGACACCGACGGGAACGTCCTGAGGAGCTTCGGCTCGGGCCTGATCTCCTGGCCCCACGGTATGTACGTGGAGCCCAACGGGAATGTCTGGGTCACCGACGCCGCGGTCTCCGGCTCGGAAGAGATCGGGCTGGGGCATTCCGTCCTCAAGTTCAGCCCCGAAGGGGAGCTCCTCATGACGCTGGGTACGCCGGGAGAGCCCGGCGACCCCCCGGCCCGCCTCACCCGCCCCAACGACGTGGTCGTCGCCCCCAACGGGGACATCTTCGTGGTGGACGGCCATGGGCCCGCCGCCCCCAACCGAATCATTCGATTCTCCTCCGACGGCACCTACCAGGAAACCATCGGATCCACGGGCTACGGCCCTGGAGAGTTCCTGGAGCCCCACGCCATCGCCATGGATTCCCAGGGGCGCCTCTTCGTGGCGGACCGCTACAACAACCGTATCCAGATCCTGGAGCAGGACGGGACCTTCGTGGCGGCCTGGACCCAGTTCGGACGGCCTAGCGGGATCTTCATCGATCAGGACGACCTCATCTATGTTGCGGACTCCGAGTCGGGACCGGCCCCCAACCAGTTTACCGGGCAGCGGAACGCCGGGTGGGAGCGGGGGATCCGGATCGGAGACGCCCGCACCGGGTGGGTCTTCCACTTCATCCCCGAGACCTGGAACAACCCGAACCTGGGGGTGATGAGCTTCAGCGGACCCGAGGGGGTGGCGGTGGACGCGGAGGGGAACGTCTACGGCGCGGAGGTCTCCCAGCGACGGGTCGTGAAACACCTTCGGCTCCACCCTAAGCTCACCCCTGTCCGTCCCCCGGACGGATGATCCGGAACGGCTCACCCCGGGTGGGACGGTCGGTCAGAACGTGAGCAGGCGTGTGGCCTTGAACACCAGGGCCCGGTTCCGTAGGCCGATCCCCTCGGGGTGGGTGTCCCGTTCATCGGTGAGAACGAGGAATACCTCGCTTCCCGGATGGTATTCCCACCGAAACCGAAGGTTGCCGCTGAAGGTCCGGTCGTTGGAGTTGTACTGGAGGAGAGCGCTGGCAAACATAAGGGGGGTGAAGGCATAGTCCACCCGGTTCCGGAGGAGAACCTGCCGAAGTTCGCCTGCGGGAAGGTCGAGCCAGTTCACCGTCAATCCAGGATCCACAGAGAGGTGGTTGTTCACCACCATCCGCCCCCGGGAGAAGCCCAGGGAGGTGAGGGTCCCATCGAAGAACCCTCCGTGCCGGAGGGAGGCCGTTCCCGAGATCCGCCGGTGGGACCCGAACTGATAGGCGGCCCGAACGCCGGAGAACCGGTACTCCCCCACGGGAAGGATCAGATCCCTCCCCACCGGGAAGGGGTTCGCGAGCCGCTCCAGGACCCGCTCGCCCTCCAACGTGAACTGGTCGCTGTTCTCGAATTCCACATCGAACTTGCCGCCCTGCTCCCGGGTCTCCATCCGCCCGGCGCCATCCTCGAAGTAATCCAGGGACGCCTCCCAGGTGAACTTCCGCACCGAGGCGAGGGAGGCCGGTCGGGGACTGAACCGGGCGGAGAGGGCTCCCTTCCGGAAGTCGCGGCGCCGGGTGAAGCCCACCTCGGGGTTGAAATCCTCTCCCACCTTGAGGGCCTCCGCCTTCCCCCCGTAGAGGTCCCCCTCATAGCTCACCGTGCCCTGCCAACTCCGGTCGTCTCCAAAGCGATTCTCGGTCTCGGTCCGGGCCAGATAGCTGCTCATCCGGAGGTTCTGGAAGAAGGAGAAGGTACCATCCACCCCATAGGCCCGGCTGGACCCCATCCCTGAGGTGTCCATGGACCGCCGGGTGAACATCCCGCCGATGGCGCTGCTCCGGAGGACATCCCGCTTCAGACGCACCACCGTAAAGTCCGTGGGCTCCAACCCGAAGGCCCCGACTCCACCGGTCCGGATGTTGAGAAGACCGATGCCGAAGGGCCCCGCCTTTCCCGTGATCCGTCCCCCCACGTCAATGGGCACCACCTGCCCCTGCTCCAGACCGATCCGCCGGCTGTAGAAGAGGAAGGGTGTGTCCCCGGCTCTCGCCCCCGGGCCGCCCCCGGCGCCGCCTCGACCGAAGTCGAACACCCCCCTCCCTTCCAGGAAAAACTCCCGCTTCTCGGGGAAGAAGAGGTTGAACCGGGTCAGGTTCACCTGCTGCTCATCCACCTCCACCTGGGCGAAATCGGTGTTCACCGTTAGATCCGCGGTGAGATTCGCCGTGATCCCGTACTTGACGTCGATGCCCAGGTCACCGTCCCACCGGTTCTCCACCGTGGGCGCCTGGAGCCGGTCCGTGGTGGTGCTGGTGATGACATAGGGTTTGAATTCGAGGTTTCGCCCGGCGTCGGGGAGATCCAGGCCCACCAACGTCCCGGCAGCCGAGACCCGGTTCAGCGCCTGGGGTCCCGCCAGAAAGGCGGGAACGGGATTCAGATAGGCCCACTCGTTCTTGTGCCGGATGGAACGACGGACCTGGAATCCCCAGACCTGGTCAGGCCCGGAACGATAGCGGAGGGACCGGAAGGGAATGGCCATCTCGATGGTCCAGCCCCCTTCGAAGCGGCCGGTGCGGACCTCCCAGACGGGATTCCAGTCGCTGTTGGGACCTCCCTCGTCGATCACCGAGTAGTCGGCCCTGGCCGCTAGGGGATTCGAATAGAACATGAACCCACTCCGACGGTCGTAGAAGGTGTCGAACATCACCCCGAAGTGGTCGTTCTGTCGGAGGCCATTGGAGTCCCGCCGGAGTTCGTTGGCCACCCATTCCTCCGGCGGCGCCGCGTCCCAGCAGCGGCAGGCGACATACATGTGGGTATCGTCGTACATCACCCAGATGTCGGATCGCTCCGACGAAGGCTCCCCCGCCACCGGCGCCACCTGCACCAATCCTCCGAAGGGGGGGGTGGTGCGATAGATCTCCTCGTCCAGGATCCCGTCCACCTGCAGGGGTTCGGCGAGGCGGATGGCCCGGACCGTGGCCCGCCCCCGCTCGTCCCGGGTGATGGTCTCGGGAGCCAGAGGAGGGGGCGCTCCGTCGATGAGGACATCTCCGACCCATACCTCCCCCAGGGAGGGGCCCGAGGGTTCCGCCTGACCTGCCAGGGAGAGGGGAGTCAGGACCAGGAGAAGTGGGACGAGCCGAAACCAGGTGGGGTGAAGGACCACGGGAAAGGACACCGGATAGAGATGTGGGGGGGAATGCTCACCGTGAGATTAGATGGGGGGGCGACGGTGGACAAGCGCCGCTTGACCCCTCGCACCTTCCTGCCCTACCCTGGCTGAAGCAGGGTACGCCCCTCCCAGGCGATCCCGACAGGAGTTGGAACATGGAAGGGGGTTGGGCGGGGGTGCTCAAAAGAGCGCCAGGTTCCCGCCATTCCCGCCCGTCGTTCCCTTCTCCGTCCCACCCCCCTCGCCCCATCGACAATGACTCCTCCCCGCCCACTCCCGCCGGTTTTCCCATCCCTGGCCTTTGTCCTCCTCTTCCTCCTGGTAGGGCCGCTGGCGGCACCGGCCGGCTTCGAGGCCAGGGCACAGCAGGGCGTAGCCGCGTCCGCGGAGGAAGGTCTTCGTCCCATGACCTTCCTGGATGTCCAGCATCTCCGCTCCTGGAGTGCCCCGGCGCCGAGCCCGGACGGACGCTGGCTCCTCCACACTGTCACCACCCCGAACTGGGAGGAGGACCGGTCCCAGACCGATGTCCACCTGGTCTCCCTGGAGGAGGGGGTCGCGTCGTCGCGGCAGATGACCTTTACCGGGGAAGCCAATGAGACCGCCCCCGCATGGGGACCGGACGGCGACTTCTTCCTCTTTCTGTCCAACCGGGACGCGCCGGGTTCTGCCTCCAACCAGAACCAGCTCTACCTCATGCGTCCCGACGGGGGAGAGGCCCGGCGGATCACCGATGCCGAAGGGGGGGTCACCTCCTTCGCCTTCAGCCCCGACGGACGCTGGTTGGTCTTCCAGGCCGGGACCACAGACTCGAGGCAGCTCCACCGCCTGGAAGTGGGAGCGGTCGCAGAGATGGAAGCGGGGGTCCCCGCCGCGGAGCGCCTGACGGATCAGGCGGGTGGGGTCGAGAGCTGGGAGTGGGCGCCGGACAGCGGGAGCCTCTACTTCCTGGCCCCGGATTCGGTGGACACCGACGACCGCCTCCGTCGGGAGATGGGGTTCTCCGTGCAGGTCCGGAATCAGGAGACCCCCCTTTCCTCCCTCTGGCGCCTGGACCTGGCCCCTGTGCAGGCCACCCGGATCGCCGGCGATCCGGCGTACTCGGTGACCCGCTTCACCCTTTCCGACGACGGCCGCTGGGTGGGGTTCGCCGCCGTCTCCTCGGAGCGGTACCGGAGGAACATCACCGAAGAGGGACTCCACACCGACCTGTACCTCCTGGCCACCGCCGGCGGCCCGGTGGAGCGCCTGACCGAGACCCATGAGGTGAGCCCGGCGGGTCCCTTCTTCTCCCCGGATGGGCGGTGGGTGGCCTTCTCGGCACCGGAGGAGCTGGAGCGCTACACCATGGACAACCGGCGGCTCCACATTCGGGAAGTCGCCGATCGGGGCAGTGACTGGCGGATCCTGGGCGCAGGGTTCGACGGACACGTCTCGGTGGGCTTCTGGGCCGAGGACGGGAACACCGTCTACTTCAACGAGGGGATTCGGGCCACCCGCCAGCTCCTTGCCCTGGACGTGAACACCGACCAGGTCCGGCAGGTGACCCGGGAAGATGCCGCCCTCTCGGTGGACCGGGATGAGGACACGGGCGTTCTCCTCATCACCTACCAGGATCCCTCCACCCCCTCCACCCTCTTCACCGCGGCCTCCACGCAGGCGCTGGAGAACCGGGCGAGTTGGACCCGCCTCACCGACGTGAACCCCCAGGTCGCCGGGTTCGCCCTGGGACGCCAGGCGGAAGTCACCTGGACCTCATCCGACGGGGTGGAGGTCGGGGGAGTCCTCACCCTCCCGGTGGGATACCAGGCGGGGGAGCGCTACCCCCTCATCGTGGCGATCCACGGCGGCCCCGCCGCCGCGGACGTCCTGAGCTTCAACGGCGGCTACGGATCCCAGATCTACGCCGGCGCCGGCTACGCGGTCCTGAAGCCCAACTATCGGGGTTCCACCAACTACGGGGAGGCCTTCCGCACCGGCATCGTGGGGAACTACTTCCCCCCGGGATACGAGGACATCATGACGGGGGTGGACCACCTCATCGCTGAGGGGATCGTGGACCCCGACCGGATGGGGGTCCTGGGGTGGAGCGCCGGTGGTCACTGGTCCAACTGGATCCTGGTGAACACGGATCGGTTCCAGGCCATCAGTTCCGGGGCCGGGACCTCCAACTGGATCTCCATGTACGCCCAGAGCGACGTGCAGCGAAACCGCCAGTTCTACCTGGGGGACGAGCTCCCCTACCATGATTTCGATCCCTACTGGGAACAGTCGCCGCTGAAGTACATCGCCAACGCCCGGACCCCCACCATGATCCACGTGGTGGAAGGAGACCCCCGGGTCCCGAGCCCCCAGTCGGTGGAGCTCCACATGGCGCTGCGCCAGTTGGAGGTTCCCACTGAACTCTTCATGTATCCCGGGAGCACCCACGGAATCCCCGATGCCCGGAACCGCCTGGTCAAGTCGGTGAGCGAGATGGCGTGGATGGACTACTGGGTCCGGGGGATGGGCGAGGGCTTCCGGTGGCGGGACGTCCTGTCCACCCTGGAGGAGACCGGTGAGACCCCTGCAGCGCAGGACGACGGCGAGGGGGACCCTGCAGCGCAGGACGACGGCGAGGGGGAGACGGATGGGGATGTCGATGGGGACGGGAACGGCGAATGGGACGGAACCGGCGGCTGAGGAAGGACGCGAGGCCCCTAGCGAGGCCCCTAAGGGGAACGCACCCGCACCGACGCCATCCGGTCCCCCTCCCGGATGGCGTCCACCACCTCCATCCCCTCCTCCACCACTGCGAAGACGGTGTAGTCGTGGTCCAGTCGGAGGTTGGACACCAGGTTCACGAAGATCTGCCCATCCCCGGTGTCTCGCCCCCGGGTGGAGATCCCCACCGTCCCCCGCCAGTGGCCGGGTAGGCCCAACTCGTCACGGGTATGGCCCCCATGGCCGGCATACTCGTTGGCCCCTGGGCTCCCCCCCTGCACCACGAAGTTGGGGACCACCCGGTGGAGGGTGAGGCCGTCGAACGTCCCCTCCCGGGCCATGGCCACGAAGCGGGCCGCGTTGGTGGGGGCTTCGAAGGGGAAGAGCCGCAGCGAAAAGCGTCCGCCGTCGACCATCTCCACCTCCACCGTCATCTCCTCCATCTCCCGAAGCAGGGCCAACCCCGGGAGAGGCTCGGCCGGTAAGAGCTGGGGCGTCGCCGTCACCTCACTCCGGGTCCAACCGGACAGGATCCGGGCCGCCTCCTCCGCCACCACCGGATCGAAGTCCCGGAGGAAGGGCTCCAGGCGGGGAGCCTCCGCCACCCCTCCCCAGGCCCCGACCTGGTGAAGGAGGGGGACACGGGCATCCCGGGAGGTCATGGCGCCCGAGGCAGTGGCCCGTTCGAGGGCGACCAGGAGTGCCTCGGCCACCTCGGTCCGGGAGGGGCCCTCCCGTGGACGGGTCGCTTCCCTTCCCTCCAGGAGACGGGCCGTGGTCCGGAGTAGCATGGGGTCATCCTGGTCCAACTGGGCGTGGAGGACCGGGAGAGGAACCCCTCCGGGGAGTTCCGAGATGGCCTGGAGGGCCGCCTCCCGGACGTTGGCGTGGGAATCCTCTGCCAGTTCCAGCAGATCCCGCTCTCCGAGGATCCCTGCCGCCCGGGCCCCGTGGACCCGAACGAAGGCATGGGGATGGGTCAGGAAGACGGGAAGGAGAAGGCGAGCCTGGTCCGGATCCAGGCGCGCCAGCGTTGACAGGGCCCGGGCCGGGCCTTGCCATCCCGTGTCGCCGGAGGCTGGAAGGGCCTTCACCTCGGCTTCCAGGAATTCCAGCACCCGGGCCGCATCGGGGCAGGGGCCCGCCTGGGGAGTCCCGGCCAGCGCGTCCAGGGCGACCAATGCCACATGCATCGAGGAATCCCGGGCGGCATCGAGAAGGGGTCCGCATACGTCACTGGCCCTTCGAAGACGGGCGAAACTCCGCACCGCCTCGACCCGGACCTGCTCCACCGGGTCAGCCAGGGCGGCCACGAGCGCGGGGCGGGCCCCACCCCCACCTCCACCGACCAGCGCCGCAGCTCCCTCGCGACGAATCTCCGCCTCTTCGTCCCCGAGCCACGCCCAGGCGAGCTCCGGGGAAATGTCCCCTGCCGCTCTAAGCGCCTGAGCCGCAGCCAGGCGGACCGTCCATCCGGGTGCCTCCCGGGAAAGGGCCTCGAGGCGATCCCGAAGGGCTTTCAGGGACTCGACGGCGTCCCCCTCCCCCCCTGGCGGCTCCCCGGCCCCGCTTCCGCCGGCCTCCAGGGCCCGCCGGGCCGCCATCCCCCGATGCAGGAAGAGGGCGCCTCGGGCCACTCCGAGGTGGCCGAGGTGGCCGAGGTGGACTGCACTGGCACCGCCATCCACTCCCTCGGCGACCTCCAGCGCCTGGAGGAGGGCGGCCGCCCCGGCCTGGGCATCCTCCATGTCATGGAGGGGTAGCCGGCCCAGGCTTCGGGCCAACGCCCCGAGGGCCGACGGATCGAGGGCCGAGGCCTCGGGGGCCGCAGCGCCGAAGGGCCCATCCCCGACCGCGGGGGTAGCGCCGGCGAGGGCGGCGGCCAGGGCACTTCGGACCCGGGACACCTCACCACGATCCCCGCTCTTCACCGACTGGGCCAGGGCGTTCGCCGCCTCGGCCTGCACCCCGGGATCCCCATCCCCCAGGAGGGCGATCAACCCCTGCGCCACCTCGGGCCGCTCCAGGCGCCCCAACCCCCGGACCGCCGCACGGCGAATCCCAGGGTGGGGAGAGGCGGTCGCCCGCGTCAGCCGGGCCAGGTCTCCCGGGCGGGACGCCCGCCGGTCCTCCACTTCCAGAATCTCCAGGTAGGCGGAGGTGTCCGGGGCAATGTCCTGGAAGGTGAGATGGGAATCCCTCGGCACCGCCTCCGGGCCGGCCTGCCGTCCCTCACATCCGGCGGCCAATGCCAGTGGGAGGAGGAGAAGAAGGACCGCTGCCCGGCGGAAGGCCCAGAAAGGGGCGGGGGCCATGAATCACATCACCGGACGCGGTCCCGGATTCAGGCGGACGGCCCAGACCCCGGAATTCGTGTCGGTGAAGAAGATCATCCCCTTATAGGGCATGGCACTCCAGACCATGGGGGAATTGGGGACGTACCCCAGGGGATCGGCGGAACGGTAGACCGCCATCTCCCTCCCCTGGGTGTAGAGATTCCCCATGAGTTCCCCGGAGACGTCCACCACCCGGAGCCCTCCCTCGTAGTACGCCTGGTAGAGGACGTCGTCCTCCACCCAGATGTTGTGGGTCCCATACTCGGGGACCTCGTACCGGGCCACCATCTCAGGAGTGGAAGGATCGGTGAAGTCGATGATCTGGATGTAGCCCCGGGTGCTCAGGATCGTCCCCCCCTCACCCGTCTCAGGGTCGTAGGGGATCTGGTAATTCCCCGGGACGCCGGCCCAGGCCAGTCCCTGGCGATTCATGAGCTCGTCCCCGATGAAGAGGTAGAACCGGCCCGAGGACTCCTGGTGGTAGGGGAAGACGGCGTGGGTAGCCCCATCGGGGACAATGTAGGAGTTGATGTAGACGGGGTTCTCGAGACTCCCCCCCCAGCCCCCGTTCCCCACGTCGTAGGCGATGACGCCGCATCCCCACTGGGCCGAGTAGGCGATGCCATCGTGGACCCAGACGTCGTGGATCCGGCAGTCCCCATGCTGCACCTCGCTCACGATCCGGGGGGCGTAGATGTCCTCCACGTCCAGGATGACGTACTTCTCCCCACCGGAGAGGGCAAATACGTGGGTATCGGTGGGAAAGGCGTTGTGCACCCCACCGGTGAGGCGCTCGGTGAACTCGGTGGCCACGACGGGATGGGCGGGGTCTTTCAGATCCAGGATCACCAGGCCATTCCGCCGATCCGACGCCCCCTCCCGGGTGAGGGTTGCGTAGCGCCCGTCAGGGGAGACCTTCACGTCGTTGATGGAGCGGGCGTCCACCTGGATGGAATCGGTCTTCACCATGTTGGATGGATCCGTGACATCGAAGACGAAAGCCTGTCCATCGGACATCTTTGCCCCGGTGAGGACGTAGTCCCGGCCATCCACTCCCTCGAAGACCCAGAAGTCGGTGGTCCGGACGTAGTCCTGTCGGCCCTGTCCCAGCACCTCCAGCTCCTGCACCACGCCACGGGGGACCGCCTGGAAGGCATGCCGGGCCTGGAGCGGTCCGGCGGAAGCCACCACCGTGAAGGTCCCCGGAACATCGGCCACCACCCGCCCATCCCGGACCTGACCGGGCGCCGCCGGCGCCCGGATATCGGAGGGCTCCAGGTAGCTCAGGGACCAGGTGACCGGGAGGTTGGAGAGTTCCCGACCGGCGGCGTCCCGGGCCACCACCAGAAGTCGCTGCACATCCCCGGTCCGGACTTCCTCCTCACCGCCGACGATCTCCAGCTCCACGGCGGGAAAGGACTCCACCCGATGTCGCCAGACATGGGTCACCCCATCCACCTCGCCCTGGACCTCCGCCTCGCCCTCTCCCACTGCGGTAACGTGCCCGAACCGGTCCACACGGACTACCTCAGGGGTGGGGGTCCCCCAGGTGACCTCCGGATCCGGGCGAAGGGATCCATCCCCATGACGGACCCGAGCTTCGAAGCGGATCGTCGAGCCCGCATGGAGGACTTCCGCTCCGGCCGGACCCACCTCCAATGAAGCGAGCTCGGGCCAATCCACCTCCACCGTCACCACCGCAGAGGCGGGAGGCGCATCCGTTCCCGGTGCCGGAATGGAGGTGGCTACGACCTGGTGAGTCCCAACCTGAAGGGCCTCCACCTCTCCTTCCCCGACCCGGACCGCGTTCCGGGGTCCCACCACCCGCAGGGGCACGTCCACGGGGTTGCCGTCAGGACCCCGTGCAGTGAACCTCAGATTGGCGGTCTCCCCCACCCGGAGGCGGAGTTCCGCAGGCTCCGCCGTGATTCGGACCTCTCCCTCAACACCCTGACCCTGAAGCGGCGTCGGGGCCAGGGCGGCGAGGAATAATGGGGCCGCAACACAAAGGGCCACGGCAGCGAAACGGATCCGGGAGGGAACCACCGGGTTCATGGACAGACTCCTTCTCGAGCATGGGATAGGGCGACGCCCGGCAAGCAGGGAGCGGCCCGGAAGGGCTGGGCCAACATGCTTGGAAAGGGCGGGAAGGGAAAGGCCGGCGGGGAGACCCGCGGGCAGAACCAGTGCCGGCGACGGAGGCCGACGAAGCACCATGCGACCCGACCGATTCCTCAAGCTCCGACGAGTGCTGGACCGCCGCCAGCCGGACCTCACCGTCCTCATGGAGCGGGTGAACAAGACCCACAACTTCTCCGCCATCCTGCGCAACTGTGACGCCGCCGGTGTCCTGGAAGCCCACGCGGTCCCGCCGGACCGGGGCCTGGACCTGCATTCGGACACCTCCGGGGGGACGGCCAAGTGGATCCGGGTCCACCGGCATCCCGACGGACCCAGCGCCATCCGGTTCCTCCAGGGAGAGGGATTCCAGGTGGTGGCCGCCCACCCCGGGCCCCGGGCGGTGGACTTCCGGAAGGTGGACTTCACCCGCCCCACCGCCCTCCTCATGGGAGCGGAACTCTATGGGGTCAGCCCCGAAGCGCTGAAGCTCTGCGACGTCACCGCCGTCATACCCATGATGGGGATGGTCCGGTCTCTCAACGTCTCGGTAGCCGCGGCCCTTCTCCTCTACGAAGCCATGCGGCAGCGAGAGATCCGGGGGATGTACGATCCTCCCTCCCGGCTCCCGGCAGACCGCTATGCGGAGACCCTCTTCGAGTGGGCCCACCCGGAGCTGGCCAGCCGCTGCCGGCTCCGGGGCCTCCCCTATCCCAAACTCGGGGAGGAGGGGCAGATCGTCGGCAGCCTGGAGGGCCTCCGGAGACCCGACGATTCCGTGCCCGGGGATTCTGCCTCCGCGGATTCCGTCCCCCAGGAGCCCCTCCCCACCGAGGCGGCGGACCCTCAGGGGAAGAGTCGGACCGAGTCCCATCCGGAAGGAGAGCGGCGATAGAGGATCCGGTCATGGAGGCGGAAGGGACCCTCCTGCCAGAACTCCACCTCCTCCGGGCGCAGGACGAAGCCCCCCCAGTGGGGTGGGCGGGGGACCGCATCCCCGGGATGGATGGCTTCCATCTCCACGACCCGGGCGTTCAGCACCTCCCTCCCCTCAAGTTCATGACTCTGCTCCGAGGCCCAGGCCCCGATGCGGGAGACCCGGGGGCGGCTGGCGAAATATGCGTCCGATTCCTCCGGGGAAAGCCGTTCCACGGGGCCCCGGGCCCGGACCTGTCGACCCATCCCATCCCAATAGAAGGTCAGGGCTCCCTGGGGATGAACCGCCAGGGCCCGACCCTTCGCAGAGCCATAGTTGGTGAAGAACAGGAAGCCCCGATCATCCACCCCCTTGAGGAGGACAATTCGCCCATCGGGATGCCCCCTGGAATCCACGGTAGAGAGGGTCACCGCATTGGGATACCGCATTCCGGCGTCCGACTCCGCAGCGGAGAGCCAGTGCTGGAAGGCCTGGAGGGGATCCCCACCCAGGGCTTCGCGGGAGAGGGTCTCGGGGGCGGAGGGAGTCATGGGATCAGACATGGCACGCTGTTCGATGGAAGTGGGAAGGGCTTCCCAGTACCTTGGCCCTCCCCGGGGGATCCACAGCCCCGGGGGATCCATGGCCCAGGGACAGGGCGTGGAGGAAGGGATGGGGACTTCCCCCTCAGGGGCACGAAGCTGAAGTTGAATGCAGGGGTCGGAGGACCCACGCCAACCGAAACCGGTGCCGTCCCTCTTCCCAAGCCTTTTCCGTCCATGGCCTTTCGCCCCTCCTTCCCCCTTCGCTTCCCATGACCTTTTCCGGGTCCCCGAGCGCCTGGCGCCTCTTCGAGGTGGCGTTCCGACCCTGGCTGCGTACCCGCCTCGCCGGGATCCACATCGGAGGACTCCCGGCGCCGGAGCACCTGGATCCATCCCTCCCCCTCCTCCTGGTGGCCAACCACACCAGCTGGTTCGACGGTTTTCTCCTCCGGGAGGTCCACCGCCGCCTTCGCCCTGCCGGGCCCCTCCATACCATCATGCTGGAGCGGGAACTCCGGGGGCGACCGATCCTCCGGATGCTGGGAGGGATGGGATTCGACCCGGAGCGCCCGGCGACCTTCCGGAAGGTGCTCCGGGGGCTGGAGAGGATCCCCACCCGTCCCGTCCCCCCCACCATCTCCTTCTTCCCACAGGGGAAGATCTTCCCTTCCTTCCGGACCCCCCTGGGATTTCGTGGTGGAGTGGAGCTCCTGGCCCGGCGCCTGGGGGCGAGCCACATCCTCCCTCTGGGGATCCACCTGGAAGGGGGAAGTCGGACCCGACCCCAGGCCTTCCTCTCCGCCGGTCCCCTGGTGACGGTCACGGGAGGGGGCTCGCCCTCGGCACGGGAACTGGAGGCCATGGTGGAGGAGGAGACCCACAGGATCCGAAGCTTCCTGGCCCATTGGGGAGAAGATGGACCCGGGCGCTGGGAGAAGAGGGCCCCAGCCGCCCCATCCTCTGGTCACACTCACATGGCTCCGGGGGAGGAGGGGGGGAGCCGATCCGGACCCGCCGCCGGGGAGACCTCCTCTCGACCCAGCTGAAAGCGGAGGGCGTCCTCCAGGTGGGGCCGGAGGAAGGTGAAGCCACTACGGAGGGCCAGCTCCGGGCTCACCCGCTGCCCCTGCAGGAGGAGCTCCTCTCCCATCTCTCCCAGGAGGGTCCGGATCGCCAGCGCCGGAACCGGAAGGACGGTAGGACGCCCCAGGACCCGGCCCAGGACATCGGTGAACGCGGCGTTGGGAACGGGGTTCGGGGCCGTGGCGTTCAGGGGTCCCCGCACCTCGGGAACCCGGAGGGCATGGAGGATGAGGCCCAGGTGGTCGTCCAGGTCGATCCAGGACATGTACTGGCGCCCGCTCCCCAAACGCCCGCCCACCCCCAACTGGAAGGGGAGGAGGAGGGTCCCCAGCACCCCTCCCGCCGGGGAGAGAACGATCCCCGTTCGGAGGTGCACGGTGCGGATCCCCCGGGAGCGTGCTGGGAGGGTAGCGGATTCCCACTTCTCGCAGACATCGGCCAGGAAGCCGGAGCCGGCTCCGGCGGACTCCCCCAGGAGCTCGTCGCCCCGCTCGCCGTAGTAGTCCACCCCCGAGGCGGAGACGAGTACGGAAGGGGGCCGATCCATGGCCGCAAGGGCACGGGCCAGGGTGAGCGTTCCCACCTCACGGCTCCGGAGGATGGCCCGCTTCTTCGCGGCGGTCCATCGGACCCCCACGATGGGCTCTCCTGCCAGATGGACCACCGCGTCCACCCCCTCCAGCCCGGCAGGATCCATCTCCCCCCCGGCAGGATCCCAGCGCACGGCATCCGGCCCTGCCTCTCCCCGGGTGACCCGTATCACCCGGTGGCCTCCTGAGGTGAGGAGGTGGGTGAGATGGGTCCCGATGAATCCCGTGGCCCCGGTGATGGCCACCGTGAGGGGCCCGGGTTCGCCGTAGCGCCGGTGCCGGGCCAGGTCATCCGCCAGGCGCACCCCCCGGAAGACGAAGAGCCGTTCCAGGTTCCGCTGGATGTACCCGCCCCCGAAGGTCTCCCCCAGGCTGCCCAGGGGCGGCTCCCACTCCACCACGTCCTCGAGGGCGCTCCGTCCTCCGGGAAGAGATTCGAAACGGTGTTCGTGGCGCCACTTCTGGAAGGGTCCGGAGCGCTGCTCATCCACGAAGAGTCGGTTCTCCTCGTAGGCGGTGTGCTCCACCTCCCAGGTGAGCTCCGCCGGTCCCTTCCGCAGACCCAGCACCACCCGACCGCCGGCCCGGATCCCCCCTTCCCTCTCCCGGACCCGTACATCCTCCCAGGGGGGGGAGAGGCGTTCGAAGGCGCCGGGGCGGGTGTGCCAGGCGAACACCTCCTCCACGGGGTGGTCCAGTTCGACACGATGACGATGAACAGGCATGACGGCCTACTCCCCAGAAGAAGATGTCAGAGGTTTTCCAAAGCGTTCCAGATACCGGTCCAGCTCCACCTTCCGGCGGGTGCTGGCCGAGGTCATGGACCGGACGGTTCCGAAGACGGGGCGTTCCGGCCACCCCCGGTCGTAGCGCCCCAGCACCCAGAAGATCCCTGAGGTGGAGTTGGGATTCCGGCCGTCGATCCCCCACCGGTTGTTCAGATGGAGCATGGTCTCCAGGGCCTCCTCGGGAGAGGGGGACCACTCCAGGATCTTCTTCCCCCAGAGCATCCGGAGGTAGTTGTGGATGGTCCCGGTCCGGCGGAGTTCCCGTTGTGCGGCGTTCCAGAGGGGATCATGGGTGCGGGCCTCCTCGAACTCGGCCCCATCGTAGAGATGCGGGCGGGGGTCGGGTCGGTGGGCCTCCAGGGTTCGGAGAGCCCAGTCGGGGAGCGTCTCGAAGGCCAGGGCGTCCTCCCCCTTCCGGTGGGCCGTTCCGTACCCCAGTTCCCGCCACGTCACGAGCTGGTCCAGGAAGGCCTCACCACCGGGAGAAAGTCCCCACCACCCCTCCCGCCGTCCATCGGTCCGGGGGGAGAGCCGCCCCGGATTCCAGTCCTCCTTCTCCAGAAGGTCATGGAGGACCTCGTGGGAACTGAGATGCCCCCAGTGCAGAAAGGGGGAAAGTCCACTTCCGGCCTCCCGGTCGGGATGGTTTCGATCCTCGGGGTACCGGGCAAGGCCCTCCTCGAGGAAGCGGTGGAGGCGAGATCGCCCCGCGCTGGCGCCGCCGGTGAAAGGGACAGGCTGGACCTCGGCGTCCAGAGCCAGGGAGTCGAGGTGACCATCCTCCCCCTCCAAGAGCTCCCGTGAAGCTGCCGGCCATCGCGCCAGGATCTCCGGGTCCACCCCTGGAAAGGGGGGCAGGGGATCTCCCTGGAGGGGGTGGGGCGTGGGGGCCTCGGGGAGATGATCTGGAAGGGTCTTCTGGAGATATCGTCGGAAGGAGTGGGCGGTGGTGAAGTCCCGCTCCGGCGCCTGCAGGGGAAGGATGCCGTTGGAATCGACCACCTCCAGCGCCACGGGAAGCTTCCGCCCCGCCGCCGCCACCATCCTGGGGAGGAAGAAGGAGGGGAAGTGATCGGTGACCACGACGCACGCGTTCCCCGACAGGGCCTCAAGGAGTCCCTTCCCTGCCCCTTCCTCCGGCTCCACGTAGGGGAAGTACCCCGCCCGCGCCCCCTGGAGGCGCGCCCGGTGCTCGGCCATCCCATCCAGACAGAAGCGGTGGAGACGCCGACTGGCCCAGGGATACCCGATGCGAAGGGCCTCGAAGACCAGAAGCGGGCGATCCAGGTGGCGGGCCCATTCCACCGCCCGCTGGAGGGCGAAGTTCCACTCCAGTCGCCGGGAGGAGATCATCCAGTAGAGGATGTGCCCCCCCCCTTCCCGGACCGGGGCGTCGTTGGCGAGGGTGATCCGGAGGTCGGGCACGGTGCTGGTTCTCATGGGACCCGGTACCCACCACCGAATGCGGCGTTTCCTGGTGGGGCAAGCCAGAGGTTCGGCCCAGAGGTTCGGCAAAGGACCGAAGGGCCGGGACGTGGGTCGGTTCCTCCGGGTTCAGGGGTTGTCCCAGTACCCCCTCCTTCCGCCCCGGGAGGCGCTCCCGGGGTTCCCCGGAACGAGGGCCGAGGAGGCCGGCAGAACCAGCAATCCGGCACCTCCGCTCATCGCACCCCTCGCTCCCGGCTGAAACGCCGGTCCAGTGCCCGACGCAGGTGCTGTTCCACCTGCGCCCCTTTCTGGATCACCCGGACCCCGTGACGGCTCAACAGGTCCGCCTCCTCAGGGGAGAGATCCCGGGAGGCGAGCATGACCACTGGAAGGGTGGCCAGTTCCGGAAGGTCCCGGATCTGCTCCAGGAGGCGAATCCCATCGGTTTCCGGAAGGGTCAGGTCCAGGAGAACCAGGTCCACCGGCGTCCGCTGCAGGAGCGCCAGCGCCTGGGAAGCGCCCTCCGCCATGGCGACCTGGAGCCCGGCGTCCCTGAGATAGCGTTGCAGGACCAGACGGTCCTCGGCCCGGTCCTGCACCACCAGGACCCGGGCCGCCTCCTCCGTGAGGTTCCGGTTCAGCATGCGCTCGAGTTCATCCCGGGCCACCGGCTTGTTCATGAGATCCACCGAACCCAACACCTGGGCGCCTCCCTCCTCGGCCACGATGCTCACCACGATCACCGGCGTCTCCCGAAGGACCGCATCCTCTCTCAGGGCCCGGAGCATCTCCCATCCGCTCATCCGGGGCATCATGAGGTCCAGGGTGATGAGGTCGGGAAGCTCCCGGCGGGCCACCTCCAGTCCATCGATGCCATCCACGGCGGTGACCACAATGCACCCCAATTCCTCCAGGTAATGGCTCAGGAGGGCCCGGGAATCGGCCTCATCATCCACCACCAGGATCGTCCGTCCTTCCAGGTCCAATCCATTCGGGCCGGAAGGAGGCCCCCCGTCCGCGAATGCGTCCGCCTGGAGGGTTGCCTCCTCCAGGGAGTCGGGGGAGGGGGTGGCCGGGGCACCCCCGGGCGGCGACAGTTCCAACGTGAAGATGGAGCCCTTGCCCGCCTCGCTCTCCACGGTCAGATCGTACCCCAGGAGGACACAGAGGGACTTGGAGATGGTGAGCCCGAGCCCAGTGCCCCCGAACCGACGGGCCGACCCCCGTTCCACCTGCTGGAAGGCCTGGAAGATGGTCTCCAGTCGGTCCCCAGGAATTCCAATGCCTGTATCCCTGACCCGGATGCGCTCCGGCGTCTGTCCATCGTCCCCGGTTTCCACGGACAGCACCACCTCTCCCTCCTCGGTAAACTTGAGGGCGTTTCCCACGAGGTTGATGAGCACCTGCTTCAGCTTCCCGCGATCGGTGCGGAACGGGGCCGGGTGGCCCTCCACCTCCCACCGGAGCGTCACCGGTCGTCCCGCTACCTGACCCTCCATCTGGGCCAGGGTGTCACCCACAAGTTGCCTGAGGTCCACCGATTCCAGCACCACCTCCATCCGGCCGGCCTCAATCTTGGAAAGGTCCAGGATCTCGTTGATGAGGGTGAGGAGGTGTTTGCCATTGGCCAGGACCCGTTCCAGGTATCCCTTCTCCTTCTCAGGAAGGATCCCCGCCCGATCCCGGACCAGGATGTTGGC